>JACQYN010000138.1 GCA_016208235.1 Deltaproteobacteria bacterium
ACTGAAAACTGAAAACTGAAAACCCATTTGCGCCAGCGCTCCCCTTAGTATCAGAGGTTCCCACCATGACCGCGATCAAATTCGGCACCTCCGGGTGGCGGGGGATCATTGCCGAGGATTTTACGTTTGCCAATGCCCGTCTGGTCTGCCAGGCCATTGCCGACTATCTTAAAGATGCTGGCATGGCGCCACAGGGCGTGGTCATCGGCTACGACACCCGTTTCCTGTCCGAGGCCTTTGCCGCCACCGCCGCGGAAGTGATGGCGGGTAACGGCATTCCCTGTTATTTCACCAACCGGGATTGCCCTACCCCGGTGGTGAGTTTCGCCATCCGGGAGGGGAAGCGGGCCGGCGGCATCAACATCACCGCCAGCCATAACCCCCCGGAGTACAACGGCGTCAAGTTCTCTCCGGCCAGCGGCGGTCCGGCCCCGGAGACGGTCACCAAGCCCATCGAGGCCCGGGCCAACAAGCTGACTCCCGGAGAAGTCAAGCTCATGCCCCTGAACCAGGCCCGGTCCCAGGGGTTGGTCACCGACATCGACCCCCGGCCCGGATATTTCCAGCATCTCCGCAGCCTGCTGGACGTGGAAGTCCTGAAGAAGGCCGGTTTGCGGGTGGTGGTGGACGTATTGTACGGCACCGGCCGGGATTATCTGGATGCCTTTTTACGGGAAGCGGGTGTGGAAGTGGAGTTGCTCCACGGCTACCGGGACGCTCTTTTCGGCGGCCACCGCCCGGAGCCGTCCGCGGAATTCCTGGGAGAGCTGGCCGCCCGGATCCCTGCCAGCAAGTCTCATTTGGGGCTGGCCACGGACGCGGACGCGGACCGCTTCGGGGTCATGGACTCCCGGGGCGAATACCATGAAGCCAATGAAATCCTGGCCCTGCTATTGGACTATCTCATCGAGACCCGGGGCTGGGAGGGAGGCGTGGCCCGCAGTGTAGCCACAACCCACCTGATTGACCGGGTGGCCGCCAGGCATGGCCGCAAGGTTTATGAAACCAAGGTGGGGTTCAAGTATCTGGGGGAATACATCCTCAACGATCAGGCGGTGCTGGTGGGGGAGGAGAGCGAAGGCTTCTCCATGAAAAACCACCTGCCCGAAAAAGACGGCATCCTGGCCGACCTCCTGGTGGCGGAAATGGTGGCCCGGAAAGGCAAAGACCTGCCCCAGCTCCTGGAAGAGTTATTTGCCCGGGTAGGGCCGGTGCATAACCGCCGGGTCAATCTCTCCCTGTCCCCGGAAACCAAAGAGCGGCTCCTGGAGCGCCTTAAGAACCCCCCGGCCCGGTTTGCCGGTCTGGCCGTAGCCCAGCACGTAACCATCGACGGCCATAAGTTCATCCTGGAGGACGGCAGTTGGGTCTGTTTCCGGCCCTCCGGCACCGAACCGGTGGTGCGCTTCTACCTGGAGGCCTCTTCCCCTGAGGCCCTGACCCAATTGCAGCAAGCCGGGGAAGCCTTGCTCCGGGAAGTCTGACATGCCTCAGTTCAGTTTTCCCCACCTCCTGGAAATGGCCCTGATGGCCGTGGTGCTCCTTTTTTCCATCGTGGTTCACGAGGTGGCCCACGGGTATGTGGCGTTGCGCAACGGTGATTCCACGGCCCGCCTCCTGGGGCGTCTGACCCTGAACCCCATACCCCATATTGATCCCATCGGCAGTATCCTGCTGCCTCTGCTGCTTCTGGCAACCGGCTCACCTATCCTTTTCGGCTGGGCCAGGCCGGTGCCTGTCAACCCCCTCAATTTCCGGAATTACCGCTGGGGGGAAATCACCGTGAGCGCCGCGGGGCCCTTGAGCAACCTGGCCCTGGCCGTGCTCTTCTCCTATCTCCTGCGCCTGGGCCCCGTTAACCTGGGTCTCATGAAAATGGCCCTCTGGGGAGTCCAAATCAACATCTTCCTGGCCCTGTTCAACCTCATTCCCATCCCCCCCTGGATGGCTCCCATATCCTCTCGATTTTGCTGCCCCGGAACTTGGCGCGCCTTTATGCATACCTGGAACCGGTGGGCTTCATCCTCATTCTGGCTCTATTTTACACCGGGATTATGGGGCTGTTCCTCATGCCGGCCTACCGTCTGATCGCCTCTTTTCTGCTGGGTCAATAACACTGGAAGGCTTAGAGATAAGCCTAGTGATTCCGGGAGATAGCGAGGGGATTAAATTGGGGTAAAAAGGAAAGAGGGAAATTTTCTCCTTTTTCCCTTTTCACCTTTTCCCCATTTCTTATCTCCGGTCCCTCCTGCAGGAAAACCTTTCCAGAGCCGCCAACTTCTCCCTGGGGCATTTCCCAATCTGCCGGAATATGCTATGGTTTAAGTAATGGCAATGCGGAGTAAAGTCGGTTTCAAGCTTCTGGGGGTCAACCTCCTTTCCCTGCTGGTGGCCCTGGTGGGTCTGCTTTTGGTGATGCAATACCTGGCAGCTCAGCGGATCCTGGAGTGGCACGGCGAGCGGGTGGAACTAACGGCCCGCCTGGTGCTGGCGGAGTACTTGGGAAAGATACAGCGAGTGGCCCAGGCCGCCAATTTGCTGGCCGACAATCCCAGCTACGGGGAACTCCTGGCCGCGGGAGATGGTGAAAACCTGCGCCGTCTGGCTAACCCCATGATGAAGGCCACCGGCCTCCATGTCCTCACCATCACCGATTCCAAAGGAATAATACAGGCACGGGCCCACGATCCGGAAGCCATCGGGGTGAATATCTCCAGCAACCCCTTGGTGCGGGCCGCGCTTAAAGGCAAAGACGCGGTGCGCATGACCCAGTGGAAGGACTCCATTGTGCTCAGCGCCACTTCCCCGATTCTTTTTGAGGACAAGGTGGTGGGGGTGATGCTCACCGGGTTGTTGGTAGACCGGGGCTTTGTAGAGTCGCTGTCCCGCCCCGGCGCCCAAGTGGCCATCTTCTTTGCCAACCGCCTGGTGGTCAACTCGTTCAAAAATCTGCCGGAAACCGCGCTCAACGAGATCCGGCGGAGCAAAGAACTGGCTGCGGCCGGCTCCGCTCCTCCCACCCGGGTCCAGAGTCTGAAGATGGGAGACCAAGACTACACCTTGTTCTACTTGCCTCTGGAAGAAGAAGACGTAAAGCCTTGGGAAAACCTCATCGTGGTGGGGGTGAACCGTCGGGAGATGGACGCCAGCCTGCAGGCCCTGAAACTGGTGATCTTCGGGGTGGGGGGAGCCAGCGCTTTGATCGGCGCGCTTCTCAGCGTCTGGCTTTCCTGGGGTATGCGCGGCCAGATCGCCCACCTGAGCGAAGGCACCCGCCAGGCGGCCCAGGAGGAGTTGGCCGGAGACATCCCGGTGACCAGCCGGGATGAGTTGGGAGAGCTGGCGGAATCCTTCAACACCATGACCCGGTCCCTCCGGGAAAAGACCCGCCTTCTCAAGGAGGAGCGGGACCGGGTAGCGGCCAATGCCGATTTTCTGGCCATGATCGTCCACGACATCAAGGCCCCCCTGACCGGGGTGCGCCTGACCATCGAGGCGTTGGAGGATGAAACTCTGCCCCCCATGATCCATTACAAGCTCCAGGGGATTATCCAGCGGAGTGAGGGCCTGCTGTTGCATCTCCACAATGTCCTGGATTTAAGCCGGTTCGAAGCCGGCAGCCTGGCCCTGCGCCCGGAGGCGGTGCCCCCGGGTTTCGTCATTCACCGCCTCCTGAATCATTTCAGCCCCGTGGCCCAACACCAGGGAGTGGCCCTGTCCGCGTCCCTGGCTGCGGATTTACCGCCCTTGCTGGTGGATGAGCACTCCTTGGAGAGGGTATTGTCCAATCTCCTGGTCAACGCTCTGGCAGCCACCCCGGAGGGCGGGGAAATTAAGGTGGAGGCCCGGATTCTCTCCGGGTCCGAACCCCAGGCAGTGGAAATCATCGTGGCCGATACCGGCTGCGGCCTGAAACCCGAGGAGCAGGAGCACCTCTTCGAGAAATATCGCCTGCGCCCTCAAAAGAGCGGCAGCTCCGGGCTGGGCCTCTATATTTGTAAGACCCTGGCGGAGGCCAACCACGGCCGCATCTGGGTGAAAAGCCAGCCTGGCCAGGGGAGCCGGTTTCATCTGGCTTTCCCCACCTCCCATGCCGGGGGCAAACCTGGAAAAACCGAGGAAGATAGAGCTGCGGCCTCCTGACCTCTAATTACCCTTACTTGCTCATGGACGGCATGAATCTGCGAATTTTGGTAATCGATGACGACTCCGGCACCCGGGAAGCCCTGGTGGCTATTCTGGACCGGGCCGGCTACCGGATTACCTCCCTGGCGGGGAGTGACGCGGAGATCGAGGCCGCCTGCCGCAGCCGGGGCTATCAGGCGGCAGTGGTGGATTATCATCTCCCCCATCATAACGGGTTGGAGGTGGCCCGGCGGCTGAAAGAGTCCATGCCGAAGGTCCGCATCCTCCTCATTTCCTCCGAACTCCCCCCATTCCCGGAGGCAGGCGGGGACCCGGGACTGGTGGACCGGTTCCTGGCCAAACCTTTCTCCAAAGAAGCCATTCTGGAGGCAGTAACCCAACTTTGCCATACCGGGGCCGCGTGATTCCCCCCTTGATGGAGGACGCCGCGGCCATTGCCGACTTGCCGCAGTGGGTGGCCCGGTACGCGCGTCAAGAGAACCTGTTCGCCGACGGGGACCGAGTGCTGGTGGCCGTTTCCGGGGGCCCGGATTCGGTGGCCCTCTTGCGCCTTCTGCACCGCCTGATCCCCGAATTAAACCTAGAGCTGGGGGTAGCCCATTTTGACCACGGCCTCCGGGGCCGGGAGTCCCGGGAGGAGGCGGAATTTGTGGCCGCTTTGGCTGAAAGCCTGTCTCTCCCCGTTTTTCTGGGCGAAGGTGATACTCGGGAGCTGGCCCGCCGGGAGAAGATCTCCTTGCAGATGGCGGCCCGGCGGCTCCGGCTCCAGTTCCTTAAAGATACTTGCTGCCGTTACACCTTTCAAAAACTGGCCCTGGGTCACACCGCCGACGACCAGGTGGAGCTGTTCTTCCTCCGCCTCCTCCGGGGCGCAGGCCCGGAGGGCCTGGCGGGAATGCCGCCCGCCACCCCGGAGGGCCTGGTGCGGCCCCTGCTGGCTGTGGGCAAGGAAGTAATCCTGGCCTGGCTGCAGCGGGAATCATTCTCTTACTGCCAGGACCCCAGCAATCTCCAGCGGGACTACCTGCGCAACCGGCTACGCCTGGACCTGCTGCCCCAGTTGCGGCAGTATAACCCCCGCATCCGGGAAGCCGTCTGGCGGGCCCAGGCCTTGCTGCAAGAGGAAGAGCGCGTTTTGGCCCCGGAGGTCGCCCGGGCCTGGGCGGAGGTGGGGGAGGCTTTGGCCCCTGACTTTTACCGCCTTCACCTGCCAAAATTTTTGCAATTGCCGGTGGCTCTCCAGAAACTGGTGCTGCGCTCCGTTTTGCAAAAAATTTTAGAGGAATACCCCTTAAGCACCGCCCAGGTGGGTGGGGTCCTGGACCTGGCCCAGGCTTGGAAAAGCGGCGGCCAGGTTTCCCTGGGGACCTGCCGGGTGGCCCGGGCGGGCGCCGAATTGCACATTTTCCGCCGCCTTCCGGCTCCACCCCGGGATAGCGGCACGTTGCCTTCCTGCCCCGGCCTTTTCGAAGCCGGGGGTTGGAACTGGCGTTTAACCAGCCAGGCCTATCTCCCGGAGGCTCCCCGGCCCCAGGAAACGCATCTCGTTTGGTTGGACCGGGACCGCGTGGAATTTCCCATAGAAATCCGCTATTTCCAGCCGGGAGACCGTTTCTGGGCCACAGGCGCGCCGGGGGCTAGGAAACTGCAGGACTTTTTGGTGGACAACAAAATCCCCCGCTGGCTGCGGGCTTATATCCCCCTGGTGCTCAGCGAGGGACGGATCATCTGGGTCCCGGGCCTCAGGCTGGCCGAGCCGGTGAAATTGACCGGCAAGAGCCGGAATTTTCTGGAAATGGAGATTTCCCCAGGAAATGCCGACACCCGGCGCCTCTGGGAGATGCTCCGGGCCTGCCGCCAGGGGGCCGCGGGCGGGAAAAAAAAGGACCGGCAACAAATTAAGGCGTCTTAAGGATGGGAACAAGTCCGGTCCTGCTCCTCATCAATCCCTGGATTTACGATTTCGCGGCCTACGATTTTTTTGCCCGGCCCCTGGGCCTGCTGTACCTGGCCTCCTTTCTCGCGGGTCAGGGATGTGAAGTCCACCTCCTGGATTGCCTGGATACCCCCCATGCACGTCCCGGGGCCTTCGGGGCCGGAAGATACCCCAAGGAGATTCTGCCCACCCCGCCGACGCTGCAAGGCATCCCCCGGCGCTACGGCCGTTACGGCATCAGTGAAGCGGATTTTCAGGCGCGCCTGGCGGCATTGCCGCAGACGCCGGACGCCATCCTTGTCACCTCCCTCATGACTTACTGGTATCCGGGGGTACAGGCCGCCATCCGCCTGGCCCGGGAGCAATTTCCGGAAACCCCGGTGATTCTCGGGGGTATTTACGCCACCCTCTGCCCGGAGCACGCCCGGCGGCACAGCGGCGCGGACCTGGTTATCACCGGCCCTGGCGAGGAGGCCATGGTCAACCATCTGGCGGCCGCGGGTCTCCTTTCCCCAACCCCACAGCCGCCCGATGATTTTGCTTCCCTCCTCTACCCGGCCTTCCACCTTCTCTCCCATCTCCCTTACCTTCCCATCCTCACCTCCCGGGGCTGCCCCCTGGATTGCTCCTATTGCGCCTCCCGCCTGCTCCAGCCCCGCTACCAGCGCCGCCCGCCTGGGGCGGTGGTGGAGGAATTGTTATATTGGCAGGAGCGCCTGGGTTTCAGGGATGTGGCTTTCTATGACGACGCCCTGCTCCTGGACGCGGCCAACCATTTGCTGGTCATCCTGGAAGAACTGGCGAGAAAGAGCATATCTTTCCGCTTCCACACCCCCAACGGTCTGCATACCCGCCTTATTACCCCGGAGGTGGCCGGATGGCTGAAACGCTCCCAATTCGCCACCCTGCGCCTGGGGGTGGAGACCACCGCGTTGGGGCCGGACCGCCTGGATCATAAAATCCAGACCGGAGAATTGGAGGAAGCCATGGCCAATCTCCAGGAAGCGGGATTCCCGGGGGAGGAAATCGGCGTTTACCTCCTCATCGGCCTGCCCCACCAGGAGGAGGAAGAAGTGATCAACTCCATCCGCCGGGTCAAAGAACTGGGGGCAACCCCGGTTCTGACCCAATACTCCCCCATCCCCGGCACTGCCTTGTGGCCCCAAGCTGTGGCGACCTCCCGCTACGACCTCCTGAGCGACCCCTTATTCCACAACAATTCCCTCTTCCCCTGCTGGCCCCAATTCTCCTGGGACCGCTACACCCGCCTGAAACGTTTGGCGAGGGATTAGAAGATGTGGTAGGGTGGTTGGGGGAGGGGTCAGTTTTCAGTTTTCAGTTTTAGCGCGCGGCGGGCGCCGACCACCTGGTTATGGCGGCGGGCCAAGGGCGCGGCCACCCGCTATCTGGCCCCGGAAGGAGGAACGGGTCTGGAGGCCCGGGAGGTGGTGGCCCGCTATCTCGCGGCCCTGGAGGGTGACGCCGAGCCCGGAAATCAAGGTCTCCTGGCGGGTTTCCGGCTGACCCGGAAAGCGGGGCAGAATTTGGGGGCCTTTGTCGGCGAGGTGGCTTCCCAAGGTTGGGACGCGGCTCTGGCTGCCTGGGGGATAACTGAGGAAACCGGGCAATCTAAAGATATTGCCGCACCGGCGCTGGCCGGGGCTTTGATGGAGACTGACGGCAGCCTGGAAGGCGCGGTGGCCTGCTCTTCCCTGGCCGCGGTTCTTCATGGTTTTGGGGTTTCGGAACAGGCTGAACCCACTCAAGTGGTGACTCAATTTTTGGCCGAGGCATTATATCAACGCCTGATCCTGGACCTGGGGGAACCCCTGGAGGCGGCCAGCCGCAGCTACGGCCATTGGCAAAAGGGTCTGGATGGTCTCCGGAGTTGGATCGTCAAGACCGGGGCAATGGAGGGGCGGGAAGAGCCGCCGCCCCCGGAGCAGTGGCGGGGTCTGGCGGGATGGAATTGGGTTACTCTATCTATGGAAAAAATGCTGCAGCGTCTCCTGGAATAATCTTCTACAGTCCTTCATGGGCTTTTTGCTTACTCATAAGTGGTAGCACAGGCTTTCCAGCCTGTGAGCCGTCGGCTCACCCGTAAATTATGAAAGGTCGGCAACTTAACTGGTGCGCAGGGCGTACCCTACAGGAACTTTGAACTTCTCAACGCGGGCTGATCAGATTAAAGAGAATACGGCTAACCATCTATACCTGCGGGCTCCAGGAGAAAAACGCCGGGCCCCGCCGGGAATGAAAGCCGTCATCCACCTGGGTGAGCCGGGGGTCAGCGGCTATCCCCTGCACCACAATCTGGACTTTTTTGTCTTCCCGTCCCCGCCGCCCCCGGCGGTGGCCGCGTTTCTCCTGGCGGCCCTGGGGGTGTGGGCCGGGGACAAGCTCCTGCCCCGGAAAGTACAGCCGGACGCCTGGACCCGGGAGATTGTCCTGCATCTGCCCGCCACCCCGGAATGGGCCAGGCTTTCCCCCCAATTTGCCCGGGTCTTAAATTTCCTCACCGGCGACCTTTGGACCATAAAGTTCAGAGATTCCCGCCTCGATCTAGGATTTGTCGGCAAGTGGGAACAATCCTGGCAGCCCGACGCGGTGGCCCTGTTCTCCGGCGGCCTGGACTCCCTGGCGGGGGCCATCGACCATTTGGAAGGCGGCCGCCGCCTCCTCCTGGTGAGCCATCATGACTATGGCCAGTTGGCCGCCACGCAGCAGACCCTGGCCGGGGCCCTAACCGCCCACTACGGCCCGGAAAGAGTAGAGCACCTGAACCTGAGGGTGCAATTCCCGGAGGCCCCGGAGCTGACCCTAAGGAGCCGCTCTCTCCTTTTTCTGGCCCTGGGGTTGACCGCGGCCGCGGCCTTCGGTCCGGATACGCCCCTCCTCCTGCCCGAAAACGGCTGGGTCAGCCTCAATCCCCCTTTGACCCTGAATCGCCTGGGCTCGTATACCACCCGCACCACCCACCCCTATTTCCTGGAGCAGATTACCCGGCTGTGGCGGGACGCGGGGATCAAGCATCTCCTGACCAACCCTTATCAGCATTTCACTAAAGGAGAATTGCTCAGCCACTGCCGCAACCCGGAACTATTGGAGAAACTGGCTCGCCAGAGCAGTTCCTGCGCCCGGCCCGTGGCCTCCCGCTGGCGGGGGCGCGCCGGGGGTGAGTGCGGCTATTGCTACCCCTGCCTGCTCCGGCGTGCGGCCCTCCACCGCCTGGGCCGGGACCGGGGGGAGGATTACCTTCTGGACGCTCTGGCCGGAACCGAGACCTTGCGCCACCGCGTCCGGGGCCGGGACCTCCGGGCCCTGCTCCTGGCCCTGAAAACCTGGGAGAAATCCCCAAGGGAAGTGGAGAACCGCGTCCATTGGGGGGAGGCCGGACCCGGCTGGGCCCGGAAATACCCGGAGACCAGGAAATTGTTGGCTGCAGGTTTTAAGGAAATCGGGCAGTTCTTTCAGAATAAAGGATCGGATTCGCTTAAGGCCTATCTGGACCAAAAATAAAGAAATTTAACCGCCTTCCTCTTACTCTCTCCTTCACTTGGCTTGGACCTCTTGCCCCACCCATAATGATGCTTATTTTTGAGGAGGAACGTTGCCATTGCTTTAAGGCAGAAACGCCCCGATTTGGAGGAGGTCAAATCATGACGGGAAAATTAAGAAAAATCGGTTGGATCACACTTTTAACAATATTTGGCGCGGGTCTGGTCCTGGGAATGGCCTCCAGCCCGGAAGGTAAAGAAAAGAAGCCCTCCAGTTATGCGCCGGTGGTCATCAAAGAAGACTTTGCCACCATTCTCACCCGGATGAAGGCGGCCAAACCCGGAATCATGAAGCGTCAACAGGAACTGCTGACGATGCGTTATGACCTGAGCAACCGCCCAGCCCAGGGGGTGACCATGTCCCGGGGCAAAGCCGTCCAGGAAGGCGTGCGGGTCAAGCTGCCTGCAGGCATGACCTGGGAACAACTCGCGGCCCTGACCCCGGAACAGATCAAGGAGAAGGACCTGTTCCCCGCGGGGTTCCTGCCGCTCCCCCACCCCAACCACCCGGAAGGGGGCATGCTCTTCCCCAAATTCCATATTAACGAAATCAAAAAGCAAACGGGCCGGGACCTCACCCGCTTCGACCTGGATTTTGACCTCCCGGACCAATTTCTCCCGGAGTTCCCCCCGCCCATCTACCTGACCACCAGGCCCGACCTGGGCGACGCCATCTACCTGACCACCAGGCCCGACCTGGGCGACGCGTCCAAGGGCCAGTTGGTGACCATCATGAATCACCAGGACCTCTTCAACGGCATCCTCAACCCCAAGCAACTGGAGGGGCTGCGGCTCCTAGTCACCCCTTTTATGCAGCAGCAGTTCAACCAGACGGACGACCGCCGCTCGGAGCTCCCCAGCCAGGGTGTATCCTGCTTTGATTGCCACGCCAACGGCCATACCAACGCCGCCACCCACCTGGTGGGGGACATCCGGCCCCAGGAGTTCCGCCACCGCATCGACACCCCCACTTTAAGGGGAGTGAATATCCAGCGCCTCTTCGGCTCCCAGCGGGCCTTGAAATCAGTGGAGGATTTTACGGAATTCGAACAGCGGGCCGCCTACTTCGACGGCGATCCGGTGATCGCCACCAAGAAAGGGGTCAATATCCTGGAGCGGGGCAGCCAGGTGCATTTCATGGCCGAGTTCCAGGCGCTTCTGGACTTTCCCCCGGCTCCCAAACTGGATCTGTTTGGCAGGCTGGACCCCAAAAAGGCCACGGGAGAGGAACTGCGGGGCCAGGACGTCTTCTTCGGCAAAGGCCGCTGCGCCGCCTGCCATGTGCCGCCTTACTACACCGACAACCTGATGCACAACCTCAAAGCCGAGCGGTTTTTCAAGCCCAAGATGGTCAACGGCCGCATGGCCTCCGCGGACGGGCCCATCAAGACCTTCCCCTTGCGGGGCATCAAGGACTCGCCCCCTTACCTCCATGACGGCCGCCTGCTCACCCTGGAAGACACAGTGGAATTTTTCAACCTGGTGACCGGGACCAAGCTGAGCGCCCAGGAGAAGAAAGACTTGACGGCCTTTATGCGGGCGTTGTGAGGCGGGAGAAATGATTTAGGGGAGGGGGCCAGCCCCCTTCCCCAAACCCCCTCCCCCAACCCCTTACATTTAGGGTTAGGGATCGAGGATTAGGAGTCAGTTAATGGAGGGTGCGCACCGCTCACCAGGTGATGATGGCGGGCGGGGACGCCCGCCCGACTTTCAAAATTTATGGGTGGCCGAAGGTCCGTGAGGGACTGCTCACTGCTTATATACTCGTTGCCAAAAGTTGTTTCTTAATCCCTTAACCCTCTCCCCCTCTGGAATAAGCACTAATCTAAGGCTCATATTGTCATTCTGAGCGCAGCGAAGAATCCCAAATGTTATGGAAAAAACGAGATTCTTCACTCCGCTTCGCTCCGTTCAGAATGACAAATATTTTTTTAAGGTTAACGCTTTTACCCCTCTGAGGGGAGAGGTGATAAAAGGAAGAAACTTTTGGCAAATGCTTATAGCTCACTGCTCACTATTTACGGCCTGATGATTCGCCCCGCCTGCATCTGGGACTCCAGGATGGTGAACATATTGGAGACCTTGCCCGCGGCCAGGCGCTCCTTGACTTTATAGAAGTCCAGGCAGGTGCCGCAGACCAGGAGTTCCACCCCCATCTCCTCCAGCCCTTTAAGTTCGGCGAGCACCGGGGAATCATTGAGGGTGAGAAAAACGCCGCGGTTATAGAAGAGCAATTTCTTGGGCACTTCCATCTGCACCAGGGTCTGGCCGAAGGCCCGCATGAGGATAGCCCCCAACTCCGGGTCGCCTTCGCCCATGCGGTCGGAGGCAAAGACCACCACCGTGCCCAACGCCGTCTGGGCCGCAG
>JACQYN010000139.1 GCA_016208235.1 Deltaproteobacteria bacterium
GAGGGCCGGGGTACCTGTGGTCCCCCGGCCATCCCCTCAATTTCATCTTCATCCCCCCTCATTCCCCCCGCACCCAGGTGGCCTGGGGGCCTTTTTCTCCCTCTTCCATGGCAAATTTTACCGCTTGTCCCGGGGTGAGGGAAGTGAACTTGCCTTTTTTCACGGCATTGGCGTGGAAATAGACCTCCAGGCCGTCCGGGGTTTCGAGGAAGCCGAAGTCCTTTTCCGGAAATACGCGCAGCACCTTGCCGCGTTGGGCGAACTCCTCGTGGACCTTGACCTTCTGCTGCTGGATATGGGAGTGCTCCTCCAGACGCCGGTCCAGGACGTCCAGGGCCTCCACGATCAACGGCAGGACATACTCGCCCTGGCGGATGACGGTGAGGGTGTCTCCGGGCACACTGGCCACCAGGTGGATTTCAAAAGTTCCCAGCCGGTGGTGCTCGGTGCCGATGAGTTCCACCCGGGCGTGGAGGATGGGATTCAGGTAATGTTTTTGCAAGCGGGCCAGTTCTTCTTCGATTTTTTCCCGCCATGCGGGCAAGATTTCCAGGTTACGGCCTTCAATATGCACATCCAAGGGGAACATGGAATACCTCCTACGCAGGGGAAAAGAGGTCCCCCCTCATTAGCGCTAATATAAGGCTTGTTTGTCATTCTGAGCGCAGCGAAGAATCTCTCATTTCGTTGGGAAAGAGAGATTCTTCACTCCGCTTCGCTCCGTTCAGAATGACAAACATTGTTTAAGTTAGCGCCTAGGTGGGTCCCTCTCCCTCTCTTATCAGGATATTGACGCCGCAGGAAAGGAGGAGCCAGGCTCCCCCGTCCCGGACATCATGGTATAATAATATAAGTCCGACCATGGGAAAATAAAGGGGCCGTTGATCAATGGAATGCCGTTTTCACCCGGAAAGAGAGGCTTACGTGCAATGCCAGAAGATGGAGTTCTGGTATTGCCGAGAATGCCTGGACGCCTGCCGGGCCTGCACCGATCCCTGCTTATACTGCAAATTCCGCCGGGAATGCGTCATCTGGGAATTGTGCCGCAAAGAGGCCCGGAAGCGGTGCAAGGAAAAGGAGGGGGAAAAGGCGAAGGGGAGAAAAGGCGAAAAGGTTTTGTAATCAAAGAACTTGAGAGTTTTACCGCTTTCCAATTGTTCAAAGTTCAAGGTTCAAATTTCAAAGTTGAGACCCCTGCGAAAGTCTTTTAAGGTGTCATTCTGAACGGAGCGAAGCGGAGTGAAGAATCTCGTATTTTGGTGGCACAGCCTTTCCAGGCTATTCCGAGGAACCCAAAGAGAATAGAAAGCCCGCGACACTAAAATATGAGATCCTTCGCTTCGCTCAGGATGACAAAATGGCTTTAATTGCCAAAGCTCTCGACTTGGTTTCAGAAGCTACATCCCTCCGGCGTTCTCCGGCCTTGTGCCTCCTGCGGCTAGTGATTAGGTTAAATTTCATATCGACCGCGCCGCCATGAGTCGGCCAAGGCCGGAGAGCCATAAGCAATCTGAAACAGAGAAGGAGCGGATATGACCAAGAAGACAAGATACCTGGTGCACGCCGAGTGCCCCCAGTGCGCCTGCGGGGACGTGACCTTCCTGGGCCCGGAGGAACTGCGGAAACGCTTCATCGGCGACGAGAAAGAAATCGACATCCTCTGCCCCCTGTGCGGCACCAAGACCAGGGGGAAAGTGGAAGAGCAGGAGAAGTAGGGCTTACGGCGGCCCGTGACCTTCTTTCATAGGGCGGCCGCGGCCGCCGTTATAAAAAACGGCGCCCCTGGGGCGCCCTATGAAACTATGAACCTGAAGGTATTGGGGTTGATTGGTGGCACAGGCTTCCAGCCTGTGCCGGCAGAGCCTGCAGCGCAGGCTGAAGCCTGCGGCTACATTTTCTCCCCGTCACCCTCGTTCCCAAGCTCCCGCTTGGGAACGCTTTTTGTTTGCCCAAGCTCCTGCTTGGGCTTGCGGCCGTAGGGTGCGTCCCACGCACCATCTTTGTCTTTTCCCGCCAACCATTAATGGTGCGTGGGACGCACCCTACGATTCTAACTGCTGGCCCCGGCCAGCTCCTCTTTAATCACCCGGCGCAATGTCTCTGCCAGAATTCCCTCCCGGGATTGGATATATTCCCGCAGGGCCTGGTTGATCAGGGTCTGGTAATTGCCGCCTCCGGCCTCATGCACCTTGTGCCGGAACCACTCCAGGACCTCATTATCCAGGCGGATGGTGATGCGGGTCTTGCCCGGTCCCGGCGGAACCACCGGCCCGCGCCGGCCCTGGCGGAAATCATATTCCTTTTCTTTTTCCTTCATAGCATTCTCGCTCTTTTTTGGTTGCCTTCCGGGCGGAGATTAAGCGGATGGCCTCCCCCCGATAGGTGTAAGCCACCACCAAAAGTCTCCCTAAAAAATCCGTTCCCAGGGTTATCCACCGGGGTTCTTCCGGACTATCCGGGTCGTCAATGGTCAAGGCCAGGTGGTCTTCGAAAACGCCCACAGCGTCGGCAAAATCAACCCCGTGCTTCTTCAAGTTGACCTTGGCCTTGTCCCGGTCCCATTGATAATCCACACCACTATTGTATGCACAAAGCGCATACAAGGCAAGGGAATTATCCGGGATTCGCGAATTTCTGGGGGATTAAGGCTAGAATAAGTGGGGTCCGGCAAATGGACTATTGCCGGCTGTTTACTTGATGACGAGAGCCGTACGGTGCGCCTTACGCACCGTTTCTTTTTACCTCATCAACCATTGCGTCATTATTCAGGCAAAAGAGGCCAAAGGAGCGCAGCAGCAAATAATACTAAAATAATACGCGCAGAGTTTGTTCGTTGGTCTACCTCCTCATGAGCTAATATATTTCTATGGCGCCGGATTAAATGGGCTAATTGGATTGCCTCGTCATTCAAGATTTCAGAATCTCGTCCTTTAGCAATTAATTCATGAAGCTTTATATTTCGATCTTTAATTGCGAGCAAATTTCGTAAGGCTGATTCCAAATGTTTTGTAATTTCAATTGGAGCAGATTTAGAAAAACCTATTTTATCAACAATTGCACAAAAATCTCTGTCACCACCAGTTGCATTTTTAACCAATTCCTTAAGATAATTATTGAAGTCTTTTGGTGCATTATCTTTTATAATCCTGTTAGTTTCTTGCTTTATTTCATAAACTTGTTGCTTTAAAGAGCTTTTTTCCTTTTCAGCATCAATAAGACGATCACGGCTAACCTTTAATTCCTTTTCCAATGTTGAAAAAGCAAGCTTCAATGTTTGAATTTCTGATTCTGTTGAGCTCTGACTGGTTTGTTTTGCCTTAGTAAGCGACTCTATCAATTCATCCATTTTTGCCATTTGATCACGAAGATTTTGGTTCTCTGCCCTAAGGCTTTCAACAATATCTTTTTCGTTAGTTATCGTGGGTCTAGTTATCTTGCATGATACCAAGTCCTCTCCAAATTCCCCAATTAGTGCATCATAGATTCGCGCAGTCCTTGGATAAACCCAGCATTTTCGTTTTTCATCCCATCGGCGGCCGCTAATGGCTTTAGCGCGATCCCTTTGCTCGTAGGAGATTTTCAACAGATATTCAGTTTCAGTTTCCTCTAATATGGCGATTTCTTTACTCATATAATCAGACCTTCTTCTCCCACCTCAGCAAATCCGTCACCTCCGCCAGGGTCCTCCCTTCTTTAATCTCTTCCCTAATCCGGTTCTCCTTCTCCAGCACGTCCATGGCCCGGTTGGCGTATTCCACTGCGATTTTTTGGGGCAGCGTCGTGACCCCGTCGTCGTCGCCCAGGAGCCAGTCCCCGGTCTCCACCCGGACGTTGCCGATGCGGATGGGCACGCCGATCTCCCCGAAGCCCCTTGGCTCCCCGGCGTTGGGCATCACCAGGCGGGAGAACGCGGGAAACCCGAGTCTGATGATGTCTCCCGAATCCCTCAAAGCCCCGTCGATGACCACCCCGGCCAGGCCCTTGTTGAGCGCAGAATGGGTGGCCAGCTCCCCCCACAGCGCCGGGCCCACGCCGCCCGCGTCGATGACCAGCACGTCCCCGGGTTGGGCCACGTCAATGGCCTCCACGGGCTTGGCCCAGTCCCCGGGGTAGGTGCGCACGGTCAGGGCCCGGCCCACCACCCGGATACCGGGAAAAAGGGGCCTGATCCCCTCCAGCACCCCCCCCCGGTGCAGGGCGTCCGAGAGATTGGCCGCGGAGACCATCTCCAGGACCCGGCGAATCTCTTCCTCGCCCACCCGCTTGAACAGGGTGGTGGGAATGACCGCGCCCTCGTCCAGGGCCCGGCGGATCTCCCCGGTGGCCGCGGCCGGGTCCAGGGCCTTGGTGATGGCCCCGCCCACGATCACGTAGCTCGCCCCGTGCTCCAGGGCCAGGGCCGCGGTCTCGGAGTTGATGCCCCCGGCCACGCCCACGGGCACTTTCACCGCGTGACTGACCGCATACAGGGTGGCAAAAGGGTCCTCCCCCCGCATCTGCTCGTCAATGGCCACGTGCACGGTGATGTAATCTGCGCCCAGCGCCTCCACCTGCCGGGCCCGGACCACCGGGTCGGGCACCGCGATCAGGTCCACCACGATCTTGGCCCCGTAATTCTTGCCCGCGAGGACGCACTCCTCAATAGTGGCGTCCGTCGCTGTCCCCAGGACATCGATGAGCTGGGCCCCGGCCTTGGCCGCGGCCTCCACTTCGATGCGACCCGCGTCCATGATCTTCATGTCCGCGACAATGGTCTTGCCGGGGAATCTTTTTTTCAACTCCCGCACCGCGTCCAGCCCTTCGCTCTTGATCAAGGGCGTGCCCGCCTCAATCCAATCCACGCCCGCGGGCACCGCCATATCCGCGACCTTCAAGGCCCGGTGCAGATCCACAAAATCCAACGCCAACTGCAGTATTGCTGTCATATTTAGTCCTGATTAGTTTTTCATTGGATGATATTAAGAGAGGGGAGATAGCAGCTGAAAAGTGATCAGTAATCAGTGGCCAGTGGCCAGTATCGACATCCGGCACTTTTCACTAAAACTGACCACTGACCACTGATCACTGGCCACTGTCTTCCCCCGGCCCTCCCCCCAAATACTACTCCAAATCCGTATGTCGGGAAAGCATTTCTCCCCGGTCGTGGCCCAGGCGGCGTTGGTAGAAAAGGAGCACCACGGCTTCCAGGAAGAGGAAGGTGGCCTGCTCGAAGAGGCTGCCGGGGCATTGCAGGGAGGTGGGTTCGTGGGCCAGGGTCAGTTTGGTGGTGCCGGGGATGATGATGGCCGTCTGGGCCTCCCGGCCGATGGTGGAGTCCGGGCAGGCGGTGAGGGCCAGGGTGCGGGCCCCCACGGTGTTGGCCCGGCGCAGAATTTCCCGGGGTTGGGCCGTCTCCCCGGAGCCGGACATGACCAGCAGCAGGTCTCCGGGCTGGACCCGGGGGGTGATGGTTTCCCCCACCATGAAAACGGTGAAGCCCAGGTGCATCAGCCGCATCAGGAAGCCCCGGAGGATGAACCCCGAGCGTCCGGTGGCGCAGCCGAAAATGCGGGGCGCGGCCTCCACTTCCTGGATGAGGGTCTCGGCCATCTCCGGGGTGAGAAGGGAAAGTAGTCCCTCCAGCTCCCCTCGCATCTGGTCCAAGGCCTCGGTAAATTTCATTGTCCGGGGAGACTCCGAAAAAAAAGCCTCCCGGAGACCACTCGGAAGGCGCATAATGTCCCCTCCCTTTTAGTCTCGGTCCAAATCGGATTTGGATCCAAGCTATTCCTAGAGGATTCTAAGGAAATTCCTAACATAAATTATCAACAATTGCCAGAAATCTTCTACTACCGCGGATTTTCTCCGGAAGCAACCTTTTAATACCAAGTTGCCGTCAAAGAACAATAATTGCTGTTGTATGGGCGCACCTATGTGTGCACCCACCCAAGGGCGGACACATGGGTCCGCCCCTACATAAGAATCTCTTTGACGGCAACTTGGTATAAATTGATGGTGGCCGAATTTATCCTTCCAGGGGTGCGTTTTCCCGCCCGTTTTTCAAGGAGAGGGTGGCGCGCCCGGCCCGGGCTGATTATCTTATGGCCTAGTTCACGGATGATGGTGGCGGGCGGGGACGCCCGCCCTACGACTCTGCTCCGAAGAAAGGAAGGACAGATGGGAAGATACGACGAGAGTAAAAAGTCCAGCGGCGCTAAAGGAAAGAAGTTCGGCCACGCCGGCCGGGTGGAAGACCCCTATCGCCCGGAAGAAGGCCAGGAGGCTTCCATCTGCACCAGTTGCAACGCCCTTTACCAGAACAAGCGCTGGTTTTTTGACGAAAAGCTGGCCCAGCGGCTGGGCGGCACCCAAAAAGTGCGGCAGGTCGTCTGCCCCACCTGCCGGAAAATCAAGGATCAATATCCGGAAGGGTTTTTGACCTTGAGCGGCAGTTTCTTGGCGGAACGCAAGGAGGAGATTCTTACCCTGATCAAAAATGAGGCCAGCAGGGTCTCGAGCCGCAACGTCCTGGACCGGGTGATCAAGATGACCGAGGAAGGCAAGGATAAGCTGGTGGTGGAGACCACCACCGAAAAGCTGGCCCAGCGGTTGGGCCGCGCGGTCTATCGGGCCTACAAAGGAGAGCTGGACTTCCGCTGGTCGGAGATGAACCGGTTTGTCCGGGTCTATTGGTCCCGGTAAATACGGTTTTCGGTTTTCTGTTTTCAGTTAAAAGATGGGTTTTCCGGCTGGGGGCCTCGAGCCCCCAGTTTCTTTTAATTTATATTTAAAATACTTCCATTGCCTATCAAATCAATTGGTTGTCCACTCTCTTGTAATAGAAAACAGAAAACCCAAGTTCGGTTCCTGCTGCAACAAACCCAATGATTAACTTATTGATAATTAACATTCTTTTTACCGAAAACTGAAAACTGAAAACCGATAACTGTATTACTTGCCTGCTAGAAATTTAATGAAGGTCGTCAGGTAATTCTGATCAAAGACCTTGCTTCTCTTCCAATCGCTGTGCATGGTCCAGAGGGCGTCTCTAGGCTCCATGGCCTTGCGCCAGGGGCGTTCGGCGGTCATGGCTTCGTAGCTGTCCAGGATGCGCAAAATCCGGGACCAGGGGTGAATGGCGTTGCCCTTTAAGCCCCGGGGGTAGCCGGAACCGTCACCGTTCTCATGGTGTTGCAACACCATCTCCAGGGCCTCCCATCGCAGTTGGACGAAATCCTGCATCATGCGGAAGCCTTCCTGGGGATGACGTTTGACCTTGGACATCTCTTCTTCGGTGAGGCTCCCTTTTTTCTCCAGGATGGTCCGGGGTGTGCGAATCAGACCGATATCGTGGATCAAGGCTCCCAGGCCGAACCCCCGGATATCCTCCCGATTCCAACCCAGGTAGCTGGAGAAGGCCAATCCCAGCAGGCAGACATTGAGGCAGTGGTTGCTAAGGCGGAAACTATGCCGCCTGATTTCCATCAAATACAGGATGATCCGGCGGTCACTCTCGATTCCTTCGAACAGGGCGTCCAGGAATTTCAAGGCCAGCTTGACTTGTTCACCGGTGCGGGCGATTTCGCTGTTAAAAAAATTGGGAGTCCACATATTCGTGGCATCATAGACCCGCAAGCTTTTTTCCTGATCGGATTGGCTTTCGTCCGCCAGCAGCATCTCCAGGTTGTGATGGAGATATTGCATTACTTGGTCCATCTCTGCCAAAGAGACATAAACGCAGGGAATGTGGAGTTGCAGCAGTTTCTCATGCCAGTCTTCCCGGAAAGCTTCGCCCCGGGCGCACCCCTTGACAAAATGGGGGGATGTATCACCTGCCTTTTTGATCTTTAAATAAATATCAAAGGGAACATCCCACCCCACGGTCAGGTTCCGCAAGGGGAGAGGCGCATAACCCTCCTGCTCTTCCAGACCGGGAGTAACCGGAATTTCATTTGCGTCTAATGGCAGTTCCAGAATGTCAGTCATCGCCGGCGAAAAGAATTATCTCCTTTTTTCCCCAGTTATACCGGGCCTTCCACCAAATATCCGGTCTTTGACCGGGCCTCTTCATCTTCCTGCCAAAAATTTAATAAACAGGCTCAAATAGTTGGCATCATAGAGCCGGTGTTTTTCCCAATCCCGGCGCATGCTCCACAGCGCCTCTTTGGGGGCCCGGGCCGCGCGCCAGCGGCGGGCGCTGACCATGGCCTCAAAGCTGTCCAAAATCCTTAAGACCCGGGCCCAGGGGTGAATCTGGCGCAACCGCAGCTTTTCCGGATAACCGGACCCGTCACAGTTCTCATGGTGCTGGAGCACCGTGAGCAGGGACTGCCAGCGGCAAAAGGGAGAATTCCATAAGATGGTAAAACCCGCCTGGGGGTGGTTTTTAATAACCCCCTTCTCCGCGGCGGTCAAAGGGTTGGTTTTTTCCAGGATATTGCGGGGCACTTCCGTCATGCCCACATCGTGCACCAGGGCCGTGAACCCCAAAGCTTTGGCATCCTTTTCCTTCCAGCCCAAATAACGAGCAAAGCCTAGACCCAGGAGGCAACTGTGAAGACCGTGGGCGGAAAGGCCTTCCTGCCGCCAGAGATCGAGGGCCAGGCCGCCGGGGTCTTTCTCCTCCATTATTATTTCGAACAGATACTCAATTAAGTTAAAGCCTATTTCCATCTGTTCGCTGAGGCGTTCCCTATCCAAGGTAAAGAGATGCCGCAGCCACAAAAGGGCAATCTCATAACCCCACCGGGCCTTTTCCCGGTTCCCCCGGGTTTTTTCCGTCAGCCCCGCTTTAAACCTTTCCAGCAAATAAGGAAAGGCCTGCTGCCTCTCCTCCCGGCGGATGAACACCTGGAGGATCCTCAGTTCCTGCATCTGGACCTGCCAACGGCGGGGAAAGACCTGTCCCGCCGCGCAGCACAATAGGAACAAGGGTTGGGGATAGCCCCTGGGCCTCACTTTCACGTAAACCGAAAAAGGCAATTCCGCGCCCCCGTCCAGAAGACCGAGGGGCACGGGCTGATACTCGCCGGCCCGGCGCCTTGCCCCAGGGGTTAGGATTCTCTTAGTCTGCAGAACTTCCCTGATCCGGCTCATGGTTTACCAGCACCAGATTGACATGACGGCGTTTCAGGTCCACGTGGGCCACCTGCACGTGAACTTCATCCCCCAGACGGAAGGAGCGGCGGGTGCGGCGGCCCACCAGGCGTTGCTGGGCCTCCTGGTAACGGTAATAGTCGTCCGGCAGGTCCACCAGGCGCACCAGCCCCTCCGCATAAAGCTCGTTCAAGGAGACAAAAAATCCGAAGGCATTCACCCCGGTAATGCGCCCGGTAAAGCTCTCCCCCACCCGGTGGGCCAGGCAGCGCACCTGCATGCGGGAAAGCATCTCCCTCTCTGCCTCGATACCCGCCCGCTCCCGTTTGGACAGGTGGCTGGCCTGGGCCTCCAGGTCCTCCGGTTTCAGGGAAAAGGGGGGCTTTTTCCCGTCCAGACGGGCCAGGAGCAGCCGGTGCACCTGCAGGTCCGGGTAGCGGCGGATGGGCGAAGTAAAATGCGTGTACCATTCAGAGGCCAGGCCGTAATGTCCCAGGTTTTCCCCGGCATAGCGGGCCTGCTTGAGGGAGCGGAGCAACATCAACTGCACCATGGGGGCCAGGGGGGTCTGGCGCACCTCCTCCAAAAATTCCCGGAGCACCCGGGGGTCCCGGCCGGCTTCTTTGGGCAGAGAAAAATCCAGGCTCTTCAGGTAAACCCGGAACGCGGCCATCTTGGCGGGGTCGGGCCGCTCGTGCACCCGGAAGAGGCACGGCTCCCCTAAATAAGCGGCCACCGCTTCGTTGGCGGCGATCATGAACTCCTCGATGATCTGATGGGCCACTAGGTGATCCACCCGGAGCACATCCACCGGCCAGCCCTTCTCATCCAGGACCACCTCCGCCTCGGGAATGCTCATCAGGAGGCTGCCCCGCTCCGCCCGGCGTTCCCGGAGAAGCAGACAGAGGTCCTCCATCCACTTAAGCATCTTCAAGAAACCCCGGTAGGTATCTATTAATTGCCGGTCCTTTTCCGTGAGCAGCCTCTGCACCAGGCGGTAGGTGAGGCGGGCATGGTTACGCACCACCGCCCGGGCAAACCGGGAGCGTTTGAGGTGGCCCCGGCGGTCGTACTCCAGGATGACCGCCACCGCCAGGTGGTCGGCGTCGGGCCGCAAGCTGCAGATGTCGGTAGCCAGTCTTTCGGGGAGCATGTGCACCGCGCGCTGGGGGAAGTAGATGCTGGTGCCCCGCGTCCGGGCCTCCTGGTCCATGACCGAGCCCGGGGCCACGTAGTGGGCCACGTCGGCGATGGCCACGTACAGGGTGAAATGCCCCCCCGGCTTCTTCACCACGCAGACCCCGTCGTCAAAGTCCCTGGCGCTCTCGCCGTCGATGGTCACCAGGGGCAGCTCCCGCAGGTCCAGGCGCCCGGCCAGGACCTCCGGGGTCAACCCGGCCGGGACGCGGCGGGCCTCGGCCAACACTTCCGGAGGGAAGGCGTCCGGCAGGCCGTACTTCAAAATCACCATGCGGGTCTGGACCGCGGCGTCTTCCACCGCGCCCAGGACCTCGATAACCTCCCCCTGGGGATTCAGATGCGCGGTGGGATAATTGGTGACCCGGGCCCGGACCATATCCCCCGGCTGCCCCCCGGCCAGGCCCTCCGGGACCATGATCAGATCGAAGAGGAAGCGCTCTTCTTCGGGTTTTACGTAAAAAGTATCCCCGCTCAGGCTGAGGACGCCGATGACCTCCCGCACCCGACGCTCCAGGATGCGGATCACCCGGCCTTCCCGGCGGCGGCCCCGGCGGCCCTCGATGCGCACCACCACCCGGTCCCCGTGCCAGGCTTCCTTCAGATTCACCCCGGTGAGATAGATATCCTGGCCGCCGCCCTCCGGCGTCACAAAACCGTAGCCATCCGGGTGGACGGAGAGGTCCCCCACCACCAGGTCCATTTTCTCCGCCAGGCCGAAGCGGCCCCCCTTCAGGGAGATAAGATCCCCCCGGGCCACCAGTTGCTCGACGATCTGGTCCACGGCCCCGGTCTGGGTGGGAGTCAGGTTCAGGAGTTGGTGCAATTCGGCGGGCAACAGGGGCCGGGCCGCCTTTTGGAAGGCGACAATGATCTGCAGCTCCCCCGGGGGACGCCGCCGCGGCCGCCGCCGTTTGCCCTTCATGATGGTCCCTGCTTTCCCCGGTTAAGACGCCTCATCAGCTTCTCTCTTTCTCATCCGCATTTTATGCCAAATCCGCAGTTAACCCTAATAATAAAACCCCGGAGTCCCCCTTTCCAGTTAGAAAATAGTTAGTGGGGGGAGCAATAGTGAGAATGGGGAAAGAGGGAAGGTTATCTGATTTCTTTTCTCGTTCCCAAGTTGTACTTGGGAACGCTTTTTGAACCCAAGCTTTGCTTGGGGATTAACATTCCCCGTTTACCCTTTTCCCCCAATTTAATCCCCTGGCTCCCTTCCCCCAAACGCCTTTAGTGGAAATCGCTTTAAGTTTGTGCTTTACTGAACAATCCGATATAATTTTTTAAGTAGAAAAATATTTTGGGAAAGGCTACGGCTGGGCATGGCGGATTTGCAGGTGGAGTATCTGGACCAACTAACTCCGGCGCGGCGGCAGGAGATCCTCAGCCGCTCCCAGGAGGATGTCAGCCAGGTGCTGGATACGGTGCGCCCCATCCTGACCGCGTTGCGGCAGGTCGGGGACGAAGAAAACCTGCGCCAGCACCGGCAGTTTAAAGCCGATCTCACCCCCGCCGACCTGGAAGTAAAGGAAGAAGAAATCCAGGCCGCTTACCGGTTCCTGGACCCCAAGGTCCTGGAAGCCCTTAAAATAGCCGCGGCCAACATTGAGAAATTCCATAGCGCCCAACGGGAACGGGAAATGTGGGCCGTTGAGCTCCGCCCCGGCCTCCTGGCCGGCAGGTTGACCCGGCCCATAGACCGGGTGGGTTGCTATATCCCCGGGGGACTGGCCTCTTATCCCTCCAGCGCCCTGATGAACATCATCCCCGCCAAGGTGGCGGGGGTCAAAGAGATTATCGCCTGCACCCCGCCGGGTGAGGGTCTGGCCCTGAACCCCGCCACCCTGGTGGCCGCCCACCTGGCTGGGGTCCAGCGCTTTTTCAAATTGGGCGGCCCCTGGGCCATCGGCTCCATGGCCTACGGCACTTCGATCGTCTCCCGGGTGGACAAGATCGTGGGCCCGGGCAACAAGTACGTCACCGCGGCCAAACTCCTGGTCTTCGGCCAGGTGGATATCGATTCCCCCGCGGGCCCCAGCGAAGCTTTAATTTTGGCGGATGAGACCGCGGAAGCCAGGTTGGTCGCCGCGGACTTCCTCTCCCAGGTGGAGCACGACCCGGACGCGGCCGCGGTCCTGGTCACCACCGACCCGACCCTGGCTCAAGGGGTGGTGGACCTGATCCTTTCAGAGCTGCCCCAATTGCCCCGCCGGGAGATTATCGAGGCTGCGCTGGCCAGGTACTCCGCGGTGCTGGTGGCTCCCAATTTGGACGCGGCCTTGGATTTTGCCAATATTTACGCGGCGGAGCACCTCCAGGTCATGACCCGGGACCCGCTCTCGCTCTTGCCCCGCATCCGCCACGCGGGTTCCATCTTCCTGGGGCCCTACGCGCCGGTGCCCGTGGGCGACGACGCCTCCGGCACCAACCACGTGCTGCCCACCGGCGGCTGCGCCCGGATGTTCTCGGGGCTCTCCGTGGATGCCTTTATCAAGAAACCCACTTTCCAGCATTTGTCCCGGGAAGCGCTGGCATCTTTGAAAGATACGGTCATCACCCTGGCGGAAGCGGAGGGCCTGCCGCTGCACGCCCGGGCCGTCGCCGAGAGGTTTAGGTATGCGTGAGGTTTTTGGAGGAGGGGGTAAGGGCCGTGGGCCCTTACCC
>JACQYN010000140.1 GCA_016208235.1 Deltaproteobacteria bacterium
CCCCTACCCCCCTTTAGAAAAGGGGGGATTTTCGCCTTTTTTTTGGATGTACACATTGGTGATTATGGAATCAGAATCCTTGAACGATAAAAGAAACCAACGCATCCTCATGGGCAATGAGGCCATGGCCCGGGGGCTGATTGAATGCGGCGTCACTCTGGCCGCGTCCTATCCCGGCACCCCGGCCTCGGAGATCCTCCAGGCCGTGGTTGTGTTCGCCAGGGAGACCGGCGTTCCCATCCACGCGGAGTGGTCGGTTAATGAAAAAGTGGCCTATGAGACAGCCCTGGCGAACAGCTACACGGGCCGCCGCGCCGCGGTCTCCATGAAGCAGGTGGGCCTGAACGTGGCCTCGGACCCCTTCCTGCGCTCCGCCTACCTGGGCGTTAAGGGCGGCATGGTGGTCATCTCGGCGGACGACCCCGGCCCCCACAGCTCCCAGACCGAACAGGACAGCCGCTTCTTCGCCATGTTCGCCAAAATCCCTGTACTAGACCCCTCCAGCCCCCGGGAAGCCAAAAAGATGGTGGGCCAGGCCTTCCGGTTTTCTGAAAAATACGAGTTACCGTGGATGCTCCGCCCCACCACCCGGATCTGCCACGCGCGGCAGAACGTGCCTATTTTTCCGCCCCAGAGGCTGGAGCGGGCCGCGTATTTCGAGAAGAACCCGGGGCGCTGGTGCGCCACGCCCCAATATTTGCGGGAACTGCACCGGCTCCTGAACCGAAAAATCGAGCAGATTGCCTCGGAGGAAGAATTTTTTCCCATCCTCACTCCTGGAGACGACTCCTTTCCCGGGGTCTGCATCATCGCCTCCGGCGTGGCCCTGGCCCACACCTGGGACCTCTTGGAAGAAATGGACCTGCTCCGTCGCGTCGATCTCTATCAGGTCACCATGCCCTACCCTTTGCATAAGGACTTCATCAGCCACATCAAATCCCACTATCAACGGGTGCTGGTCCTGGAAGAGACCTATCCGGTCATAGAACTGCAACTTAGCGCGGACCAGGTCCGGGGCCGGAATGACAAAAAAGTTCCCGGGGCCGGAGAGCTGACCCCGGAGGTCATCCGCCCGGTAATAGAAAAATTTCTGGACCTGCCCGCGGCTACCGTGGCGCCCTTTCCGGGGGGGGAGGCCACCCGCCCCACCCTTTGCGCCGGCTGCGGCCACCGGGCCGCGTTTTACGCCATCCGGGAGACCTTCCCGGTGGGCCTCTTCCCCAGCGACATCGGTTGCTATACCCTGGGCCTGAATTTAGGCGCGGTGGACACCTGCCATTGCATGGGCGCAGGCATCAGCCAGGCCGCGGGGTTTTACCGGGCCTACGCGGCCGCGGCGGACAAGATCCCCGCGATTGTAGCCACCATCGGCGACTCCACCTTTTTTCACGCCGGGGTCCCGGCCCTGATCAACGCGGTCTTCCATGGAGCCCGCTTTATCCTGGTGATCCTGGACAACGCCACCACGGCCATGACCGGCCACCAGCCCACCCCGGAAAAGGGGCTGACCGCCGCGGGCGAGCAGTCCCACCCGGTTTTAATCGCCGACCTGGTCAAGGCCTGCGGCGTCCGCTTCTTAAAAGAAGCCGATCCTTACGATATTCCGGGGTTTGTCTCCCTTCTTCAGGAAGCCGACCGCTATTGCCGGGAGCCGGACGGCGGGGTGGCGGTGGTCATCGCCAGACATCCCTGTATCCTAGACCGGGAGGCCCGGAAGAACCAGCCGGTCCTGGAGGTTTGTGTTACCGAGGACTGCACCGGCAGCCGCCATTGTCTGGATGATAGTGAGTGCCCGGCCCTGAGCCTGGATGAGACCACGGACCAGGTGGTCATCGACGGGGCGCGCTGCATCGGCTGCGGCGTCTGCGTCCACGTCTGCCCGGGGGGGGCGATAGAGGCGAGGGTAACGAAGTGATTTGGGGGAGGGGGCCAGGGGGATTTCAGTTGCCAGGTCAGTGGTCAGTTTTTTCTGACCACTGGCCACTGACCACTATCTCTACCTGATCCCCCACAACCTGGAGCAACTATGAAACAACAAATCATCATCAGCGGCCTGGGAGGACAAGGAGCCTTGACGGTGACCCGGGTGTTGGCGGAGGCGGCCGCGGCCCTGGGCCTGGAGGTCCTCACCTCCGAGACCCACGGCATGGCCCAGCGGGGAGGGACTGTCATCTCCATGATCAAGGTGGGGCCCTTTCGCGGGCCCCTGATTCCCGCGGGCCGGGCGGACGTGGGCCTGTTCCTGGACCCCAGAAACCTGACGGTGCACCGCTTCTACTTGAAAGGGGACGCCAAGGTCTTTGTCAATGCCGCATCTCCCGGCGATTACCAGGGC
>JACQYN010000141.1 GCA_016208235.1 Deltaproteobacteria bacterium
CGCCCACCGTCAGCCCCTTGGAACCCCGACCGGAACCCGACTCCCTTGGCAGTGGCGCGTAGTGGTAAAACTTTGTTCACAAGACTTAACCTATTGATATACTAAATTTATTTTTTAACAACTGTCGAAGATGAGTCTGAATGACAATTTATGCATTTTCGCAGAGGTCTCAAGTTCGAAGTAAATGTGCATACAACTAACTTGGAACCTGGAACCTGGGGGGGCGAACCTGGTGTTCGCCTTTTATGTCTCCGCTGCGGCTGCCGCGGCCAACACCGCCCGAGTCGCTTCCCTGCGGCCCTGGCGGAAGGCCGGGGAGCGGAATCCCGGCCGCCAGGTGAGATCAGCCAATTCATCGGACACTACCAGCAGCCCGGCCACCGCCACCTGCCGGTACTGCCCCACCGCGAAGAGCGCGGCCAGCTCCAGGTCCACCCCCACAACCCCCTGGGCCTGGTAATGGCGCACCTGTTCCGGAGTTTCCCGGTAAAACGCGTCCGTGGTCCAGACGGGGCCGAAATGCCGGGGAATGTCCGTGTCTGGCAAATGGCTCTGCAATAAACGGCTTAACCCTGGATCGGGGGCCGGCTGCAGATGGCCGGGGAGATAGTGGCGGGAGGTGCCGTCGCCGCTCACCGCGGCAGTGGGGACCACCAGAGAGCCCACTTTAATATTTTTCTGTAAAGAGCCGCACCAGCCCAGGGCCAGCACCACTCTCGCGCCCAGGGCGATGAGCCTCTCCAGGACCATCACCGCGTAAGGCGCGCCCAGGACCGGCCCGGCCACGGTGATGCCTTTCCCTTCCCAGGAGCCTTCATGCACGCCGCAATCCCAGAGATAACGCGGAGGACCGGTGGAGCGGGCCAGGCGGCAGAGGTTATGGTAATCCGGGCGGGTGAAGGCCAGAATGACCCGGGGGGCCACCGGCGCCTCCCCCGGCTCCCGGGTGGGATTGATGAGGGAAGGGCTCTGGCTTAAAGATATCTGCTGGGGGAAGACCGCCCCTTTTTCCGCGTCAGTGGGCACGTCTGTTCACATCAGCTAGGGTTTTTTCGGGGAGGGATTAGTTTTCACACCCTGGGCCGCCCTGAACTTCCAGATAAAGTAAACCAGTCCCGCGGCCAAGACCAAGACCACCACCATATCCAGGACGTGGGTGTATTTCTGGATGATCCCCCAGTTTTCCTTAAGGCGCACCCCGCAGTAGACCAGGAACATGTTCCACATGGTCGCCCCCACCAGGGTGTAAATGATGAAGGGTATAAGCGGCATGCGGGCCAGGCCCGCGGGGATGGAGATGAGGTGGCGCACCACGGGAATGAACCGGGCAATAAAGATGGTTTTGCCGCCGTGGCGCTGAAAAAAGTTGCCGGTCCATTCCAGGTGGTGGGGGTTAAGGAGCAGGTAACGGCCATAACGGTGGACCACCGGCTCTCCCAGGACGCCCATGCCGTAGGAAAGCAGCGAGCCGGTGATGGAGCCCAGGCTGCTGGCCACCAGCACCGCCCAGGGGTTGAATTGGCCGGTGAAGATGAGAAAACCGGCAAAAGGCATGACCAGTTCGCTGGGAATAGGCGCGACCATGCTCTCCAGGGTCATCAGGATAAAGACCCCGAAATAGCTGCAGGAGTGAATGAGTTGGGTATTGTAATTACACAGGGTTTCGGTGATGCCCATAAGCGTTTAACTTTCTCCTAACTCTCGCTGGTGAATTTCCCGCTCCACCCGGGTCTGCAAGTCCTGGAGTCCGGGGCTCAGGTCCACCGGATACTGGGCCGGCTCCTCCAGGGCTTTGCAAGATTCAGGGAGCAGGGCAAATTGGGAGAGAAAATATTCCCGGGAATCCTTAAGGGTGGGTAAATCCCGGGTGAGGCGGCCACCGGCCATGACTTTCTGGAGCAAGGGCGCAGCGTCGGGCATCGCTTCACCCCGGAGGGCGATGGTATCGCGGAGCATGGCTCCCGTTTCGTCATACCGACGAAAAATCTGTTTTTTGTCCACCAGGGTGACCTTGCCGGTGGAGAGCTTCATCACCGGACGGCCCCCATATTTTACCAGTTTATAGGCGCAGTCGAAATAAGGCGCGTCCGCGGAGACCCCCATCTTGGTGCCCACCGCGAAGCTGTCCACTTTTCCACCCGCGTCCAGGACCTTGGCCATCTTGAATTCATCAAAGCCGCCGCTGGCCAGGATGCGCACGTATTCCAGGCCGTTATCATCCAGGATTTTGCGGACGTCTTTACTGATGGCGGCGATGTCGCCACTGTCCAGGCGCACGTACTGCAGCCTCTCGCCCCGGGCCTCCATTTCCTTGGCCACCTGCACGGCTTTCCGGGCACCCTGGATATTGTCGTAGGTGTCGATCAGGAGGGTAGTGATCCCGGGGAAGATCCGGGCAAAGACCCGGAAGGCCTCGATTTCCCGGGAAAAACTGGTGATGTAGGAATGGGCCATGGTGCCGAAGATGGGCAGCCCATAGAGTTTGCCCGCCAGGACGTTGCTGGTGCCCTGGAACCCGGCAAGGTAGCTGGCCCGGGCCACTTTCAGACCCGCGTCTGGGCCCTGGGTGCGGCGCAGGGAAAAGTCGATGAGCGGCCGGCCCTGGGCCACGTGGAAAGACCGGGCCGCCTTGCTGGCGATCAAAGTCTGGAGGCTCACCGCGTTGATGATGAAAGTCTCCGCCAACTGGGCCTCGATGATGGGCGCGCTTACCTCTATGACCGGCTCGTCCTTAAAGAAGATGCTTCCTTCCGGCAATGCGAAAACTTCGCCGGTGAAGCGCACTCCCTGGAGATAATCCAGGAATTTCCCGGAGAACAGGCCGGTTGAGTGCAAAAAAGCGAGATCGTCTTCGGAAAAACGCAGCGTCTCCAGGTAGCGCAACGCCTCCTCCAGGCCCGCGGCCACAAAGTAGCCCCGGTGGGGAGGATACTTGCGGATGAAAAGGCTGAAGGTGGCTTCCTCATGCATCCCCTGGTCGAAGTAACAAGCGGCCATGGTCAGCTGGTAAAGGTCAGTCAACAGGGCCAGGCGCTCGCCAATTGGTTTTCCGTTCACAGGGATCTCACCTACTCCAGATTACCCATCAATTATACCTGAAGAAAGATGCTTTTAATAATGGAATCCGCAAGGTTGGCAGTTTTGGCATATGTACAAGGAGGGGTTTGATTGGTGAAGGCTCCGAGGTGCGTGGAACGTACTCTACAATGTTATCCCCTGGGGAAAGTCAAGTAGGGTGCGTTTCACGCACCAATCGATAACCTTACTCTCCAAATTTAAGATCCTTAAATACCTCGGTATTGCATCCACCCCAATCCGGGGGATATATTTCCTTGGCAACATAACGATGAAAAGTCGAATACGGCCAATCAATGACTCTGGTTACATAGCCGTGCTTTGCCGGGTTCCAGTGAATATAATCGAAATGTTTTTCATAATCGTCATCATCCCGGATTAAATGTTCCCAAAATCTGCGTTGCCAAAGGTTCATTTCTTTTCGGGTACGTCTGGAATCACCCACTTTTTCATTATTATCGAATAAATGTCGGCAAGATTTACTGGTGTATTGTTTGATCATTGCCCAACGGGCCGCAAAATTAGCGTCTTCCGGAGGCAAGGTCCAAATGGCATGTAGATGGTCCGGTAAAAGAACCCAGGCATCAATTTTAAAGGGCAGGGTTTTTCTCGTTTTAATTATTGCGTCCCGTAAGCCTTGTCTAACAATTTCTGAAGTTGATAAAGGTCTACGGTTATGAGAATTTACCGTGAAGAAGTAAGTGCCACCCGCGACTTTGATTCGCCTATATTCGGGCATAATCCCTTAAAAGGTGCGTGAAACGCACCCTACGTCATCCCCTGGAAAAAACATCCGCGCTCATATCCAACCTCTCCCCGGCCAGGAGGCGGTAGTAGCCCGCGGCTGCGACCATGGCCGCGTTGTCCGTGCACAGGGACAGGGGGGGGAGGAAAAGGGCGATGCCGTCAGCCGCCGCTTTATCCTGCAGGACCTGGCGCAGGCGGCCGTTGGCCGCGACGCCGCCTGAGACCACCAGGCGCGTAGCCTTGGCGGAATCCAGGGCCAGGAAGGCCCGGCTCACCAGGGAATCCACCACCGCTTCCTGAAAGCCCGCAGCCAGGTCGGCCTGGACGGAAAGGTTGGTGAGAATTTCCGGGTTTTTGGTAACCTGGTGGGCCACCGCGGTCTTCAGGCCGCTGAAGCTGAAGGTGAGGGGCTCTTCGGGGATGCGGGGGCGGGGCAGGTGGAAGGCCTCGGGGTTTCCTTGCGCGGCCAGTTTTTCGATAATCACCCCGCCGGGATAGCCCAACCGCAGCAGCTTGGCCACCTTGTCGAAGGCCTCCCCCGCGGCGTCGTCCCGGCTGCGGCCCAAGAGGGTCATCTGCTGAAAGTCGTGAACCTGGTAGAGATTGGTATGGCCCCCGGAGACCACCAGGGCCACAAAGGGAAACTCCGGGGGATTCTCCGTGAGGAAGGCCGCCAGGATGTGGGCCTGCAGATGATGCACCCCCACCAGGGGCCGGTTCCAGGCCAGGGCCAGGGCTTTTCCTACAGCCATGCCGATGACCAGCGCGCCGATGAGGCCCGGTCCCTGGGTCACGGCCAGGCCGTCGATCTCGGGCCCGGAGACTCCGGCCTGGTCCAGGGCCCCCTGAATCACCGGGAGGATACTTTCCAGGTGCCGCCGGGCCGCCAGCTCCGGCACTACCCCGCCATACTGGGCATGCACCTCAAACTGGGTGGCCACCACGGAGGAGAGCACCCGGCGGCCGTCTGCCACTACCGCGGCCGCGGTTTCATCGCAGGAGGTTTCGATGCCTAAGATAAGCATATTTTTGACCGCAGATGAACGCCGATGGACCAAGATATTATATTAATCGATTATTCCCTTAACTCCGAAATCGTAGCAATTGCCCAAAGGCGATGGCGTCGCCACTTTTTCCCTCCCCCTTGAGGGGGGAGGGTTAGGGAGGGGGTGGCGTCTTTGAACCTTTGTGGCCATAGTCGCCACCCTCCCCCTAACCCCCTCCCCTCAAGGGAGGGGGAACTTTAGCGGCCGTTTTCTCCAGTATCCAGTGGCTTCCTGGATTTCCCTGCCCCCTTGGGTTTGCTTGAATAGGAGTTAAGGCAATAATCGATTATATTATTATCTGTGTTCATCGGCGTGTATCGGCGGTTAACTCCTCACTTGGACTCCAGGTAAGTGACGCCCTTCCAGTCCGCTGCCGGCGGCTGCTCTAGATATTGGCGGCAACGGCTGAGATACAAGGCGGTGGGCGCATCGCCGGGAAATTTTTGGGCCAGGCGGGCAAAGATGTCCGTCCCCGCAGTCCAGTTGCGTTCCAGATAGGTGTTGAACCCCCGGGTAAATTCCCGGCAAAGTTCGGCAATGGAATCGGTTTCGCCTGCGCCCTTTCTTCCCATCAGCTCATAAACAGTGGTTTCCGCGGTTTTTCCTTTGACTGCGATAATATCCACCGGTCTGAACCAGAATTCATCCGCCACCTTATCATAAGTGGCCTGGCTCACCAGGATCCGGGTGGCATAGATCCGGTTCGCGCCTTCCAACCGGCTGGCAAGATTGACATTATCGCCCATCACCGTGTAATTGATGCGTTCACTGGAGCCCACGTTGCCCACCACGGTCTCGCCGGTGCTGATGCCGATGCGGGTGGGGAGAACGATTTTCCCAGCGTCGGCCCATTTTTGGTTCAGGACTTGAAGTTTTTCCTGGCAGAGAAGCGCGGCCTGACACGCCCGGGAGGCTTGGTCCGCATCAGGCAGGGGCGCGCCCCAGAAGGCCATGATGCCGTCGCCGATATATTTATCCACCGTCCCCCGATGCTCGCTGAGAATTTGGGTAAGTTCGTCAAAATATTCGGAAAGGTGCAGCATCAGTTCTTCCGGTCCCAGTTGCTCGGCAATGGTGGTAAACCCGGCGATATCCGAGAAGAAAACGGTCAGCTCCCTTTTATGCCCACCCAGATTCGCGCCTTCGCCGGTTTGGACCAGTTGCCGCACCAGCTCCGCGGGGACGTACCTGCGGAAGGCCTGGAGTCCGGCGCGCATGGCGGAAACGGCATGGCCCATGAGCTGAATTTCCTTGATCCGGGATTTAATGGCCGGGCTGTCCTCCAGGTGAAAGTCCCTGATCTTTTTGGTTTCTTCAGTCAACAGCTTGATGGGCTTGGAGATGGCCCGGGCCAGGAGAATGGCCATGAAAATGGAAATCAGCAAGATGACCAGGCAGATGAAAACCGTATCCCGGATAATTATTTTGGCCCCGCCCACGAAATCGTCTTCGGGCACCACCACCACCACTTTCCAGGGGGCCGCGAAAGATTGGGGAAATTCCCGGATGGAGGCCAGGTATCGCTTCCCCTGGCTCTCCACCACCAACTTGTTGTGGCCGGTTTTGACATATTCTTCGAAAGCCGTGGTGATACTGCCCAGGCCCAGTTCTTCCACCCGGATCGGTCTGAGCTTCCCCTGTTCCTCTTTGACGATCCGGGAGGCATCCGGGTAGGCCACCACTTCATTTTTTTCATTGACGATAAAGGCGAGGCCGTTTTTGCCGATCTTCAAGTTCTTTAAGAAATCAGACATTTCATCCAGCTCAATATCAGTCCCCCAAACGCCCAAGAGTTTTCCTTGATTATCCGTGAGGGGATACGCCGAGGTGACCGCGGGTTTCTTGTTCCGAAAGAGGATATACAAATCGGTCCAATAATTGCCTCCAGTTTGTTTCGCCCCTTTATACCAGGGACGGTCCCGGGGGTCATACTTGATATCGCTGGAAGTCTCGGTGCGGAGAGCTTTGCATTCAGGGTCGCAATATTTGATGACGTCCCGGGGTGGTGAGGTTTGCCGCTCAATGATGCGGGTTTCTATATTCCCGTCCGGCAGCCGCCAGGACCGCAGGTAATTTCCCTGTTCATCCCCCAGGAAAAGCATGCAGATCTGGGGAAAAGATTTCAGCACGCCGGCGGTATAGAGTTCCAACTGCTGGTGATTGCTGCAGGAAAGGACCCCGGTTTTGGCGAGCCTGGCGCTGATCTCCACCACGGTAGAGGCCGGTAGAAGGAAATTGGCGGTTTTCTCCATGACGTTCAAGGTTATTTGATTCATCAGATCATCAGCCGACTCTAAGATGATGCCCCGGTTTTGGTAATAATTATAGGAGACGATGGGCAGCACCGTGACCAGCAGCAGCCCTACAAAAGCCGTGACTATCCGCACATAAAAACTGTGGCTGGTAAAAATCGACAGTATGCCGGGTTTTTTGACCGCTGACATCTTGTGCTCCTTGGGATGAGCAAAAACAGGGAG
>JACQYN010000142.1 GCA_016208235.1 Deltaproteobacteria bacterium
CTCACCGAAGCCGACAACTACCAGGTGCAGGAACGGGTGGAAAGCGTCATCCCCGTGCCCGCCGTGCCCCTGGAACTCTCCCCCATCGTCCTGGTGGTCCCCCTGCAACTCCTGGCCTACCATATCGCCGACCTCCGGGGCACCGACGTGGACCAACCCCGGAACCTGGCTAAGAGCGTGACGGTGGAATAAAAAGATTAACCACAAAGGCACAAAGACACAAAGGTACACAGAAAGAAAAAAAATGATGTCCGGCGGTTCACCGCCGGACATCATTTTTTTTCTTTCTGTTCTTTGTGTCTTTGTGGTGAATCTTTACTTTTTGCGTAGCAGCTCAAAGCGCGGGCGGCGGATGGACTCTCCCCGGCAGAGGGGGCAGCGGGAGGGGGTGGTGAGGCGGTTCCGTTTCTTGAAGGCAAAGCCGCAATTCTTGCAAGCCGCAGGGATAATCTGAAAATGCAGGCCGGGGCCCGGGGCTCGGGCGATATGGTCCAGGTGATCCAGGACCTCCTTTTCGGAGAGGGAAAGGAGCTGGGAAACCTCCAGCGCGGAATGGGATTGCTCCAGGAGCAGCTCTTTGATCGCCTGACGGGAGGTGATCGCGGTTTCCGGGGGCGTTGTCGGTTTCTTTTCCATGGCTGGGACGGAAAACGAAAAACGGAAAACTCTTCCCCGCCGCGCCTTGAGCCCGCGGCCCCTGGCTTTTAGTCCTGCTGATTTTATTGTTTAGTGATTACCCCGCAAGCGATGCGGGCTCCGGCGTTGCCCGCAGGATCAGTGGTATAATCATCAGGCCCGGCGTGGATCACCAGGGAGGTGCCCCCGGGGTGGAAAAGGGAGTTTTTCCCGGATTTAAGGGTCACGTGGGAGGCAATGGCCTCCAAAGTCTCCTTGCCGTCCGCGCCCACCACCAGATTGGGGAGGTCGCCGGCATGGGGCCCTTCCGGACTTTTCAGGCCGTGCTTTTTGCCAAAGGGGTTGAAATGCGCTCCCGCGGTCATAAAATCCGGGGGATCGCACAGACCTTTTTCATGAATATGAAAGGCATGCACTCCGGGGGGCAGGTTTTCCACTTTGAGGGTGATCTTGACTCCGTGGGAGGTCTCTTCAAATTGGGCCTCACCCACTTTCTGGCCCTGGGAGTTCACCAGGGTGGCTTTGGCCTTCTCCGGGGCGGGTTCGCCGCCGCAACCCCAGATGAGCAGCAAGAAGAATCCCAGTATGGCTGCCATTATACGGTATTTCATGGTCTGCCTCCTCTTGGACCGAGAGAGATACGATTAAGATTTGCGTGAAATTTAATCACTGAGACCGGCGTTGACAATGGGGAGTCCGACGGAAGGGGGACCAATCAAGCCCCTCCCTTCCGGGAACGTAGCCACGGGGCGGCGGTGGTGAGGAGATAAAAAAAGGCCAGCAGCAGAACCATGGTGGCTCCTGTAGGGAAGTCCAAAAGGCAGGAGAGCCAGAGCCCTCCCACCGCGCCGCCCACGGCCACCGCGGCGGAGGTGAAGATCATCCTCCGGATATGCCCGGTTAAATTTTGGGCGGTGGCTCCGGGGATCACCAGCAACGCCGACACCAGGATGATGCCCACCAGGTAGATGGAAATGATGACCACCAGGGCCAGCATCACCAGGAACAGGTAGCGCAGGGCCCGGACCGGCACGCCGCTGACCCAGGCCATCTCTTCGTCAAAGCTCAAAAAGACCAGTTCCTTGTAAAAGGCCAGGGTGACGGCCAGGACCCCGGCGGTAACACAAAATATTTCCACCACCTGTTTTTTGCCGATGGCCAGGATGTTGCCGAAGAGAAACCCGAACACGTCCACGTTGTAAGTGCGGGAAAGGTGGAGAAACACCAGGCCCAGGGCCATGGAGGCCGCGAAGAAGATGCCGATGGCGGTATCTTCCTCCACCCGGCTGTGGGTCTGGGCCCACTCGATGGCCAGGGCCACCAGCACCGCAAAGCCGATGCCGGTCCACAGGGGGTCCACGGCCAGCAAAAAGCCCAGGGCCACCCCCCCGAACGCGGAATGGGAGATGCCCACGCCGATGAAGGCCATGCGCCGTAGGATCACAAAGACCGAGAGCACCCCGCACAGCAGGCTGACCATGATCCCGGCCAGCAAAGCCCGCTGCAGAAAACCCATGCTTAATAGCTCAGTCATCGTGCACCTTCACTACCCGGTGGGGGATTTCCCCGTGGAAGAGGTACTCCACGCTGCAGCCGAACGCGCTCTCCAATCCCAGGCGGCCGATGGGGGGGGCCTGATGCACGTGGATGCGGCGGTTGATGCAAACGATGTCGTCCACATGGCGGGCCACCCCGCCAATGTCGTGGGAGACCATGAGCACCGTGAGGTTTAATTCTTCCTTGAGCCGGTTCACCAGGTCATAAACATCGTCCTGGGCGCAGGCGTCCAGGGAGACCGTGGGTTCGTCCAGCACCAGGAGCCGGGGCTCCACGCACAATGCCCGGGCGATGAAGACCCGCTGTTGTTCGCCGCCGGAGACCTCGCCGATGGGCCTCCCCGCCAGATGGGGAATGCCCACCCGCTCCAGGTTGCGCCGGGCGATCTCCTGATCCCGGGCCCCGGGCCGGCGCAGCAGCCCCACCCGGCCGTAGCGGCCCATGAGCACCACGTCCAGCACCGACACCGGGAAATGGGGATTGCCCAGGGGCCGCTGGGGCAGATACCCCACCACCTCCCCCCGGTGCCGCAACTTTTGGGGCGCTTCCCCGAAGACCCGGACCTGGCCCCGGACCGGGACAATCAGGCCCAGGATCACCTTCAGCAGGGTGCTCTTGCCCGCGCCGTTGGGACCCAGGATGCCCACGAGCTTGCCGGTCTCGATCTCGAGATTGATCTGCTCCAGCGCGGGCACGCCGTTATAAAAGACCCACAGGTCCCGAATGTCCACGGCTAAATCCGGCATGGGGCCCTCATTTCATGGCTTCTTCCATGATGGAGAGATTGTAGCGCATCAATTTCAGGTAATCCTCCCCATAGGGGGGCCTGCCACCCACCGGGTCAATGAACAGGACCTTCGCCCCCGCTTCCCGGGCAATGACTTCCGCCACCCGGGGATTGAGCTGGGGCTCGGCGAAGACCACCTTGATGCCATACTTTTTAATGGCCCTGACAATCTTCTGGAGATGGCGGGGGGTGGGCTCCCGCCCCGGGGAGAGTTCGATCACCCCCACTTCCTTCAGACCATAGCGCCGGGCGAGATAGCTGAAGGCCGGGTGAAAACAGACAAATTCCCGGAGTCGAAAGGAGGAGACCCGTTTTTCCATCTCTTGATGCAAGTCCGCCAGTTCCTGGAGATAGCGGTCCCGGCGGGCTTCGTAATCCTGGCTATGGCCGGGGTCCAGGAGGATCAGGGCCGCAGTGATGCGGCGGCAGATGTCCTGGGCCAGCACCGGGTCCAGCCAGACGTGGGGATTGCCGGCTTCATGATTATGGCCCTCGTGGTCGTCATGGGCTTTTTCTGCGCCGGCGTCCGGCTTATGATGATGGTGTTTTTCCTCGGCTGCCTCCTGATGATGGGATTCTCCTGCCTCTTTTATCAAGGGGATGCCCTGGACAGCCTCCACCACCTCCAGATTCTCGGTCCCCCGGGACTTGAGGAGCTTTGCGGCCCAGGGCTCCATACCTCCGCCGATATAGACGAAGAGGCGCGCCTTCCCGGCCCGGGCAACCACCGAGGGGGGCGGTTCAAAGACGTGGGGGCTGGCCCCGGGGGGAATCAGCACCTGCACCTCCACCCGCTCTCCCCCCAACTGGCGGCAGAAATCGGCCAGAGGCACGATGGAGGCCACCACCGGGATTTTGCCTGCCGGAGCGCCCCCCCAGGCGATGCCCAGCAGTAACAACCAACAGAGACCCGAAAAAAGCAGACTTCGGGAAATAATTCGGAGAAATGTGGGCGAGATGGCCTTTCCCCAAACGGAAAACGGAAAACGGAAAACGGAAAACTGTCTTTTTAGCAACTCAGTTGCCTTTCTCAACTTATTTCCCGGCACTTATGGCACACTCCTTCCACCCGAATATCAATGCGGTCCGCGCGGTTGCCCAGGGGTCCCTGCAATTCCGCCCACATGCGGTCCAGGGGCGCGGGCTCCAGGCATTGCACCTGGCCGCAGTGGTGGCACTGGAAATGGGGATGGGGCGGGTGGTGCTCGCAGGCCAGCTCATAATGGGAGGCCCGGTCCTCGAGGGCCAGCCGCCGGAGAATGCCCCGGCGGGTAAAATCATCCAGGATGCGATAAACCGTTACTTTATTCACTCGCCGGTGAGCCCGGATCGTCTCCAGAATTTCCTGGGCCCGCAGGGCCCGGGGCGAAGACCCCAGGACCTCCAGGACCGCCAGTCGCAGGACCGTGGGCTTCACCCCCTGGCGGCCAAGTAATTGGGGAAAATCACACAAGTCGCTCATATCAGACAAAATAATGCAGATTCAACTGAGTTGCAAGTATAATAAGGGCTGCTGCAAAAATATAAAGACTAATAAGGGATTGGGGGTGGGGGTTTGGGGGAGGGAGTAAAGGCCCACGGCCCTTAGCCCCCTCCCCCAACTCTCTCTCATAATCATTATGCGGCTCGGCATTGACAGCGGCGGCACCTTCACCGATTTCGTCTTCCTGGGGGAAGGGAAGGGTAGGGTGCACAAGACGCCCTCCACTCCTGCGGACCCCTTGCAGTCCATCCTCACCGGGATAGCGGAGCTCCGTCCTGAAGGTCTGAACGGGGTGGAGGTGATCCACGGCACCACCCGGGGCACCAACGCCTTCCTGGAACGGCAGGGCGCGCGGGTGGCCCTGTTGACCACCGCCGGGTTTGAGGATATTTTGCACATCGGCCGCCAGACCCGGCCGGAGCTGTTCAGCCTGACGGTGGAAAAGCCCCCGGAGATTCTCCCCCGGGAACGGGTCCTGGGGGTTAAAGAACGTCTGGGGGACGATGGCCGGGTTATCACCCCCCTGGCGACGGAGGAAATCTCCCGGCTGCGCAGACGGGTCCGGGAACTGGCCCCGGAGGCCCTCGCCGTCTGCCTGCTCCACGCCTATGCCTACCCGGAACATGAAGAGCGCTTGGCCGGGGCCCTGGCCGATTTAGGAATACCCATCTCTTTGTCCAGCCGCGTCCTGCCGGAAATCAGGGAGTATGAACGCACCGCGGCCACGGTGCTGAACGCCTATCTGGGGCCGGTAATACAAAAATATCTGGCGGATTGGTCCCGGCGGCTCCCCGGGGTCTCCCTCTTTATCCAGCAATCCGACGGCCGCTTTCTCCTCAGGTCCCAAGCCGCGGCCTGGGCCCTCCAGAC
>JACQYN010000117.1 GCA_016208235.1 Deltaproteobacteria bacterium
CCCCTTCATTACAGGCCCAAAAAAGCTTTAATTTTTCCCAGAACTTCCACCCTTTGAGCCGGCTCAAACTCCCACATCGTCGTCTGCTGGGGCGCGTCCTTATCGTCGTCCATGCAGTCACCGAAACCGCAGACCGCGGGTTTATCCCGGGGCGGGCCCAGAACTTGGGCCAGGCTGTCAGAAATCCCGGCCATTTCCCCCCTCACCGGCCAGACGCTCAAGACCGCGTGGTCCCGGGCCACCCGCACGTGCAGGTTAAGGGCCCCTTCCGGGTCGGTGTGGCCCGCTTCCAGGCCTTCAAAATTAATGCCCCTTCGGTCTTCCTTCACCGTGAAGTCGAATTTTATGGGTAGCGTCATTCCTTAGATCCTTTATACCAATTATTCATCAAGCATATGTATTTTCGTAGGGGCGAACCTGGTGTTCGCCCCGCCACGTAACGGCGAACACCAGGTTCGCCCCTACATTTCAGTAGTCTTTGATTGACTCGGTAGCGGCATTGAGCCAATCGGCTGCCACCATCGCCGGAATTTGGAAGATTTTTCATTATAGCAAACATCCCCTTAATTTCCACTAAGACCCGGCGTTCCCTCCCCCAATCATGCAGGATAAATTCCCCATAAGCATTTTCTTTTTGAATTTTTTCAATTTCCACGTTATTAAAAGGAGATGCAAAAAACCTAGACCTTAAAAACAGTCTCGAAAACTCGAAAAATAGAGAAGGAGAAGAGAGTCATGGCGAAGCCCGCGGTAAAAGAAGCAAAGAAACGTTATTGCTATGCCTTCGAAGAGGGCGACGGCAAAAACAAAAAGCTCCTGGGAGGAAAAGGGGCCGGCCTGTGCACCATGACCCAGATCGGATTGCCGGTGCCCCCCGGTTTTGTCATCACCACCGAAGCCAACATCGAATACCTGGAAGGAGGCGATAAATTCCCCGGCGGCCTCATGGACGAAGTTCATGAATACATGGAGGCCCTGGAGAAAAAGACGGGCAAAGGTTTCGGCGACCCCGGCAAACCCTTGTTGGTCTCCGTGCGCTCCGGTTCCGCGCTCTCCATGCCGGGCATGATGGATACCATCCTCAACCTGGGGCTCAATGACGAAACCGCCAAAGGCATGATTGCGCTTACCAAGAATGAACGCTTCGTCCAGGACGCCTACCGGCGCTTCCTCCAGCTCTTCGGCAAAATCGGCCTGGGAGTCTCCGACGCCGAATTCGATAAAATCTTTGAAGAGGTCAAAGAGAAATATAAGGCCCACGTGGACACAGAACTCTCGGCCGAGGCCCTGGCCGAGGTGGTGCAGAAATTTAAGGACGTGATCAAGCGGGTCACCGGCAAACCCTTCCCCCAGGACCCCTGGGCCCAGCTCTTCCTATCCATGGAGGGCGTCTTCAAGTCCTGGACCGGCAAAAGGGCCGTGGACTACCGCCGCCAGTTCAACATCACCCCGGAAATGGCTTACGGCACCGCGGTGAACATCTGCACCATGGTCTTCGGCAACATGGGGAACGATAGCGCCACCGGCGTGGGTTTCACCCGGGACCCGGGCACCGGCGAAAATATACTCTACGGCGACTATCTCATCAACGCCCAGGGCGAAGACGTGGTCGCGGGCATTCGCACCCCCCGGCCCCTGAAAGAACTGCGTACGGACATGCCCGCCATCTTCAAAGAACTGGAAATAATGCACAACACCCTGGAAAAACACTACCGGGAAGTCCAGGACTTCGAGTTCACCATTGAGCAAAATAAGCTCTACATGCTCCAGACCCGCAACGGCAAGATGAACGCCTGGGCCCTGGTCAAGACCTCGGTGGATATGGTCAAGGAAGGCCTGATCACCGAAGAGGAGGCCCTGCTCCGGATCGAACCGGACATGCTGGAGCAGTTCCTGCACCGCCGCATCGACCCGGATTTCAAGCAAGAACCTCTAGCCGTGGGCATCTCCGCGTCCCCGGGCGCGGCCATCGGCAAGGTGGTCTTCGACGCCGACCGGGCCGAGCGCATGGGTAATGAAGGTGAGAAGATCATCCTTACCCGCATCGAGACCAAGCCGGAAGACATACACGGCTTCTTTGCGGCCCAGGGTATCCTCACCAGCCGGGGCGGCAAGACCTCCCACGCCGCGGTGGTGGCCCGGGGTATGGGCAAACCCTGCGTCTCCGGGGCCGAAGGCCTGGATATCAATTATGACCTGAAAGAGGCCCGGGTAGGGGGCGTGGTCATCAAAGAAGGGGACATCGTCACCCTCGACGGCACCAATGGCGCGGTTTTCCTGGGCACGGTGCCCATGTTGGACCCGGAGCTCCCCAAGGACCTGGGCACCCTGATGGAGTGGGCCGACAAGATGGCCAAAATCGAGGTCTGGGCCAACGCCGATACCCCGGACATGGCCGCCAAGGCCCGCCACCACGGCGCCAAGGGCATCGGGCTGTGCCGCACCGAGCGCATGTTCAACGAAGCGGAACGCCTGCCCCTGATGCGCAACATGATCCTGGCGGACACCGAAGAAGAGCGGAAAAAATGGGCCGACAAGCTCATGCCCATGCAGCGC
>JACQYN010000077.1 GCA_016208235.1 Deltaproteobacteria bacterium
ATCTGAAATTCGGCGGCACCCAGCGCCAGGCCCTGGAGCTGGCCCGGGGCCTGGACCGCCGGCGCTTTCAGCCGGAAATCTGGACCCTGGCCGCAGGAGATGACCTCACGCCCGTGGCCCAGGCCTGGGGTATCCTTCGGGTTCGCCTCTCCCGGCAAAAAAAGCCGGGGCCGACAGCCCTGGGGCGTCTCTGGCTTCGCCTCAAAAAATCCCCCCCAGATTTGCTGTTGACCCTCACTGCGGTGCCCAATATCTGGGGCCGTCTTCTGGGTCGCTGGGCCGGCGCGCCCCTGGTGGTGGGCAACGTGCGCAGCCTCACCCACCACCGGCAGCACGAAGGCTGGCTCTGGCCCTTTGCGGACCATATTCTTTGTAATACCAAGGCAATAAAGGATAAACTTAACAAGGATTGTAAGATTCCCCTAGCCCGCATCACCGTTATTCCCAACGGCGTGGACACGGACTTTTTCCAACCCCGCAGCTCCGGCCCGGCTCCACAGCCGGTGATTCTTTCCGTGGGACGCCTGGTGGCCGATAAAGACCAGGAGACCCTCATCCGCGCCTTCCACCTGGCGCATGCCGATCACCCGGACGCTCAACTCTGGCTGGTGGGGGATGGCCCCCGGAAGCAGGCCCTGGAGCGGTTGGCCCACCAAATCCTGCCCCCTGGTAAAGTCCGATTCTTGCAGGGCCAGACGGATTTGCGGCCCCTGTTTGCCCAAGCCGCGCTCTTCGCCCTCAGTTCCCGGCACGAGGCCTTTCCCAACGTGGTCCTGGAGGCCATGGCCATGTCCTTGCCGGTGGTGGCTACCCGGGTGGGGGGCCTGCCGGAGATGGTCACCGCGGGAGAAACCGGCTGGCTGGCGCCTCCCGGAGACGCGCCAGCCCTGGCCGCGGCCATATCCCATTTGCTGGCGGCCCCGGAGAAATGTAAAACCTTTGGCCGGGCTGGAAGAGAGCGGGTGGAACGGGATTTTTCCCTGTCCGCCATGGTAAGCAGGTATGAGGAGGTCTTTGATAATCTCCTTAAAAATAAGGCCTTAAACAAAAATTTTCGTCAGGAAAGGCGTCCAGGCCCAGCCCTTTATGATGCCAAAATGTCCCCGGGGGTGGGAGGGGATTTTGCGGGGCAGGCTCTGGTAACCCCCGGCCATCCCCTCAACCCGGGACCCAAGACCGGTCCCCGGGTGGCTTATTGCCTTCTCTGGTTTCCCGAGCCGTCCCAGACCTTCATCCTCGATGAGGCCAATACTCTTTGCCGCCTGGGGCTGGATTTAAAGGTATATACTCTTTATGGGCCCCGCCCCTCCGGCCGGGTGGCGGGCATGGCCCAGGTTTTGCCTCTGGTCCACCGGCTGGGCCTGGCCTCCCTGGGGACCTTAATCCTGGACCTGCTCGTTTTGCCTCTGGTCCACCGGCTGGGCCTGGCCTCCCTGGGGACCTTAATCCTGGACCTGCTCCGCCTCTTTCGGGACCGCAAGGCCCTGGCCCGGCTAGTCCTGGCCGAGACGCTGGTCCGGAAGTGGCGCAGTCTGGAGACCGGGGGCGAAGCCCTGTGGGCCGCGTTGGCCGGGGTGCATCTGGCCGGAGTGCTGGTTAAAGAGGGGGTGGACCACATCCATGCGCCCTGGGCCAACGGTCCGGCCACCGCGGCCTGGGTGGCCTCCCGCGTCAGCGTCATCCCCTTCAGCTTCTGCGGCCACGCCCACGATATCTACCCGCCGGACGGCGCGCTGGAGGAAAAGATCCGGGCCGCGGGCTTTGTCCGGTTAATTTCCGAGGTCAACCGGGATTACCTGACGGCTTTGGTCCCGGACGCGGCCGGAAAATTTGCGGTCATTCGCTACGGCGTGCCCCTGACCCCGGTGCCCGCGGCCAGGCGCCTCCCCGCTCCCCCGTTTCAGCTCCTGGCCCTCGGCAGGATGGTCCCCAAGAAAGGTTTTCCTGTTCTGCTGGCGGCCTGCCGGGAACTGGCCGCCCAGGGTCTCGATTTTCATCTCACCCTGGTGGGAGACGGCCCCCAGCGCCAGGAACTGCAAAGCCTGGTCCGGGACTACGGTTTATCCGGCCGGGTGACTTTTCCGGGATTCGTCCCCCACCGCCGGGTGCCTTCCCTGTTCCACCGCGCCGACCTGTTCATCATGCCGTGCATCGTTGATCCCCATGGTGACCGGGACGGCATTCCCAACGTCATCCTGGAGGCCATGGCCCATGAAGTGCCGGTGGTGTCCACCGACGTCTCCGGCGTCCCCGAGGCCGTGGTTCCGGGAAAGACCGGCTGGATCGCCCCGCCTGGAGACCCTAAGGCCCTGGCTGAGGCGATTATGGAAGCACTTGATAACCCCACGGAAGCCCGCCGCCGGGGCCAGGCTGGGAAAAGGCTGGTGGCCAGGGAGTTCGATTCCGTAAATAATTACGGCAGATTAAAGGCCTTGTTGGAAAAATATTCTTGAAAGCAGGGTTGGCGGGGGAAGAGGCCTAAGCGCTAACTTAATGAATTTTTACCAACTATTTCTCTATAATGGTTAATTTTCTGTCATTCTGAACGGAGCGAAGCGGAGTGAAGAATCTCGTATTTGGTTGATAAATTGGACTTTCTTCGCTTCGATAGAGGGTCTCGGTGGGGCGGGCCTCCGTGCCCGCCTTCTTCACGTTTCCAAGCTCCTGCTTGGGATTTTGTTTTGCCGAAGCTCCTGCTTCGGCAAATTTTTTGTTTTATCTACTCATCAGTTCAATTTGTAAACCAGCCTTTTCTGGTGCGTAAAACGCACCCTACAGCTCCCTATTAATAATCCAGTCTTTGGTGCTGGAAGAAATACTCCACCTGCCTAAAAATCTCTGCATTGCCGCAAAAATTGGTGTTGCGGATACGGTGCCGGAACTCCTCCAGCCTTGACTCAAACTCCGGAATAATCTTCGGCTCCAGGGACGGGCCGGTGAAATACCGCCCATAACCCAGGCGGTCGATATAAAACGCGTTCAGAAACTGCTCGAACGCACCCTTGATGGGAAAAGAAATCACGGGTTTCCCGTAATAGAGGGCCTCGGAAATCATGGAGTGCCCGCCCCCACAGACCACGTAGGCGCAAGTGGCCAGGTCGTCCAGAAAACCTTCCTCCGACTTCTTCTTAAACAGCAGGTTCCCTTCCCTACCCTCCTTCTTCACCCCATAGACGATCACCGGCCTCTCTAATGCCTCCACAAAGGCCAGAAACTTGCGGAAGTCGGTGATATAGCTCTGATAGACCAGGACGTGGTCGCCGTCCCGGGGCTCCCGGGCCAGCACCGTATCCCGCAGCAGGGGAGGAAGGATTTTTACCCTTAATCCGGGTTTGACCGGCGGCTGGAAAAAGGAGATCACCAAATAATCCGTGGCCCGGCTAAAGAGCAGCCGCACCGCCAGGCTGGTAGCCAGGTAACTGGGGTACTCCCCCCAAGGCAAGGGGTGGCGGCTGGCGGTGATGACGTGCTGGTGGTCCACCGACAGGCAGGGGACGCCGATCTGACGGCAGGCCCGGGGCAGAAAATATTCATAGTCGCTGATGACCGCGTCCGGCTGAAAATCCTCCATCAGGTCCAGGACCCGGCGCAGCAGGGCTTTTCTGTCCCACCAAACCGGAAAATTCAGCTTCAGGGTGGCGAGAGTGTCCACCCGGTGGCGGGTGAACACCGTCCCCAGGCTGGGGACGTCCACCACCGGGTATTCCTTCTGCAAAATCGCCGGCCCCGCCTCATGGCTGACAAAGAGAAACTCGTGCTCCGGGAACCGCCGGGCAATGGTCAAAGCCCGAATCGCATGCCCATGCGCGGTGCCGTGCACGGCGTAGAGAATTTTGGCCATAGTTCGTTGAGATGTTTGTGGGGGGAGGGGCAGGGACCGGTGGTCCCTGGCCCTCCCATAGGCGCTAACTTAATGAGTTTTTACAAATAAAATTTCTATAGTTGTTTGTTATTTTGTCATTCTGAACGGAGCGAAGCGGAGTGAAGAATCTCGTATTTTGAGATTCTTCGCTTCACTCATAATTGACACTCGATTACAGAAAAGCCTCCATTTAAAACCAGTCTTCGCTTAGGTCCTTCCACTCTGGATTTATTGATTCAATAAGGGCAATTTTCTTGTCACGCAGCCAGCCTTTAATCTGTTTCTCCCGATGAATTGCTGCAAGAATATCATTGGTTTCTTCATAATAGACTAATTTATTTATATTATATTTCTTGGTAAATCCCTCAATTAATGAGTTCTTGTGTTCGAATACTCTTCTTTCCAGATTATTAGTTACTCCAGTATAAAGTGTTCCGGATTTATTCGTCATAATGTAGACGAAATATTGACGCACACCAACAATCAAGTCCTCAATAATTTAAGGAAGACAATCTTCGAATACCGGTTTATTTGAGTGAATCCACTGCTTATTAACTTCAAATACGAGATTCTTCACTCCGCTTCGCTCCGTTCAGAATGACAAACATGTTTAAGTTAACGCTTATGACTGCCCCTCCCCCCACACTCCCCTCCCCAACCCGCATAAAAGTAGGGTGCGCCCTGCGCACCAACAAGAATGTTGGCCCTTACATATTTCTTCTGGTTCTCAAGCTGTGCTTGGTAACCAGAAGCCGCTTCATACGGTCGATTGAATTAGTTTTAAGCTTCTGCTAACTTCCGAATGTAATCTCTCAAACCCTGCTTATATTTGTCGAAACCATTGTTCACTTCGCCATAAGTGTTAGTTAGTAAAGTCGCAACCAAAGGAATCATGAATTCGCCTGCCATCACACAAAGAGAGTAGTCCCGCTGGTCTTTCATCGGGTCTTTGCTTCCGTGAAATAGGTTGTTGCGAATCTGGTAAATAACTCTGAATATATCTTCATTGGCAAGATCGGATAGCTTGCGATGCACCCTAGTCCCGTTTGGAACGGGCGTGCCATAAAGCATGTCAATGACCGGTAGTTCGATGCTGAGTTCGAAACGTTGCGGGTACTGCTTCCTATAGCCATCGAAGAATTCACTGAACTCTTGGCTGTGAACAAGGAAGAGAATCTCCGTCTTATCTCCTTTGCTCCTTCGATGTTGTCTTCTCCAGCCATCGAACAGCTGCTTGTTCTCCGCAGCGAACGTCGAGTAATAGTGATTAAAACTGATCCAAGCAAAAATGAAGGCAGAAAAGGGGTCTTCTTTTGGACATTCGTTAGATTTCTTCAGCCAATTCCGACATCTCGTAAACTGTAACCATTTCAGCTTAAGAGTTAACATGCCTCCTTCCTTCTGGTTACCAAGTATGAGCTTAGAAAAGAGAGGAAAGAAGGGTATGCATTGCGCTCTATCTATTCCTTTTTTTACAAATACCCCGAAACCAGCAAATCCGGCCCCAACTTTCTAACCCTCATATCCCTGGCCTGCAAGGCGTTCCCCAGGTGCTTGACCCCTGCGCCGGCCAGCATCCCCGGCGCGCTCTTTCCTCCCAAAATCTTGGGGGCATAAAAAAAGTAGAACTTGTCCACCAGGCGCTGGTCGAAGAAAGACCCCAGGGTCTCCGCGCCCCCTTCCACCAGGAGGCTCTGGACTTGGCGGCGTCCCAGTTCTGCCAGCAGGGGTTTCAGGGCCACCAGGCCGCTTGGTTCTGGGGGCATAACCAACACCTCCGCGCCTAAATCCTTTAGAGCCTGGATATTATCTTTCGGGGCCGCGGCCGTGCAAGCCACCCAGGTGGGCGCGGGCGAATCCAGGTGCAGCAGTCGGGCGCTTAGGGGCAGCCGCAGGCGGCTATCCAGGACGATGCGGATGGGGTCTTTAAAGCGGTTTTCGGTTTTCGGTTTTCGGTTTTCGGTTTGATTATTCGAGAAGCCACCCTGCCCTACCCTTCTCCTTCCCCCCAGCCGCACTGTGAGCTGCGGGTCGTCGGCCAGCACCGTGCCCACGCCCACCAGGATGGTGTCCACCCGGTGGCGTAGTTGGTGGCCGTAGGCCCTGGCTTTTTCGCCGGTGAGCCACTGGCTTTCGCCGCTGGTGGTGGCGATTTTCCCGTCCAGGGAACACGCGGCCTTGGCGATGACGAAGGGCAGGCCGGTTTCTACCCATTTAAACCAGGCCTCGTTGAGCCGCCGGGCCTGGTCTGCCAGTAAGCCCGTTTCCACCTGTAGGCCCTGACTTTGCAAAAATTCAGCCCCGCCCCCGTTCACCCGGGGGTTGGGGTCCCGGGTGGCGATGACCACCCGGCGGATGCCCGCGTTAAGAACGGCATGGGTGCAGGGCGGCGTCCGGCCTTGATGGTTGCAGGGCTCCAGGGTGACATAGAGGTCGGCCCCCCGGGATGCGGCCCCGGCCCGTATCAAAGCCTCCACCTCCGCGTGGGGCAGCCCGTAAGCGCGATGGTAGCCCCGGCCCACGATTTGGCCGTCTTTCACCACCACCGCGCCCACCATGGGGTTGGGCGAGACCCAACCCGCGCCCTTGGCCGCCAGGCGGAGGGCTAACTTCATGTATGCTTGGTCATTCATAAAAAAAA
>JACQYN010000118.1 GCA_016208235.1 Deltaproteobacteria bacterium
CCACTATCCGCTCGATCTTGCCGAAGCCCTTGCGATACACCCTTAAAGGCGATAATGCTTTGGCCATGCATACTCCTTGAAAATATGGCCGAAACTCAGGGGACTACTTAACTTCGATGGTGGCTCCCTGGGCTTCCAACTTTTTCTTGACTTCCTCGGCTTCCGCCTTGGAAATCGCTTCTTTCAATACTGTGGGCGCGTTTTCCACCGCCTCCTTGGCCTCTTTCAGGCCCAGGTTGGTGACGGCCCGTACTTCCTTGATCACCTGGATCTTGTTGGGACCGCAGGCGGTCAGGACCACGTCGAACTCGGTCTTTTCTTCTTCCGCGGGCGCGGCCGCGGCCGCTGGCGCCGCCACCGCCGCCACCGCCATGGGCGCGGCCGCGGATACTCCGAATTTGTCTTCCAGCTCTTTGATGAGCTGGGAGAGCTCCAACACCGTCATGTTGGCCAGGTAGTCGACTACCTCAGCACGTTCAATGGCCATTTCTTTTCCTCCTTATCTTCGCTGCGAATCTTTGTCTAACTTAAATGCAGCCGCCCTTTTCAGGTGGCGCGACGAGCGCCGGCTAAAGCCTGCGACTGCAAGTATGGGCTATTCCGCCGGAGTTTCTTCAGAACCGCTCTCGGCCGCCGCGGGAGCCTCCGGCGCCTCGGGGGCCTCTGTCGCCGCCGGTTCTTCGGAAGCCACGGTCGCTTCGAGCGCCGGGCTCGCGGCCGCGGGTTCGGATTCCGCTTTCTTATCCTTCAGGGCCACCAGGACGTTCAACAGGTTCCGGATTACCCCGGCCAGCACGGTTACCAGGGCTGTGGGCACGCCCTGGAGCACTCCCAGGAACTGGGCCAGCAATACTTCCCGGTCCGGGAGCTTGCTTAGTGCATCCACTTCCTGGGCCGTCAACACCTGCCCGGAGAGGACCCCGGCCTTGAGTTTGAATTGCGGCTTTTCCTGGGCGAACTTGATGAGCACCTTGGCCAGGGCCACCGGGTCCCCGTAGCTGAAGGTCACCGCATTGGGCCCCACAAACTGCGAACTCAGGGAGGCCATGGGGGTATCTCCCCCCGCGGCCCGGGAGAGCAAAGTGTTTTTCACCACCCGCAGCTCGCCGTCAACCTCCCGGACCTGCCGCCGCAGACGGGTTATCTCTTCCACTTTCAGCCCGGTGAAATCCGCCAGAATATTGAACTGGGACCGCCCGATGCGCTCCTGGAGCTCCTGAACGATTTCGGCTTTTTCTAATTTGCGCACCCCATCCTCCTCTACAGCAGGCGTATCAGGTTCTTGACATCCGCGGGGTCCACCGGGATGCCCGGCCCCATGGTGGTGGACAGATGGATGCCCTTCAGATATGTCCCTTTGCTGGTGGTGGGCTTCAGACGCATCAGGATGTCCATCAAGGCAGCCAGGTTTTGCAAGAGTTTTTCGGCTCCGAATGAGACCTTACCCACCGGCGCGTGCACCACTCCGGCTCGGTCCACTCGAAACTCCACCTTGCCGCCCTTGAGTTCGCTCACCGCCTTGGCCACGTCAAAGGTCACAGTGCCCACCTTGACGTTGGGCATCAGTCCCCGGGGGCCCAAAATTTTACCGATCTTCCCCACCTGGCCCATGATGTCCGGGGTGGCCACGGCCTTGTCGAAATCCATCCAGCCGCCCTGAATTTTAGTGATGAGGTCCTCGGCCCCCACGTAATCGGCCCCGGCATCCAGGGCCTCCTTTTCCTTTTCCCCTTTGGCGAAGACCAGGACCCTGACGGTTTTGCCCAGCCCGTGAGGCAGGACCACCGCGCCCCGGACCATCTGGTCCGCGTGCTTGGGGTTGACCCCCAGGGCCACCGCGGTTTCCAGGGTCTCGTCAAACTTGCTGCTGGCGGTCTCCAGGGCCAGGCCCACCGCTTCCGGGTAGGGGTAGCGGTGGCTTGGGGTTAACTTGGCGGCCACCTCCCGATATCGCTTGCCATGTTTGGCCATCGGTGTCTCCCTTATTATGCAGAGGTCAGGGGCCAGGGATCAGGGGTCAGTATTTGCTCTTCCTGACCCCTGATCCCTGAACCCTGGTCCCTGTTACTCAACGATTTCGATGCCCATGCTCCGGGCCGTGCCGGCAATGCTGTTCATGGCCATTTCCAGGTCCACGGTGTTCAAATCCGGCATTTTCTGGCGGGCGATGTCCGCCAACTGGGCCTTGGTGATGCTGCCCACCTTCTCCCGGCCGGTCTCTTTGGCGCCCTTGGCCAACTGGGCCGCCTGCTTGACCAACACCGACGCCGGCGGCGTCCTGGTGATAAAGGTGAAGGAACGGTCGGCAAAGACGGTGATCAGCACCGGAATGATGGTCCCTTCCTGTCCCGCGGTCTTGGCGTTATAGCTCTTGCAGAATTCCATGATGTTCACCCCGTGTTGGCCCAACGCCGGGCCGATGGGGGGCGAAGGATTGGCCTGCCCCGCGGGGATTTGGAGCTTTATCTGCGCTATTACTTTTTTGGCCATGTATTACCTGCTCCTTGCGTCTTTGCGTCTTTGCGTCTTTGCGTGAAATACCAGACGCCAAGGCGCAAAGTTAAATCTTCTCTATCTGCGTAAACTCCAGCTCCACCGGCGTGGGCCGCCCGAAGACGCTGATCATCACCCGCACCCGGCCCCGGTCCGGCCGCACCTCGTCCACCACCCCGGTGAAATTGGCAAAAGGCCCGTCCGTGACCTGCACCTTGTCTCCCTGCTCAAACCTGATCTTGGGCTTGGGCCGAAGCACCCCTTCCTGCATCTGGGCGATGATCTTCTGGGCGTCTTCCTCGGGGATGGCCACCGGCTCGTCCTTGCTGCCGATGAAACCGGTAACCTTGGGGGTATCCTTCACCAGGTGCCAGGACTCGTCGGTCAATTCCATCCGCACCAGCACGTACCCGGGATAAAACTTGCGGTGAGAGAGCTTGCGCTCCCCTTTGACCATCTCTTCCACGGTTTCCGTGGGCACCAGCACCTCGGAGATCAGGTGCTCCAGGCCCCGGGACTTGGCCCGCTCCTTGATGGCCTCCTTCACCTTCTGTTCAAACCCGGAGTAAGTGTGAATGATGTACCACTTCTGCTGCACTTAGAGGTCCCTTGCTTCAGTGGATGATTTGGCGCACCAGCCGGGAAAGGCCGAAGTCTATCAGTCCCAAAAAGACGGAAATAATGATCACCAGAATCAGAACCACCCCGGTGCCGCCCAGGGTTTCCTTGCGGCCCGGCCAGTTCACCTTCTTCAGCTCCTGCCAGGCCTCTTTGACAAACTGCACGCTGCTGGACCAATACTGCCTCACCGGAGGCAGCTTGCTGGTCCAGGGCGCCCGGTGCTTGGCGGGCTTGAGCTTGACCACCTGGCCCCGGCCGGTGTTTTGGCCGTCTTCTTTGGGGGTGGCTTTTACCTTCGGTGTTTTGGTTTTCTTCATAATGCGGGTCTCACTCTCTTGCTCCCGGTCGGTGCAGTCTCGAATCTCGCCGGCCGGGTAAGCTCACCCGAAAGAGACAAATTTCCTTAATCCACTTTAAGTTAAGTTCACCGCTGGTGATTTCAAGTGGGAGATCGAACGACACGGGCAAGTGCGGCTCACCCGGAAGGACCCCCGCTGGTCCACCCTTTTTATCCCCATAACTGGCAGGCCAGGAGGGATTCGAACCCCCAACATCCGGTTTTGGAGACCGGCGCTCTAACCGTTCGAGCTACTGGCCTGTTCTTTCTCCCTACTTGGTCTCTTTATGCAGGGTGTGGGTCCGGCAGAACGCACAATATTTCTTGAAGTTCAGCCGGTCGGGTGTCCGCCGCTTATTCTTGGTGGTCGTATAATTCCGGCGCTTACACTCACTGCAGGATAAGGTAATAATATCTCTCATAATTTATTCCACGATCTCGCTCACCACGCCGGCGCCGACGGTGCGGCCGCCTTCCCGGATGGCGAAGCGCAGTTCCTTTTCCAAGGCCACGGGTGTAATCAGGTGCACCACCATGGAGACGTTGTCTCCGGGCATCACCATCTCCACTCCCTCCGGCAGCGTCACCACCCCGGTGACGTCCGTGGTCCTTAAGTAAAACTGGGGCCGGTAGCCCGTAAAAAACGGCGTGTGCCGGCCGCCTTCCTCTTTGGTGAGGATGTACACCTCGGCCTTGAACTTGGTGTGCGGCGTGATGGACCCGGGCTGGGCCACCACCTGGCCCCGCTCTACTTCGTCCTTCTTGATGCCCCGAAGCAGCAGACCCACGTTGTCGCCGGCCTGGCCCTGGTCCAGGGTTTTGCGGAACATCTCCACCCCGGTGCACACGGTTTTTTGGGTGGGAGAAAAACCGACGATCTCCACTTCGTCCCCCACCTTCACCAGCCCCCGCTCCATGCGGCCGGTGACCACCGTGCCGCGGCCGGAGATGGTGAACACGTCTTCGATGGGCATCAAAAAGGGCTTCTCGATGGCCCTGACCGGCTCCGGAATGTAGCTGTCCAGGGCGTCCATCAACTCGAAGATGGGTTTTACTTCCTCGGACTTGAAATCGTCAGACTCCAGGGCTTTTAAGGCCGAACCCTTGATGATGGGGATGTCGTCCCCGGGAAAATCGTATTTGGACAGAAGCTCCCGGAGTTCCAGTTCCACCAGCTCGATCAGGTCGGGATCGTCCACCAGGTCCACTTTGTTCAAAAAGACCACGATGAAAGGCACGCCCACCTGCCGGGCCAAGAGGATATGCTCCCGGGTCTGGGGCATGGGGCCGTCGTCCGCGCCCACCACCAGGATGGCCCCGTCCATCTGGGCCGCGCCGGTGATCATGTTCTTGATATAGTCCGCGTGCCCCGGGCAGTCCACGTGGGCATAATGCCGTTTATCGGTTTCATATTCCACGTGGGCCAGGGCGATGGTGATGCCCCGCTCTTTTTCCTCCGGCGCCTTGTCGATCTGGTCGAAGGGCACGTACGCTGCCAACCCCTTCTTGGCCAAATGCTTGGTAATGGCCGCAGTCAAGGTCGTCTTCCCATGGTCGATGTGACCTATCGTCCCCACGTTCACGTGCGGTTTTTTGCGCTCAAACTTCTTCTTGGCCATCTCTCTTTCTCCGCCTCAGGTTGACCCTAAACCCGGCTCTGCCCGGGTCTGGGTAAAACTCCGGTTCCCGGCAACCGCCTTTAGGTTGCCTTTTATATTTTTTTCAGCTCGTTGATGGCAGGTGGCAGCCTGCGGTAAAAATTTATTGCCTCGCAAGTTTGTGGAGCCCACGACCGGGATCGAACCGGTGAACCTCTTCCTTACCAAGGAAGTGCTCTACCTACTGAGCTACGTGGGCCCGTTTTTGGAGCGGGAAACGGGACTCGAACCCGCAACCCTCAGCTTGGAAGGCTGATGCTCTAGCCATTGAGCTATTCCCGCTGTTTCCCGCCTCTTATGGAAAATGGTGGAGAGGGGAGGATTCGAACCTCCGAAGGCTGCGCCAACGGGTTTACAGCCCGTCCCCTTTGGCCGCTCGGGAACCTCTCCAGACTGAAGACAAAAATCCCCACTGGAGCTGGCGATGGGACTCGAACCCGCAACCTGCTGATTACAAATCAGCCGCTCTACCATTGAGCTACGCCAGCCTCGGCACGCCATTCCATCAACGCGCAAATGCCCAAATTTTAACTTTATAAGTGTATTGGAGCTTGAAATGATTGTCAATATTTTTTCAAAAAATTCTCAGACTGCCCCCTGGCGACTTTTAGGGGCATAATGGGGTCTTTGCGTGGGAAGTTTGGAATTAAACTACTTATATTTATATATTAGCATGCCATTAAGACTTTGGGAAGAGGATTGGCCTCAGAAGATACAGGTCAGCGCCGCCCCCACTCCTTTCGTTTGACAGAACCATAGCTTACTGGCATATTTCTAGCAAAGGAGACGCCCCATGGACCCCGCCCTTTCCCGTCTGTTGCGCCAACTTCCGGCAGTGGACGAGCTGTTGCGCCACCCCCGCCTGCTTTCTTGGGTGGAACCCCTGCCCCGGTCCTGGGCCGCGGCCGCGGTGCGGCAGGTCTTGGAGGCCCAGCGGCAGTCCTGGCGCTCTTGCCCGCCTGCAGATTTACCCCCGCAGTTGGATGACGACGCCCTGTTCCGGAATCTCCAGCAGGCCCTGGACGCAGCCGGGCAGCCGTCGCTGCGCCAGGTGATCAACGCCACCGGGGTGATCATCCACACCAACCTGGGGCGCTCCCTTCTGGCCGTGGAGGCCCTGGAGCAGATGTTGGAGGTGGCGGCCCACTACTCCACCCTGGAATACGATCTGCTCAAAGGCGAACGGGGATCCCGCCAGGACCACCTGGAGGGGTTGCTCCGGGAACTCACCGGCTGCGAGGCCGCGCTGGTGGTGAACAACAACGCCGGCGCGGTGCTGTTGGCCCTGAACACCCTGGCTCAGGGACGGGAAGTGATCATCTCCCGGGGGCAGTTGGTGGAAATCGGCGGCTCCTTCCGCCTGCCGGAGATTATGGCGGTGAGCGGCGCGATTCTCCGGGAAGTGGGCACCACCAACAAGACCCACCTGCGGGACTACGAAAACGCCATCACTTCCGAGACCGCCATGCTCCTCAAGGTCCACCCCAGCAACTTCCGCATCGTGGGCTTTACCAAAGAGGTGGACCTCCCGGACCTGGTGGCCCTGGCCCGGCGCTACGACCTCCCGGCCCTGGAGGACCTGGGCAGCGGCTGCCTGGTGGATCTCAGCCGTTATGGGCTGGAGAAAGAGCCCACCGTCCAGGAGAGCCTGGCCGCGGGGGCTGATCTGGTGCTTTTCAGCGGCGACAAGCTCCTGGGCGGCCCCCAGGCCGGATTTGCCTTGGGCTCCCGGGAGGTGGTGGCCAGATTGCGGCAAAATCCCCTGACCCGGGCCCTGCGTCCGGACAAGCTGACCCTGGCCGGCATGGAAGCCACCCTCCGTCTCTACCTGGAGGAGCCCCGGGCCGTGGCCGCCATTCCCACCCTGCACCTTCTCACCCGGCCCCTGGCGGACGTGGAGCGCCAGGCCCGCAACCTGGCCCGCACCCTGAAACGGCGTTGGGGGACGAAGATCAAAGTGGAGATCCGCCCCAGCGAGGCCCGGGTGGGCGGCGGCGCCCTGCCCGGGGCCAGCCTGCCCAGCCGGGCTCTGGCCCTGGAAATACCTCCCCTGGCGCCCCATGAATTGGAGGCCCGTCTCCGCCGGGCCCATCCCCCCATCATCGCCCGCCTGGAACACGGGGCCTTGCTCCTGGATTTACGCACCATCCAGGCGGATGAGCATCCCGCGCTCTTAGCCGCGTTAGGGGATGTGATGGATCTTTAACGCGCCGGTATCCTGGGAGGTAATGAATACCGCCCAAAAATCTTCGAAAAATTAAAGGGGATTACTGCAGGGAGTTGATGGGGGCGGAGAAGAAGTTCCCCTGGCCCCCCTCCAACTCAGAACCAAATAAGGTGTTTCCCCTGTTTACCGGTGGGATTGGCAGAACTGCATCACCCCGAGGCATCGGGGAAAAACTTTATAAAAAGAGACACTGGCAGCGCCAATAATGGCCAGCCTTAGAATAGATCAGCGATTAGGGCACGTGGGGACCCGGCCCACTGCCTTTTTCCCTCTCGCCACTGCAACAACAGCCAGCCCCCGAGCACTCCATGGGAACTTGTGGCTGGTTTAGCGCCCCAGCGCTAAACCTTTTCCCTTGCTACCCCCGCAGCGGCTTGGAATGAAATTCTTAACTCGACTCCATTGCCCTCCTGGGCAATGGTCAGGCGGGTGACCAGCCTTCGAAGCCGCCGTCCGGCCACCCCCTCCCAATAACCGCTTCCTGCCGGGGTGCTGCTTAGGAGCAGCAGGCGAAGATTTTCCTGCCAGCTACTTCACTAAATCTTTCAGCTGCTTGCCCGGCTTAAACTTCACTACCTTGGTCGCGGGAATCTTAATAGGTTTGCCGGTCTGGGGATTCCGACCTTCCCGGGCCTTCCGTTGGGACACCGCGAAGGTGCCGAATCCCGCCAGGGCCAACCGGCCTTCCTTCTTCAGGGTATTCGAAACAGTGCGAATTAAAGAATTAATGGCCTTTTCCGCGTCAACCTTCCTTAGTTGGGCCTCTCCCGCCACTTGCGCGATTAATTCTGCTTTAGTCATGTTTTGGTCTCCATTTCTCCTGGTTTGCGGTTAATTACTTATCCCGTTCCACCCAACCATGTATCCCGTTCCACCCAACCATGACCAACGTCAGCAAATGGTATCCCTTGGCCCATCCCCCCTTTTTAACTCAATTTTGTTGAAGTGCGGGATACCATCCGAACAGTCCACCGCTCTGCCCGAATCCCGCGGGTTTGCGGTTCTTTGATAGCATAGTTTCCCTGGCCATGACAACAAAATTTTAACAAATTGTTGCCTTAAAACCCCTCGAATACCTGGGCGCTCTGGAACCGGAGGTCCATGCCAACTGGATTACCCTGAAATTACCAGGAATTACCTGACTTGAACCCCTCTCCCGGTCCGGGAGAAAATATTTTCGGGGACAGATATTATCTTCCTTATTCCGCATTCCGCGGTTCTGCTAACGAGCCACCTGTCGCAGCAAACCAAGGGTTACCGCCCCGAAGCACAAGTGGGGGATGGTGACGGCCCAAAGCAGGGGCCAGCGCCCGGCCTCGCCGAAGGAGGCGCAGAGCCCAAAAAAGAGCCAGTACCCGAACATCAACCCCAACCCGACGGTGACCATGGCCGGGATGTTGATTCTTTCCCCCCGCAAAGTCAGGGCCATTCCCAGGACTACCAGAATCAGCGGGGTAATGGACAAGGAGATGCGCCGGTAGAGATCCAGCCGGTAGGAAGTGGATTTGTACCCGTCCCGCTCCAGGCGCTGGACAAAGCGGTGGAGTTCAGCCACATCCATTTCGGTGACCTTTTTCTCCAGGCCGGCAAAGTCTTCCGGGCGTTCCGTGAGGACCACGTCCCGCTCCTGAAATTTCTCCCCGAACTCTTCTCCCCCGGGCTCAAAGGTCTGTATAAAACCCTGATAAAAACGCCAGTGGTCTCCCTGCCATTGGGCCCGGGCCGCGGCCATAATCTGGATCAGGTTGAACTGCCGGTCAAAAAGATAGATCTTGACTCCTTCCAGGGTCTGAATATCTTTCCGAAACAAGAGGATGTTATAGATTACCCCGTCTCCCTTGTACCAAAAATGCTGCATACTCAAGAGACTGGGGGGCGGCTTCTTCTCCACCTTGGCCTCCCAAAAAAGGTGGAGCCGCCCCTGGCTCCAGGGAACCAGGTAGAGCTTTAAAGAAAGGAGCAGAACCGCGGCCAGTAAGGCGATCACCAAGGCCGGCCGGGTTAAGCGCAGAATATCCAGGCCGGAGGTGCGGATGGCCATGGTTTCGTGGCTCCGGGACATCAACCCGAAGGCCAGCATCACTCCCAGAAGCACCGCCGGGGGTAGCGTTTCCGCCACTGCGAAGGGTACTTTGAGGAGAAAATAATGCAGGAGATCGCCTATCCCTAAGTGGGCCCGGACCAGACGGTCGATCTTTTCAAAGAAATCCACCACGAGAAACACGGAGATAAAGGTGGCCAGGCTGAGACTGGCGAGCTTGAGGAATTCCCGGGCCACGTAGGCTTCCAGGATGCGGGGCCGTATTGCGGGGGAGGCTTTCATCATTTTGTGGTATATCAGAAAATGGGGGGAAGGATAATGGGGATAGAAATCTGTTTTCCGTTTTCCGTTTTCCGTTAAAAGAAATAGCTTATTTAGGCGTTACGATATTAATTTGTGATAATTGAGAAGGAAACTGACATATCTTTAGATCTTCTGCATTTACGGAAAACGGAAGACGGAAAACGGAAAACTGTATTTTGCGTTTGGGTTTTCACCTCTCCATTGCCGGGTCTTTGCTGCGGGCCGTCAAGCAGGCCGAAGTCCTGGGCTGTCAGGCCCTGCAGATCTTTATTCAGAATCCCCGGGCCTGGAAGTGGCGTCCGCTTCCCCGCTCAGAGATAGACGCCTTTGTCGCCGCCCGCAGGATCGCGGGCCTAGGCCCCCTGGCCGTGCACCTCACCTATCTGCCCAACCTGGCCTCGGTGGACCCGGTCTTGTGCCAAAAATCCAGGGAGCGCTTAATCCAGGAACTGGCCCTGGCCCGGGACCTGGAGGCCGATTACCTTATCTGCCATCCGGGCCACGCCCCTTTAGAGACGGAGAGCTTCCAGCGGGTGGCCCGGACCCTGGCGGCCGCAGTGGACCAGATACCGCCCCCGCCCCTGGTGCTTATAGAGAATACCGCGGGCCAGGGGCAGGAATTAGGTTGGAGCCAGGAGCAACTGGGGCTGATCATGCGCTTGGCCGGGGTGCCCCTGGGGCTCTGCCTGGATACCTCCCACGCTTTCGGGGCCGGGTATGATCTACGCCACCCTGCGGGCGTGGCCCGCCTGCTGGGAGAAACCGCCCGGGGCCCCGGCCTGGACAGGATCAAAATCATCCATCTCAATGACTCCCGGGCCCCCTTGGGCTCCCGCCGGGACCGCCACGCCCATCTGGGCCAGGGCGCCATTGGCCTGAAGGGTTTTCGCCAGTTTTTCGCCCATCCCTGGCTCCGGCCCGAAGCCGCGATCATGGAAACCCCGAAGCGCCACCAGGCGGACGAATGGCGGAATCTGCTGGCCGCCCGAAGCCTTATCACCACTCCTGCGCTTCCTTTTTCCAGGGTTTAGTGGGGAGAGGATTGGGGGTTAAGGGTTATACCAGTTCTTTATGAAAGGCATATTCTTTTTCTTTATGAAAGGCATATTCTTTCGTATGGGCGAACCTTGTGTTCGCCCTGGATGCTGGGCGAACACAAGGTTCGCCCCTACAGGTTACTTCTTGGAGACCTCCCGAAAGTCACTCACCTTCACCCCTGCGTCGTCCAACGCCTCTTTCAGCCTGGGGCTGAGGAGCGCGGCCAGCTCCTCCTGGCGTTGGTAACAAGGCCCCCAACGCCTAAGTTCCTGGTCCGCAAAAAGTCCAGGGTGCAGGTAGATTTCCGTGACCCCTGGTTGCAGGCGAGGAACCAGGCCCAGCAGATAGTCCTCGGTCAGGCGGCCGTCGTTTAGCAGGCCAAAGAGGTAGTCATTATGGATCAGACCCGCGGCCTGGGCCAGCCGCCGGGCCCGGCGGCTGAGCCAGGCAAAGATCAGGCCCTGGGCGAGCTTGGGGAAGAAGCCGTGGGAGTCAAGAGACAAGGCGGTGCGCCAATCCTCCCGGGGCAGGCGCACCCCGGGAATACCGTATTCCCGGGCCAGCTCCGCCACCACTGGAAAGATGCGGGGGTGCAAGTGCAGGTTGACGTGGCTGTTTAAAAACCAAATTTTCAAGCCCGTGGCCAGGGCCGCCTCGATCTGGGCCGCGAGTTCCCGCCTGATCTCCGGCAACAGCCCTTTATGCCAATAATAGCGCCAGCCCACTCTGACCGGATCATTTAAGAACCGGCCCTGGGAGTCCACTAGGTGGGGGATGGCCCCGGGCGGGAGCGCGGACCGGCCCTGGATCAGGGTGAGATGCACCCCCAAGCACAATTCCGGCAAATCCCGGGCCATGGCCACGGCCTGCTCCGCGGCGGGGCCGGTGACCATCAGACTGGCACACCGGAGCAGCCCCCGGCCATGGGCCAGGGCCACCGCGCCATTTAAGGCCGGTGACAACCCGAAATCATCCGCGGTGAAGATGACCGTGCGGAGGGGATCATGTGGAGGGCCGGGGGGCGGGGGCGGAGGTTTGGGTGAAAACGCTAGCATAAAACCCTTTTGTTATTCTGAGCGCTGCGAAGAATCCCAAATTCCCTTGAAAAAACGAGATTCTTCACTCCGCTTCGCTCCGTTCAGAATGACATAACTGGTTTAAGTTAGCGCCGGCCTCTGGCCCCTGGCCCCTGACCCCTGGCCCCTGCCCTTCACCCCCGCACCCAATGGCGTCCTTCCAGGAGCGCGGCCAGGGACAGGAAGTTATAGGGATGGAGCAGGGTGCCCAGGCCTTTGAGCCACCGGCCCTGGCCCCAGGCCTTGAGGGTATCCGCCACTGATACGGCCACGTATTGGAAGACGCTGGGGTCCCGGTAGCAGTCGATGACGCAGGCGGTGCAGTTGTCGCGCACCGGGGTTATCTGATGGATTTCTTCCAGGGGGCCCAGGGTTTCCCCTACAAAATGACAGCGGGAAACCTGGAGATGCCAGTCCACAAAGAAATATTTATAGCCCGCCAGGCAGGGGAAGCGCACACTCTGGCCCCGGAGTTGGCGTTGCAGTTCGCTCAGGCCCAACCTGGGGTTGAGGATGCTCAGGGGGGAATCTTTTTTTAACTCTTTGATCTCGGTGAACCACCGGTCCAATTCCCTTGGGGTGAAATCCACGGAATAATGATCGGCAAACCCTAGATAGGAGGAGTTAAGCCGGTTTAAAGGGTAGGAAAAAGTGACCCGGCGAAAGCCCAGGTCTTTTAAGAAATCCATCATTTCCCGGAGATCGCCCAACATCCGGCTCAAGGTCACTGAAGCCACCGGGTCTAGGCCGGCTTGCCGCAGGAGGGGGAGCATCTCCCGGATGTGAGAGGTCAGACCCGGCAGTCCCCGGTGCTCGTCGTGCTCCTGGGCAGAAGCCGCGTCCAGAGAAATGATTAAGGTATGCAGGTCCAGGGCCTTAAGCTTCTGAATAAGACCGGGCGTGAGCAGGGCCCCGTTGGAACACAGGATGATCTTCAGGCCCAGTCGCCGTCCCCAGTCCAGGGCCGGCAACAGGTCCGGGTAAAGCAGGGGTTCGCCGCCGGTAATGGACAGGTAATGCACCCCGGCTTGCTTTAAGGCTTTTAATCCTTGGAACAGCCGCTCCGGGTCGGCCCCGACCCGGTCCCGGGCGGCCACCTGGGGGAAACTGCAAAAACGGCAGCGGGCATTGCAGGCATTGGTGACGGCAATCTGGCAGAATCCAGGCCCGCCTTGCTGGACCAGATGAATCAGTTCTTTCAGGGTCATGGACAACTGCGGCAGGTCCCCTTCTGCTCCTCTGGCGTCTGTCGCCGCCGGAACATGAAGTTTAAGAATTCCCGGCCCTCCCGGAGCAGCCGCCGCCGTTCCTCCGGGTCCCGGAGCATTATTTTCGCGGCCCGGGCCATATAGCGGGGCCGGAAATAAAAGCGGCGGTAAAACCGGGGCACGGCCTGGAAGATTTCGGCTGCGGCCAAGCCCGGATAATCCACCACGCACTGTTGATAGCCGGTCTGGCCGTTGACCAGGCTGTCGGCCTGCATATAGCCCTTCTCCCGGCAATAATCGTAAAACTCGGTGCCCGGGTAAGGTGTGGCCAGGGAGACCTGGATGGTGTCCGGGTCCAATTCGCAGGCAAAGCGGATGGAAGCCTCAATGCTTTTTTGGGTCTCTCCGGGGAGGCCCACCATGAAAGTGCCATGCACCTGGATGCCCAGTTCCCGGCACCATTTGACCAAGCGGCGGCCCAGATCCAGGGTGGCCCCTTTGCGGATATTCTGTAATACCTGGGGGTCGCCGGTCTCAAAGCCCACCACCAGCAGGCGCAGGCCCCCTTCTTTCATGGCCTTTAAGGTTTCGTAAGAGGTGTTGACCCGGGCGGTGGCGGACCAGGTGAATTTCATATTCCGGAATTCCTTGCTCAGGTCCCGGGCCCGTTCCCCCGCGGCGGTGAAGGTGTCGTCATCGAAAAAGATCTCCGCGGCCTGGGGGAAGAGTTCTAGTGTCCGGCGCACCTCGGCCACCACGTTGGCAACGCTGCGCACCCGGAAGCGCCGGCCGGTGAAGGTCTGGGGCCAGAGGCAATAGACACAGTGGGCCGGGCAGCCCCGGCCCGTATAAAAAGAGACATAGGGATAGCGGAGGTAGGGAATGTTGTAATGCTCCATGACCAGGTCCCGGTGGTAAATCTCAGTGACCATGGGCAGCGCGTCCAGGTCCTCGATCCAGGAGCGATCCGGGTTATGTTTGATCTGGCCGTTTTGCCGGTAGCTGATCCCCTGAATCTCTGCCCAGGTCTTTCCTTGGGCCACCTCCAGGATGGCATAGTCAAACTCCCGGCGGGCCACAAAGTCCACCTGGGGCCCCGCGGCCAGGGATTCCCCGGGCAGGACGCTCACCTGGGGACCCACCAGGCCCGCCAGCAATTTGGGGTTTTCTTCTTTAAGGCGGGTAATGGTCGCCAGGTCATGCTGAAAAGAAGGACTGGTGGTGAACAGGACCGCCAGGTCGAAGTCCCGGGCCATGGTGGCCACCTGGGAAGCTGTCATATTCTCCGGGGGCGCGTCCACCACCCGGCTCTCGGGAATGAGCCCCGCGGGGTAGCAGAGCCAGGTGGGATACCAGAAGGAGGTCACCTCCCGGGTGGCCTGGTAGCGGGAACCCGCGCCGCCGTCAAAGTCTTGAAAAGAAGGAGGGTTTAGCAACAGGGTGCGTTTCATCAATTACCTCTTAAGGTCGCGCAGAAACTCAATGATAGCCGGATATTATCCAAGACGTCCCGGTTTGTCCAGGGAAAGAAGGCAATTTTAAAAATAGGGACAGACGCTATTTATTCCGCCCCCTGAGCCCAGGCCCCCTGCCTTTCAGTCTTTAAAAAATAGCCTCTTTCCCTATTTTTCCCTTTTATTATGTTTAAAATTTAGAAATGAACTTTTGCACTTATCCCAAGATGATTATTATTGGGAAAGAGGGAAATTTTTCCTGCGAAATATCGATTTATGCAACCAGGCAACTTATCGATAATCTTTATCTTTTAACCGAAAACCGAAAACTGAAAACCGAAAACGGTATTAAAAATGCCCAAAGAAACCACGGAAGTCACCCTCACCCTGGAAGGCATGCACTGCGCTTCCTGTGTGGCCCGGGTGGAAAGGGCCCTGAGCGGGGTGCCCGGGGTGGAGCAGGCCCTGGTCAACCTGGCCACCCGCCAGGCTAAGGTCAGGTACGACGCACAGCAGACCGCGGTGGAAAACTTGCAGGCCGTGGTCCATGATGCTGGCTATGAGGTTACCGGCTGGGCTCTGGAAGCCCCTCCACCCGTTTCTCCGGAGATCGAGGCCCAAAACCTTAAGCGCCGTTTTCTCCTGGCCCTGATCTTGAGCCTCCCCGTCTTTCTGGGGGCCATGGTGCCGCCTCTGCCGGGGTGGTTGGGCCTGAAGCCGGAGCCCCTGGCTTATCTGCTCCTGATCTTCACCACCCCGGTGTTGTTCTATTCCGGCGCGCCTTTTTTCCGGGGCGCGCTGAGCGCAGCCCGCCACGCCGCGGCTAATATGGATACCCTGGTGGCCCTGGGGACCAGCGCCGCATACTTTTATTCCGCGTGGGTGACTTTTTGGCCCCAATCAGTGGTTGCTCCCGGCAAAAGCCCGGACCTCTACTTCGACACCACGGCCATGATTATCACCTTCATCCTCCTGGGCCGCTGGCTGGAGGCCCGCACCCGGGGCCGGGCCTCCCAGGCCATCCGCCGCCTCTTCGCCCTGGCCCCGCCCAACGCCCGCATCCGCCGGGAAGGCCTGGAATTGGAGGTGCCCCTGGAGCAGGTGCTGGTGGGGGACTTGATGACCGTGCGCCCCGGAGAGAAGATCCCGGTGGACGGGGTGGTGGTGGAGGGCGCGTCCAGCGTGGACGAATCCATGCTCACCGGGGAGAGCGTGCCGGTGGCCAAGGAACCGGGCGCCGAAGTCTGGGGGGCCACCCTCAACCAGCGAGGGTTTCTGGTCTTTAAGGCCACCCGGGTGGGCCGGGACATGGTGCTCTCGCAGATCATCCGCCTGGTGGAAGAGGCCCAGACCAGTAAGGCCCCCATTGAACGCCTGGTGGACCGGGTGGCGGGGATTTTCGTCCCTGTGGTCATGGGCCTGGCCGGCCTCACCTTCCTGGGTTGGCTGGTCTGGGGCCCGGCCCCGGCTCTCACCCCGGCCCTGGTCAGCATGGTGGCGGTCCTTATCATCGCCTGCCCCTGCGCCATGGGCCTGGCCACCCCCACCGCGGTGATGGTGGGCTCCGGCCGGGGCGCGGAAATGGGCATCCTGCTGCGGGGCGGCGAACCCCTGGAGCGGGCCTACCGCCTCACCGCGGTGGTCTTCGACAAGACCGGCACCCTCACTCAAGGCCGCCCCCAGGTCACGGACATCCTGGCCTGGGAAGGCTGGCCTGAAGACCAGGTCCTGGCCTGGGCCGCGGCCGTGGAAGAAAAATCGGAACATCCCCTGGCGGAGGCTGTAACCCACGCCGCGGCCCACCGGCAACTACCGCTGCCGCTGGTGGCGGAGTTTCAGGCCATTCCGGGGCTGGGAGTCAAGGCTAGAATTGAAGGGCAGGAAGTACTCCTGGGCAATCTCACCTTCCTTAATCGGGAAAATATTCTGGTTCAGGCCCTCACCCCCCACCAGGAGCGCTTGGCCCAGGAAGGCAAAACCACCATCTTCCTGGTGGCCGGGGGTAAACCGGTGGGGCTGCTGGCCGCCGCGGATACCCTGAAACCGGGAGCCAAGGCGGCTGTGGCCGCGATCCAGGCCATGAATCTGAAAGTTGTCCTCCTCAGCGGCGACAACCGCCTGGCCGTGGAGGCTGCAGCCCGCACCGTGGGCATCTCCGAAGTGCTGGCGGAAGTCCTTCCCGGGGACAAGGCCCGCAAGGTCGCAGAATTGCAAGCTGCCGGGGAGACCGTGGCCATGGTGGGAGACGGCATTAACGACGCCCCGGCCCTGGCCCAGGCCGATGTGGGCATAGCCCTGGGCACCGGCGCGGACGTGGCCGCGGAAGCCGCGGACCTGACCCTCATCCGGGACGACCTGACCCTCATCCCTCAGGCCATTCACCTCTCCCGGAAAATGATGCGCATCATCCGCCAGAACCTCTTTTGGGCCTTCTGTTACAACGTGGTGGCCATCCCCGCGGCTTCCCTGGGGCTGCTCAACCCGGCCATCGCCGCCGCGGCCATGGCGATGAGTTCGGTGAGCGTGGTTACAAATTCCCTGCGCCTCCGGCGTTTTCGAGGGTAGACTTTTTGGTGGGGCGGGCCTCTGTGCCCGCCCAAATTAAGAGAGGCAATCAGGCAATTTTTGGCGGGCACGGAGGCCCGCCCCACCATATTTTAAATGGTAACAGATAAAGCCAACACCTGCCTCCCATGTTGAAAAGCCCCTTGGACAAAAAAGTCCTTGCCTGGCGTGAAATCCATTCTTATTTTTAGAAAAAAGTCTTCCATAACCCCGCTAACCCAAGATTGCACGGAGAAAAATCATGCGAAAAATGCTGGTTCCACTAATTTTGGCAGGTCTGGCCGCGCTGTGCCTCACCGCCTCCGCCCAAAAGTACCCGCCTCCCACCACTTCGGGCGGCTCGGGGGAGGCCCTCCTTAACCTGGACAATACCGTAGCGGTGCACGGCTACGACCCCACGGCCTATTTCACCGACAAGCGCGCCATCAAGGGCAACCAGCGGATTAACGAAAGGGTGGGAAGCGCCACCTACTATTTCCATTCCCGGGCATCCCGCTACGAGTTCCTGAGTAATGCCCCACAATACCAGCCTCAGTTCGGCGGTTACTGCGCCACCTCCATGTCCTTCGGGCGCCTGGAGGACATTAACCCCCATATTTTCGCCGTGTACAACGGCAAACTTTATCTTTTCCGGGACCCGGAGGCCCAGGCGCGGTTCTGGGCCAACCCGGAGAGGATCATCCGGGACGCCACCTTCAACTATTTCGAGATGGCCAGGCAGAAACGCGAGAGGTATTGAGAGGGAATGCTTGCAGTTTGATCGCTAACCCAATAGAGTGTAGGCAATTTTTACCATGACCGGAGGGCGGCACCATGACGAAAAAAGTTTTGGTCGCACTGGGGTTCGTGGCGGCAATCATCATCCTCTTGGTTTTCTACTTTTTTTACTCCGGAGCCCCGCCGTTTAAAGGCATGGAGAAACCGAAGACCCCCGAGGTAAAATCCCAGGCCGCCCCCGAGGTAAAGGAAAAGCCCACTCCTGCGCCCGCTTTACCGCCCTCCCCCGCTCCCCCAGAAAAACCCCAGCCCCAACCGGGTGCTCCTCCGGAAAAATCTTTAACCAAACCGGAGGCTGCTTCCCCGGCCCCTGAAAAAACCTTGCTGCCCCCCTTGGAACCTAAAAAAGAATCAGGGCTCCTGGCGGGTAGTTACCGAAGGTATGCCGATGCCGCCAAGATGATGGAAAAACTGAAAAAACAGGGCCAACCCGCGTTTATCCGCCGGGAAAAAGGGAAATATCAGGTGTGGGTGGGTCCTTTCTCCACCCCCGAAGAAGCCCAGGCGGCAGCCAAGGCGCTTAAAGGGAAAGCAAAAATTCCCTCAAAAATCCACCAAATCGAGACCCCGGTGCCCAAATAACCTGCGGGGGCAAGGGCCGTGGGGCGGGCCTCCGGGCCCGCCGGCGCCAACTTGGCCCCCCCGCTCATTTCCTGTCGCCCTTCCCGGTTTGAATCTCTCGCATCAATGATTAACGTTCAATAACTGGGGAAAATAATCTTATACCAGGTGCCATGCAAGAGGTAGCACAGGCTTTCCAGCCTGTGCCGGCGCAGGCTAAAGCCTGCGGCTACCAAGCATTACCGTTTGCAGGCTAACTGATATTAGGGGCAGGGTGCTCTATGCGCATATTTCCTGTGATAATACTGGCCGTCCTCCTCTTGGCCGGTTGTTCCGTGGGCATGGCCCTGTACGGCCATTCCGAGCCGGATTTGCGAAACATCCAGGTGGGCAAGGATCGTAAAGAGGTGGAATCCTACCTGGGAAAGCCGGTGAAGACGAAAACCGAGGATTGGCGAACCATCGCCGTTTATAAATACCAGGTGGGCAATGAACCCGCGCCGGCCCGGGCGGGGATGCACGCCATCCTGGACGTGGGCACCTTGGGCCTCTGGGAATTCATCGGCACCCCCATTGAACTGATCAAGGGGAGCACCCGACGGCTCACTGTTATCTATGGACCGGACAATAAGGTCGTGGAGATTAAGAAAGGCGGCTGACTGTAAAATACGGTTTTCATTTTTTGGTTTTCAGTTTTCAATTAAAAAAAGTTGGACTATCCATGGTTATGGGCGGAGTCATCACTCTGCTTATCTGCTTTCCCCAACCCACCCATATAAGTCAGCCGGGGAATTCGGGGCTGCAGCGCCGACTTCTCCGGCTGCTAATCAATTCAACATCTGATATCTCGATATTATTTAACCGAAAACCGAAAACCGAAAACTGAAAACTGTATCATTCCCCCTCCACCAACAGCTTATAGAGGTTCAGGTAGGCGGACGCGGACCTTTCCCAGGAGAAGTCCTGGGACATGGCGTTTTCCACGAGACGGCGCCATTGCTTCTGATTCTTGTAAGCCTTCAGGGCCGCGTTGATGGCCGCCGCGAAGGCTTCCGGGGTGTAGTCGGTGAACAGGAAGCCGGTGCCCGAGCCTACGGCCGGGTCGGCCTGGGCCACGGTGTCGGCCAGGCCGCCGGTGGCCCGGACAATGGGAATGGTGCCGTATTTTAGGGAATACATCTGGTTGAGGCCGCAGGGCTCAAACCGGGAGGGCATGAGGAACATGTCCGCGCCGGCTTCCATGAGGTGAGCCAGGGCGTTGTCGAACGCGATCTTCACTCCCAGTTTGCCGGGGTATTTGGGGGCTTCCTGGGCCAGCCAGCGGTGGTATTTTTCCTCCCCGGTGCCCAGGATGACCACCATCAGGTCCTGGTCCAGGAGTTCCGGGAGCATCGCGGCCACCAGGTCGAAGCCTTTCTGGTCCGCCAGACGGGAGATCATGGCCAGGATGGGGGCCTTGGACAGCTTGGGGTCCAGATTGAAGGCCTCCATCAGCGCGGCCTTGTTCTTGGCCTTGCCCGCGAGGTTGCCCTTGCTGAAGGTGGCGGGGATGAGGCGATCGTTTTCCGGGCTCCAATCCTGATAATCCACCCCGTTCAAAATGCCGTGCAGGGCAGAGGCCCGGGCCCGCAGCAAGCCTTCCAGGCCGTAGCCGAACTCCGGGGTCTGAATCTCTTCGCTGTAGCCGACGCTGACGGTGGTGATGGCGTCGGCAAAGACGATCCCCCCTTTGAGCAGGCTGATCTGGTCGTAATATTCCAGGCCGTCAATACCGAACAGGGACCAGTCCAGGCCCAGAAGAGGAAATTTCTCTTTATAAAAAAGCCCCTGGTAGGCCAGATTATGAATGGTGAGCACGGTCTTGGCCCCGTTCAGAATTTCCGCCCCCTGCCATCGGTGGCGCAGGTAAACCGGAACCAAGGAAGACTGCCAGTCGTGGCAATGGATCACATCCGGCTGAAAGCCCAGGTTCTGGCAAACCGGCAGGATGGTGGAGCAGAAAAAAGAAAAGCGCTCCAGGTTGTCGAAATAATCGCCTTTGGGCGTGCCGTAAAGCTGAGAGCGTTCAAAGAACTCATCCCGCTCCACGAAATAAAAGGGGTAATCGCCGGACTCGGGGGTCTTCACATCAAAGGCCAGCCCGGTTCCCCCCAAATGCCCTTCCAGGTTTTCCGCCACCGTGGTCATGGGAATCTTGCCCTGCTTGACCATGCCGTAATAAGGCATGAGGACCCGGACGTCTGAGCCCAGGTCCTTCAGGGCGTTAGGCAGGGTGCCCACCACGTCGGCCAACCCCCCGGTCTTGGCAAAAGGCACCGCTTCCGAGGCAACAAACAACACCCGCAAATTCCGCGCCATAGCCCCTCCTTAGGACGGTTTTCAGTTTTCGGTTTTCGGTTTTCGGTTATAAATATATCGAATAATCGTATGGTTAAATTAAGCGTCGTCCTCTCAAGGGATCAGTGGCCAGAAAATATGGATTTTTTGCTACTAATCCCTGGCCCCTGACCCCTGACCCCTGGCCCCTAATACTTGTACACCAGGTCGATGTCTGCGGCGACGAAGCCCTTTTCCCCTTCGGTGAGGGTAAATTCAAAGATATAGTCCCGGCTGGGCAGGTTTTCCGGGTTGACCCCCGAGGGCAGGTCCTTTTCCATGAAAAACACGGAGGTATAGGGGGATTCTTCCAGACGGGTGTCGGTCACCCATGCCTTGCCGAAGCTGTGCATGAAGCGGAAGAATCCGTAGGAACGGTCCAGGAAATACTTGGTGCACACGCCCCGGACCCGGCTGCCCGACTCCCCCCAGGGGGGAGCCCCGGCAAAGGGGGGCGTGGTGGGCAAAAGACCAGGAATAAGATAACCGGGGATGAACAGGTCCACTTCCCGGCGCAGCCGCGCGGAGACGTTGGCGAAGGCCACCAGTTCCACGCGGCAGCCCTTGTTCTGGACCATGGTCACCACACTGCAAAAATCCCCATCCCCCGTAAACAGATAGATCAGGTCCAGGCGGTCCGACTGGGAGATGATGTCCAGGCCCATCTCCATGTCCAGGTTGGCCTTGCCGTAGGTGCGGCCCGAATCATCCGTGTACCACCTGATGGGCTTTTCTATTACCTTGAAGCCCAGGTCCCGGAGGGTGAGAATGAAGTTCAGGGTATTTTTGTAGTTGGGGTCGGAGCTGGCCCGCTCTTCGTCGATGGCCACATACGCGTTGAGGCGCATCACTTCATCGCCGTCCCAGGCGGCCAGGCGGCGGATGACTTCGTAGCGCATGCCGTAGCCGCCGCAGCGCATGATGTTCATGGAATCCACATATATTCCCACTTTGCGATTATTCACGATCTTCAGGCTCCTTTACTAAAACTAAAATAAAGATCAGGGTACTGCTCTAAACCGTCATGGAAGCAATTCTTTCCGAAAAGTCTTCCTGTCGATGGGCGATTGGTTCAAAAAATCGGCCTTTCCCCAGCCACGGGGCGGAAGGGAGCGGCGTCGGTAAGCACCCTTCCCTCCTTTTCCAGCCGCGTCTGCAAATAAACGGGCAGGTGCGGCAGGCCTGCGGCGAACTCCGGTCCCATCCACCGCAGTGGCGGCATGGCCCGGTCTTCGAGGCGGGTTGCCGCTTCCCAGGGGGAGGGCCAGTCAAAGTCATCCCCTCCGGCCAGATGGAAACCGTAGAGGTCCATAAAGCTGGGGACAAAAGCGGTATAGGCCAGCACCCTGGGAAAGACGGCCCTGAGAGTGCAGTTGAGGTCCGGCAGGAGCCGGCCCCAGGGACCGGCTGTGCCTGATTGCAAGGCCACCAGGCCTCCAGGCGCGAGTTTGCTCCGGACCAGGTTATAAAACTCCCGGGTAAACAACAGCAGGGCCGGGCCCTCTTCCAGGGGCTCCGGCAGATCCAGGATGATGACGTCGAAACTCCCGTCCGGCTGAGCCGCCAGCCAGGCGCGGCCGTCGGCAAACACCAGTTCCGTGCGGGGGGCGTCGAAAGCCCCTTGATGGAACTCCGGCAGCCACTTGCGGCAGACCTCCACCAACTCCTGGTCGATGTCCGCCATCACCGCGGCTTCAACCAAGGAATGGCGCAGCACCTCCCGCAAAGTGGCCCCTTCCCCGCCGCCCAGCACCAGCACCCGCCGGGGTTCGGGATGGGCCAACATCACCGGGTGCACCAGGGCTTCATGGTAGATAAATTCGTCTTTCTCCGCGGACTGCAGCCTGCCGTCCAGGAGCAAGACCTTGCCCCAGAGCCGGCTGAGAAAAATTTCATATTCCTGAAAGCGGGTCTTCCCGAAGACCAGGACTTTCTGCTTCTCATAGGCCACCAGGTCCGCAGGGCTGGACAGGTCAATGAACCAATCTCCCGATGGCCAGGATGGGGACGACAAATCGCTCATTTTCTCCGTTCGCTCAGCATGGTTTTGCAGATTATAATCGAAAAATCTTAGAGAGAAACTATTTTCAATGCAAGACGGGGTGAGAAGAAGTTGAAGTTTCTTAAATTGTTCTAGAAAAATGGTCGGATAAAAAGAATTAGTGAGGTTAGAGGACAGGGTCTAAAGGCGGGCGCGGAGGCCCGCCCCACTATCAAAAGGAAATGTATTGGTGGGGCGGCCATCCCTGGCCGCCTCCAAGAGTTCCTGGGAAAAAGGATTTACTTCACGTTCCCCAGCTTTGCTTGGGAACCAGAAGAATGTGGAACAGCCGCCCCCGGCTGTAATCGGGCAGGCGAGGGCGCCTGCTCCACATCCTGGTCCTCATCATACAAGCCTCTTTTTTATGAGGTCTCGCACCGGGTAATTTTGATAGAATGGGGCGAATCGGCTTAAGGGGGCGGAATGCGGGAAGTCTGGCGCATGTGGCATTATTCCACCATGGTGGTCCTCACCGTGCTCACGGCCGGGATCTTCGCGGCCATCCTCATCCCTTTCAAAGGCATCCCCCTGATTCCCGGGCTCACGGAACTGCGGCCCGCCAACGTCATCCCCGTGGTCTTCGGCCTGCTCTTCGGGCCCGCGGGGGCCTGGGGCGCGGCTTTGGGGAACCTCATCGGCGATTTTTTCGGCACCCTGGGCGTGGGCAGTTTCTTCGGCTTTTGGGGCAATTTCCTGGCCGCGTACCTGCCTTATAAGATGTGGCGGAACCGGCCTTTGGGGAGCATTCGGGGACACCTTCCCCGCTTCATGCTGGCGGTGCTCCTGGGGGCCATGGGTTGCGCCCTGGTGGTGGGCTTCGGCCTGGAAGCGCTGAAACTTTTGCCCTTCAGCGTCATCGCGGTGGCGGTCTTCATCAATAACGCGCTCATCACCCTGCTTTTGGGGCCCTTTCTCCTGGCCCTGCTGGAGCCCCGGGTAAGCCGCTGGGACCTTTCCTGGACCGAGATCGTGGACCCGGAGGACCGCGCCCCCGGACCCGCGCCCCGCCTGGGCCTGGCTCTGGCCTGGCTGGGCGCGGGAGGTGGCTTCTTGCTGGGACTGGCAGTGGGTCTGGGTCTGGTGGGCCTCCCCGGCCTCCCTTCCTTGGCGGCGCTACTGACGCCCTTTGTGGTGATCCTGCTAATCGGCTGCTTCTTCCTTTAGAAATGAATATTTTTCTCACGCAAAGACGCAAAGGCGCTAAAGATTTAATATAATTATTGCGTCTTTGGGCCTTTGCGTCTTTGCGTGAGAATTCAACGGAGAACCTACAATAATCAGAATCACCGATCTCCATTTTAAGTATAAAAAAGCCGACCGGCCTGTCTTTTACGGGCTCAACCTGGAGGTTGCCCCAGGGGAGCGCCTCGCCATCCTGGGGCCCAGCGAGGCCGGCAAATCCACCCTGGCCCTCTGCCTGGGGGGCCTCATCCCCCGGATGATTAAAGGGGAATTTCGCGGGCAGGTGGAAGTGGCGGGCAGTCTCACTCACCTCTGCCGCCCCCGGGAGCTGGCCGACCGGGTGGGCCTTTTGTTCCAGGATTTCGAGGCCCAGCTCTTCTGCACCCGGGTGGACCAGGAGGTGGCCTTCGGGCCGGAAAACCTGGGGCTTAACCGGACGGAACTACTCCGGCGGGTGCCCTGGGCCTTGGGCCGGGTGGGCCTGGAGGGGGTGGAAAATCGCGATCCCGCCACCCTCTCCGGGGGGCAGAAACAACTCCTGGCCCTGGCCGGGGTCCTGGCCCTGGAACCCCGCATTCTGGTTCTGGATGAACCCACCACAGACCTCGATCCCCTGCGGGTGGAAGAACTTCTATCTGCCTTGGACTGCCTCAGCATGGATAAAAACCTTACCTTAATCCTGCTGGGCGCGGACCTGCGGCTGGCCCGGCATTGCTCCCGGATTGTCTTACTTAATCACGGGGGAGTGGCGGCCGACGGCCCCCGAGAGCAGGTGTTACGGAAGGTGGAGACCTTGCGCGGCCTGGGGCTGCGGCCCCCGGAACTGCCGGCCCTGTTCCACGACCTGGGGCAAACGGCCCTGCCCCTGACCCTGGAAGAGGCCGCGGTCCAGGCCCGGAGCCTGGGTTGGGAGTGTCCCGGGGCAGGAAGCCGGGAGCTTCCGGCCCCTCCCCTGCCCTCCCCGGCCCCGGAACTTCTGGCCCTGCGCCGGGTGACTTTCGCGTATCCGGATTCCTCCCCCATATTTCGGGACTTTTCTTTCAGTTTGCGGGAAGGGGAGCTAACCGCGATTTTAGGCCCCAACGGCGGCGGCAAGACCACCCTGGTGAAGCTGCTCCGGGGCCTGCTCAAACCTCAGGAGGGTGAGGCATGGTCCGCCCCGGGAGACCAACCTCTACGGGTGGGGTTTGTCTTCCAGAATCCCGATTATCAGTTATTTTCCGAGCAGGTCTGGGAAGAAGTGGCCTTTGGCCCCCGCCTCCTGGGGCTGGAACCGGAGGAAGTCAACCGCCGGGTGGAGCAGTCCCTGTCCCGGGTCCATCTCCTGGACCGGGCCGGGGAGGACCCCTTTTCCCTCACCAAGGGACAGCGCCAGCGACTGGCCGTGGCCGGGGTCCTGGCCCTCACCCCCCGGGTGATCATCCTGGATGAACCCACCACCGGCCTGGACCACCGGGAGCAAGAAGACATGCTGGAGTTGATCCGGGAACTCCACGCCCAAGGCCACACCATCGTCATGGTCACCCACTCCATGTGGGTTGCCGCCACTTATACCCAGCGGCTGGTGGTCCTGAACCGGGGCCGGATAGTCCTGGACGGCCCCACCCGGGAGGTCCTGGCCCAGGAAGAAATTTTGTGTTCCTGCAACCTTAAGACCCCGGCGCTAGTGCAGCTCAGCCGGCGGTTGGGATTTATGGCCCTGACTCCGGAGGAGTTTCGCAACCACGTTTTGGGATAAGGGGTAGAAACCCCTTGGGCGTGCCGTGCACGCCGATTAATGGCGGCCACGGGCCGCCCTATGGCTGCTTGGAAAAGTTCCAAGTTCCCAGTTCCGTGTTCCAAGTTGAGACTTCTGCGAAAGTCTTTTAAGGTGTCATTCTGAACGGAGCGAAGCTTCGTTTCGAATCTCGTATTTGAGATTCTTCGGTCGCTTCGCTCCCTCAGAATGACAATTGATGAAGTTTCGCAGAAGTCTCAAGTTAGGAATTAGCCATCAGGAACTTTTAATAATTTGCGGTAGGCCAACGGCCCATGAATAATTGATCTGAAAAGTTGTACCCCGCACAGGCTGGAAAGCCTGTGCTACCGATACTTTTTATGGTTTATGGGTGAGCCTAAGGTCCATGAGGACCTGCCTTGATTTTTGATTTTTAAGCTGATGGCTGAAAGCTATTCGCCTTCTTTTTCATGGACCTTGACCGAACGGAGGCATCTATGTGGGTAGCCGCAATTCAACTCAATTCCACCCCGGATATGGAGGGGAACCTGACTCGCGCCCGGTCCTTGATCGAGGAGGCCGCGTCCCGGGGCGCGCAGCTTATCGCCCTGCCGGAGCATTTTGCGTATCTGGGGCCGGAAGACAAAAAGCCGCCGTCCGCCCAGGCACTGGATGGGCCTCTGCTGAGTGAATTTCGGGAACTGGCCAGAAAATTGGGGGTCTTCCTGCTCCTCGGCTCCTTCCCGGAGCTTACCGCGGCCGGGGCCCGCCCCTTTAACACCAGCGTGCTCCTGGGACCCCAGGGAGACATTCTCGCGTCCTACCGCAAGATGCACCTCTTCGACGTGGATCTCGCCAAAGGGCCAAGATACCGGGAATCTCAATTTATTCAGGCCGGAGAAGAATTGGCCGTGGCCCCCCTTCCCGGCGCCCCCTTCACCGCGGGTCTGGCCATCTGCTACGACCTGCGCTTCCCGGAGCTTTTTCGGGCCCTGACGGCCCAAGGCGCGGATCTTCTGCTGTTGCCCGCGGCCTTCACCCTGGCCACCGGCCGGGACCACTGGGAGGTCCTGGTCCGGGCCCGAGCCATCGAAAACCTGGCTTACGTCATCGCCCCGGCCCAATGGGGCCAGCACTCCCCGGGCCGCCGCAGCTACGGCCGCTCCCTCATCATCGACCCCTGGGGCCTCATCCTGGCCCAGGCCCCGGACGGAGAAGGCATCATTTACGCCCGCCTGGACCACGATCGTTTGAACAGGCTGCGCCGGGAACTGCCTTGTTTGCACCATCGCCGATTGAAGTAAGAGGTGGGTGGAAAGCTGTCAGCTATCAGCTATCAGCTGTCAGCTGTCAGCTTAATTGAAGAACTATTAGAGATTGGAGCTAAATCGAGTTCAGCTGAAGTTTTGGGGTCTGCCTTAATTTTTGATTTTATACCAAGTCGCAAACAAAAAACGCAGTATCGTAGGGGCGCACCCGTGTGTGCGCCCGAGTCCGGGGCGGACACATGGGTCCGCCCCTACAAGAAAATTGTCTTTTGTTTGCGACTTGGTATTAAAGCTGATGGCTGAAAGCTGATAGCTGAAAGTTAAGCAGCCTTTAGCCCCCTCCCCCACCCCAACAAAAAAAGGCGGAAGGAAAACCCTCCCGCCTTTTATATTTCGGTGTTAGGCTGCGTTACCGGGACGTGGCTTTGGCCAGTTTTTCCCGAAGAGACTGGCAGTTGCGGCACAAGGGGGTTTCGGGCATGATTTCCAGCCGCCGCGGCTCAATGGGCAGCCCGCAGTTTTCACATTGGCCGTAGCTGCCGTTTTCCAGCCTTTGCAGGGCTTCTTCGATGGCCTCCAGCTCCTGCCGTTTGGGTCCCAGAAGGGAGAGCTGGGTCTCCGCCAGGAGGCTGACCGAGGCCTGATCTTCCTCGTCCCGGGCGGTGGCCAGCATCTCCTGATAGCCGTCGCCGATACTGCTCTTCAGCTGTTGTTTCACTTCCAGCCAGAGGCGCTGTTTCCGGGACAGCAGCCGTTCTTTCACTTCCGCCTGACGTCGATTTCCTCCAGGGTATGTTCCACTTCCTCCCCCACTCCGAAGCGCATCTTCATGATTTTCTCTTCCCGCTGGGTCAGGGTGGTGAGGATGGTGTCCGTCTTTTCCGTAAGCTGGGACTCCAGGATGGCCTCGTAAGGGGAGACCGCCTTGTCATTGCGGATGAAGTCTCCTAGCCGGTCCCCTTCGTCTCCCACCGGGGTTTCCAGGGAGATCAGCTCATCGGACAGATTGGTGACCATGAGGATTTTTTCCTCCGGCACCCCGGAACGCGCCGCGATCTCCTTGAGATTCGGTTCCCGGCCCAACTCTTTCAACAGGTCGTAAAAAGCCCGGTAGCAGCGGTTTCGGATCTCCTGCAGATGCACGGGGATACGGATGGTCCGGGTCTTGTCGTAGATGGCCCGGGTGATGGTCTGCCGGATCCACCAGGACGCGAAGGTGCTCAGGCGGTAGCCGGTGGTATAGTCATACCGGGTTACGGCCTTCATCAGGCCCAGGTTGCCTTCCTGGATGAGGTCGGAGAAACTCAGGCCCCGGTGCAGGTATTTTTTGGCGATGCTCACCACCAGGCGCAGGTTCGCCTTGATCATCTGGTCCCGGGCCTGGGTGACTTCGTCTTCCATGGCCTGGATGCACCGCGCCAGTTCCTTGATATCCGCGGCCTCGGGATAATGTCTCTCGAGCCAATGCAGCTTCTTATGGATATCCTTGAAAAGCTTCTCTTTGGCTTGGGCGCTCTTTTCCGGTGTCTGGAACCAGCCAAGAATCTTCTTTTGCAGGTAGCGGATCTCTTCCAGGTCGGAATCCACCATGGATACCAGTTTAAAGATGGTCTCCTGCCCTTCTTTGATGATGCGGCCCAGGTTCCGTTCTTCTTCCGGGGAAAGGATGGAATACCGCAGCATTTCCCGGAAATACGCGGCTACCAGGCCCTCATGTTCCGGAATTTCCTGGGCTTCCAGGCTCTCATCCAGGTCTTCTTCCGCCTCTTCCCCGAGGACCAGGGCCGGGGTCAGGTCGCCTTCCAGGCCCTCCTCGGGTATAACCTCGTAGTTTTCCCGGTAATTTAGTGATTCATCCTCCTCTTCCGGAACGAAAAGATGAAACTGGTCATAGGGAATGATCTGGTCATTCCCCCCGCCAAGGTTGATGATCTTTTTAAAGTATTCTTTTTCCATGAATTTGGGTCCTGTGGCCCCCTGCCACTGTTTAAATTTAAACGTTTATTTTAACTTCTTATAGAGTCATGTCAAGGAAAAAAGTTAATTTTTATTTATTAACTTTCGACTCTGCGACGTTTATATCGGCATTTTTTCTAATAATTTAAATATAATTACACCTTGTACCCTTGTCAAGACAGCTTAGAACAACTCTTGACCCCCTTCCCCGGCCGCGAGTATCATGGCACCAGCCATTTGGAGGGAGAAGCCATGCCCCACCGTTTCCTTACCGACCTGCAGGAAGGGGATGCCATCCACCAGTTCTTGCTGGTGCGCCGGGTGGAGACCCGCATCGATAAATCCGGTAAGCCCTACCTGGCCCTGGTCTTAGGCGATCGCAGCCGCGACCTCGAAGCCCGGGTCTGGAGCGACGTCTTAGCCAAATGCCCCGGACCCTTCACACCCGGCGATTACGTGGGTGTGCAGGCCCAAGTGAGCAGTTACAAGGGCGAGATTCAGCTAAGCGTCCAATATATCAGTACCGTGGAGGCCTTGCGGGAGCGGGGCCGGGAACTCAAAGAGTTCGACCCGGAGCTGCTGCACCGGGCCACTCCCTATGACCGTGAGCAATTGTGGCGGGAGCTGTGGGAGTTGGCGGAGGCCCACCTGAAGACGCCCTTAAAGGAGTTGGTGCTGGGCTTGCTGGGAAAATATCAGGAGGAACTGCTGGTCTGCCCCGCGGCCCGGGTCTATCATCACCCCTATCTGGGAGGCCTGCTGGAGCACACCTGGTCCGTAGCCCGCCATGCCCTCCAGTCTCTAAGCGTCTATCAGGACCTGCATCCGGACCTGGTCCTGGCCGGGGCCATCCTCCACGATCTGGGCAAAGTCAAAGAACTGGCCAATCCCCAGGCGCCGGACATCACCGTGGCCGGCGCGCTCCTGGGCCACATCGTCCTGGGCTGGGAAATGGTGCGGGAGGAAGCCCGGGCCCAAAACTTCCCTGACCCCGCCTTGCTCCTGGAACTGGAGCACATCATTCTCTCCCACCACGGTAGTCAGGAGTTCGGCTCACCGGTCCCCCCCAAAACCCGGGAGGCGATGCTCGTTTTTTATCTGGACGACCTGGACGCCAAACTGAAGATGATGGACATGCACCTGGAGAGCGATAACACCGCGGGGGATTTCACTAGCTATCACCGGGTCTTGCAGCGCGGGCTGTATAAAGGGGGAGATCGGTCCGAGGAAGAACCCGCTCCAACCCCGGAATCAAAAAAAAATAACTAAGAATGATTATCTTATAAGAATTCTCCTCATGTGAACTTGACATCCCCCAAGTCTATTCTTAGCTTAATTCTCAGGTAAAGGCGAGGCTGCAGCGGCAGGGTAGTCCTGGCCAGCGCAAGTTATCCTTCAAAGGAGGGCAACATGTTTAATAAGATTTTGGTTCCGTTGGATGGTTCTGAACTGGCTGCTAAGGTCCTCCCCAAAGTTACAGAGATGGCCAAGACCTTCAAAGCCCAGGTTACTCTGATTCATGTCTGCTACACTCCCGCCATCGGCGAAACCACGCCAGAGACCATGAAAGCCGCGGCAGCCCACGAAGAGAAGTGGTGCGCCACCTTCCTCGGGAAGGTTGCCGGCGATCTTAAGGCCCAAGGATTGGACGTCAAGACCGAATGCGTCGAAGGAGTGCCGGCCCGGGAGATCATCCACTATGCCGACAAAAACAACATGGACCTCATTGCCATGACTACCCATGGCATCGGCGAAGTGGCCTGGGTCTTGGGCAGTACCGCGGAAAAAGTGGTTTCCCATGCCACGGTGCCGGTGCTGCTGTTCAGGGTTATTGAATTCAAGCCTCCCTTGCTGAAAGAAGTTTATTACACCACACCCGGCGTAGGTTAATACTTCTGCGCAATTTACCCAGACCTGAATAATAACGGGGGACCACCGGTCAAGCCCAGGGGGTCCCCCTTTGTTTATTCAAAAAGCATTTTCCAGGAGGGGCCCAGAGGCTACCCCAGGTGAGACGCGTGTGCCACTGGCCCCTCGCACACCAATCTTTTCCACAATTTTAAGGCCGCAGCGCCAGAAGGCGGAGTTCCGTGAGTTCCTCGACGGCGTAACGCACCCCTTCCCGGCCCAGCCCCGAGTCCTTGACCCCGCCGTAGGGCATGCTGTCCACCCTAAAGACCGGGCCGTCGTTGATGATCACCCCCCCCACCTCCAGGGTCTCGAAGGCCTGCCAGGCGTGGGCCAGGTTGTTGGTGAAGACCCCGGCCTGGAGCCCGTAACTGGAGTCGTTGGCCAGCTCCAGGGCCTGGGCAAAATCCCGGCAGGGGGTGAGGGTCGCCACCGGCCCGAAGATTTCCCGGTTCCAGACCTTCATCTCCCGGGAGACGTTTTCGAGCACGGTGGGGGGCATGAGGTTCCCTTCTCCCAGGCCGCCGGCGGCCAGTGTCGCGCCTTCGTCCAGGGCCTCTTGGACCCAGGCCCGGACCCGGGCTGCGGCCCCGGGCTCCACCAAGGGGCCTACCACCGTGTCTTCTAAGGCCGGGGCCCCGGCTTTGATCTCCCGGGATACGGTTTCCAGGAAGATTTTCTTAAACTCCTCGTACACCTCCTCCACCACCAACAGGCGCTGCACCGCGATGCACACCTGGCCCGCGTGGGCAAAAGAGCCGATCGCGGCCCGATTCGCGGCCAACTGCAGGTCGGCCCCCGCGTCCATGATGCACGCGGCATTGCCCCCCAGCTCCAGGATGACTCGCTTTTTTCCGGCCACGTTTTTCAGGTACCAGCCCACCGCGGCGCTGCCGGTGAAAGACAAAGCCCGGAGGCGGTCGTCGGCCACGGCCCGCTCTGCCACTGCCGCAGTGCTGGGAAGGACCTGCAGGCCGCCGGGGGGCAGGCCCGCCTGGTCGTAGATCTCCGCCAGCAGCAGCGCGGTGAGGGGCGTCTTGGACGCGGGTTTGATGATAATGGGGTTGCCCGCGGCCAGGGCCGGGCCTACCTTGTGGGCCACCAGGTTGAAGGGGAAATTGAAGGGGGTAATCCCTAGGACCGGCCCTATGGGAAAGCGCCGGGTGAGGCCCCAGCGGCCTTTGAACGCGGCCTGCACATCCAGGGGGATCACTTCCCCGCCGATCCTCTCCGCCTCTTCCGCGGCCAGGGAAAGGGTCATCACCCCCCGGGCCATCTCCGCCCGGGCGTAGGTGATGGGTTTGCCGCCTTCGGCCATAATGGTCTGGGCCAGCTCCTCCTGGCGGGCCTTGACTCCGGCCACCAGCTTTTCCAGGATTTGGCGGCGCTCCAGGCTGGAGAATTTGCGCATCACTACCGCGGCCTCCTGGGCTGCAGTGATGGCCGTTTCCCACTCCGCGCCCCCGGCCAGGCAGACCTCCCCCACCACTTCCCCGGACCAGGGGGAGAGGACAGGGAGGCTGTCTTTGGTTTCCACCCAACGGCCAGTGATGAAACAGCCTTTCATCGTATCCCCCCCTTTTTTTCTCACGCAAAGACGCAAAGACACAAAGAAAATAAATGCTTTGCGCCTTTGCGCCTTGGCGTCTTTGCGTGAGCTATCCTTTCTTTGCCATATTCAGCGCCCCGCCCACGGCCAGCATCCGCCGCTGCCGCGCTGAGAGGTCCAGCCGCACCCAGATTTGGTGGCCATCCACTTTCAGGGGCAGGCGCTCCGCGCCGTCCAGGAGAAGTTTGCGCACCCCGGGAAGTTCCAGGGTTTTACCCAGATCCAGGATGTCGTAGTCAGCCGGGTTTTCAAAAGTTAAGGGCAGGATGCCGAAGTTGATGAGATTCGCCAGGTGGATACGGGCGAAGCTCTTCACCAGTTTCACCCGCACTCCCAGGTACCGGGGGGCCAGGGCCGCGTGTTCCCTGGAAGAGCCTTGCCCATAATTCTCGCCCCCAACGATGGCCCCTTCCCCCCGCCCCTGGACCCGGTCCGGGAAATCCCGGTCCAGCCGGGTGAAGGCAAAGCGGCTGATGGCCGGGAGATTGCTCCTAAGCGGCAAAATCTGGCTGCCCGCGGGCAGAATGTCGTCGGTGGTGACGTTGTCCCCGGTTTTCAGCCAGACTTCACCGCACCAGGAATCCGGCAGGCCGGACAGCCTGGGAAAGGCCACGATATTGGGGCCCCGGATCACTTCCGCCTTCCGGCTCTCCTCCGCCGGCAACGGGGCCATCAGGCTGCGGCCGTTCACCAGGAAATAGCGGGGCGGGGCCACTCGCGGATAATCCCCCAGGTTCCGGGGGTCCATAATTTCACCGGAAATAGCCGCAGCCACCGCGGTCTCGGGGCTGGCCAGATAGACCTGATCGTCCTTGGTGCCGCTTCTGGCGGGAAAATTACGGGTGAAGGTGCGCACGCTCACCGCGCCGGTGGCCGGGGCCTGGCCCATACCGATGCAGCCCCAGCAGCCCGGAGGCATCACCCGCACCCCGGCTTTCAGGAGCGTCAGCAGCCCCCCGGAGAGGTCCAGGTTTTCCAATACTTGCAGAGATCCAGGATTTATTTCCATGCTCACCCGGGGATGCACCCGGCGGTCTTGCAAGGCCCGGGCAATGACCATCAGGTCCCGGAAGGAAGAGTTGGCGCAGGAGCCGATGAGCACCTGGTCCACCGGGGTACCCTCAGCTTCCTTAACCGGCACCACGTGGTCCGGAGAGCCCGGGGTGGCAATGAGGGGCGAAAGCTCGCCCAGGGCAATTTCCTCCACCTGGGCATAGCGGGGCCGCCCCTGGGCCTTAAGGGGCCGGTAATCTTCGGCCCGTCCCTGGAGCGCCAGAAAGCACTGCGTCTGGGCGTCCGCGGGAAAGATGGAGGTGGTGGCCCCCAGTTCCGTCCCCATGTTGGTGATGGAGGCCCGCTCCGGCACCGCCAGATGGCGCAAAGCCGGGCCGAAAAACTCCAGGATCTTCCCCCGCCCCCCCTTCACCGTCAGGCGCCGGAGCAACTCCAAAATCACATCCTTGGCCGACACCCAGGGCTGGAACCGCCCCTCCAGCCGAACGCCGATGACCTCCGGCATTACCAAATAAAAGGGCTGCCCGGCCATGGCCAGGGCCACGTCCAGACCCCCGGCCCCGAAGGAGAGCATGCCCGCGCCCCCCGCAGTGGGGGTGTGGCTGTCCGAGCCGATCAAAGTCTTTCCCGGAATACCAAAACGCTCCAGGTGCACCTGGTGGCAGATGCCGTTGCCCGGGGGCGAGAAATACAGGCCATACTTAGCGGCAATGGTCTTCAAGAACCGGTGGTCGTCGGCATTGCGGTAATCCGTCTGCAACAGATTGTGATCCACATAACTCACCGACAACTCGGTCTTGACCCGCTCCACCCCCATGGCCTCAAACTCCAGGTAGGCCAGGGTGCCGGTGGCGTCCTGGGTCAAAGTCTGATCAATCTTCAAGGCCACCTCCGCGCCCGGAACCAACTCCCCGGACACCAGGTGCGCGGCCATGATTTGTTCCACGATGGTCTTTGCCATAACTTATCCCTTCGGAAAATTTGATGTTGGATTTTTAAGTGGTCAGTGGCCAGTGGTCAGTTAGAGAGCTCTGAAAAAGTCTTGTCTGTCATCCTGAGCGAAGCGAAAGATCTCGTATTTGAGAGATTCTTCGGTCGCTCCGCTCCCTCAGAATGACATAAAAGACCAATTTTACAGAGGTCTCAGTCTTTTTTCTGGCCACTGGCCACTGACCACTGACCACTACCTTTCAGCCTCAAAACCTCCTCCCGCAGACCCAGGGTGACGGCGTTAATCTCCGACGCGCCCGGGTCCACCTGCAGTCCCCGCGCTTTCAGCTCCTCCCAGGAATGCTCCCGGCCGAAAACTACCTGGATAGGATGGGAGCGGGGCAGGGTCGCGCCGGCAGGCCAGGCTTCGTAGGAGCCTTGAATATAGACCGGCACCAATTTCACCCCCAGTTCTTTGGCCAGGATGGCCGCGCCCTTCTTGAACCGGCCCACCTCTCCGGAAGGGCTCCGGGCGCCTTCGGGAAAGACGCAGAGCAACTGGCCGTTTCTGAGAATATAAGACGCCACCTGCATGGCCGCCACCACGTTCCGGGACGAGTCCACCGGGATGACCCGGATGAGCTTGCTAAGATTCCGGACTACGGGAATATCGAAATACCGGCTGTATCCCATGGAAAAGAGGCGGTCCCGCAACGGCCCCGGCACCGCATAAGCAATGAGAAACCCATCCAGGAAACTGGCGTGGTTGGGGCAGATCACATATCCTTGCTTCTGTAGCCTCTCTCCGCCATAGACCTGGAGGTTGAACATCCATTTAAACCAACGGCCCAATACTGTCGATAGCCCCTGGGTGGCCATCCGGGCCGCGAGCCCCCCTTCGATGCCCAGGCGCTGGAGTAAGTCCGGCGGCGGATCAGTCCGGAGAATGGTGTCCCAGGCCGCGATTTCTTCTTCAGGCTCCTTGGCGGCTTCCGGTTTTTTCTCTTCGATAAAGTTGATGAGCTCTCTGACCGTGAAGATCCCGGTAAATTCTTCATCCCTGATCTTGAGCTGGAACCGGCTTTCCAGGGCCGCGAGCAGTTGCACCAGGCCCAGGGAGTCCATACCTAAGTCCAGCTCCAGATGGTCGTCCAGGGAGATGCGGGAGTCTCCAATTTGCCGGGCCAAAACTTCCACCACCATCTCGCCCACGGGAGACAGCCCTTCTTCTATGGCCGGCTTTTTCTTTTCGTAACGTTGGCCGGCCCGCTCCTGGTAAAGCCGCTGGGCCTCGTGGATCTTGACTTTTCCCAAGCGGGTCTTGGGGAGTTCTTCGTTTATCAGGATAAAATCCCGCACTCGCTTGTAAGGCTCCAGGCCCTGGGACAACAGTTCCAGATCCCACTTCACCTTCCCGTAAATGTCCGTTTCTCCGATTTTCCGGAAAAAGTCCAGGTCCGGCACCACCACCGCGGCCAGTTTCTCGGCCTTGGCGTCCGCGGTCACGAAGATTTCTTTGATGGAAGGAGCCTTCAGGTAGTAATGCCCCACTTCCTCGGCGGAGACGTTCTTGCCCGAACTGAGGACGATGATCTCCTTGATCCGTCCCTGGATGAACAGATAGCCTTCCCGGTCGAGATACCCCAGATCGCCGCTGTGAAACCAGCCGTCTTTCAGGACCTCCCGGGTGGCGGCCTCATTGCGGTAATACCCGGCCATGACATTGTCACCCCGGATGAGGACCTCGCCCACCCCGTCCGCAGCGGGGTTGAGAATCCTGACTTCCACCCCCTCCAGGGGCCGGCCCGCGGACCCCAGGCGGGGAGCCTCCGGCGAGTTCATGGTGACCACCGGCGCGGTCTCCGTTAAGCCGTAGCCTTCCAGGACCGTGAATCCCAGGCGCGCAAAACCCTCTGCCAAGACTTCCGGCAGCTTGGCCCCACCGCTGACAAAAAACCGGAACTGCTCCCCCAGGGCGCTGTGGAATCGCCGCAGCAGCGGCTGCGCGGGATTTACCCCCAAAAACCGCGAAATCTTCCAGGAAATATTGAGAAACCCCAGCAACAGGGGCCGCACCGGCCAGGGGATTTTGTCTATCTGCCTCTGGATGCCGTTATAAAAAAGCTGGAGCACCTGGGGGGTGACCGCCATGATGGTCACCTGCTGCTCCTTGATGCACCTCAGGATGGCGTCGGGCTTCAAGGTGTCCAGATAAGTGATCTGCAGTTGCAAGAAAAGCGGCGTGAGAAGGGTGGCGGTAAAAGAAAAAGAATGGGACAAGGGCAGGATGGAGAGAAAGTTGTCCCCCGGCCGGGTGGCGTTGAGCCGGGTAATGCCCAGGTAATTGGCGCAGAAATTTTTATGGGTGAGCATCACCCCTTTGGGAACCCCGGTGGTGCCGGAGGTATAAATGATGGAAGCCAGGTCGTGGGGATGGGCCTCAGGCAGAGGTCTGCGACTTGCCTTCGTCTCCAGCAACACCGGGAAACCTACGGTTTTCTCCCCGGCTTTCCCCCCCTCGCCGACGACCACGATCTTTTCCAGGAAAGACGCCTCCCGCAATTGGGAGAGAGGGGCCTTGGGAAAGGTGAAGATGATCCGGGCCTGGGTCTCCTGCAGAACATGGTCCAGGAAGTCCCAGCGGGAGACCGGGTCCAGGGGCACGGCCACCGCGCCCGCCAAGAGCAGCCCGAAGTAGCAGATGCTCCATTCAGGGCGGTTTTCCAGGAGGATGACTCCCCGGTCGCCTTTTTTCACCCCCTGGGCCCGGAGCCAACGGGCCACGGCCAGGCTGTCCCGGTAAAGCCGGCCGTAGGTGTACTCATGCACCATTTCCCCTTCCCGGAAGAGAATGGCCGTTTGGTCGGCAGCTTCTGAGGCCACCCGGGCTAGTTGACCCGTCAAAGTTTCCGCTGCGTCTTCCATAATTCCTTGGTGGCACAGGCTTCCAGCCTGTGCATGTAGGTTTTGCACCGTTACACCTATAAGGCGGGCGATGCCCGCCCTACCTATTAAATCGGTTCTATATTCAATTTATATTTTGTTTCATCAATTATGGCCTGATATAAAACTATTTTTGTAGGATATCTTGAAACCCATTCCATTATCTTTTGCTTATTTTCTGGAGAAATTAAAGCACCAAAAATTACGCCGGTTAATATCTCAGGTCTGAAATGTCGTATTCCTGGGCCTCCTTCCCGTTCAGTTTTTATTACCCTCCATTCTTCCTCATATTCCCAATGATTTGATTTTGTTAAAAGAGCCTTCTTATATTCTGTTGGTTGATCTGATGCCATCACAAATGCCATCACATTTACAATGGGACGTTCCTCGCTATAAATAACTTTTAGTGCCTGTCCAAATAATATCATTCCACCAATCCTGGCATCAAGGATTGGGTCAAATTCTATACACAATCCCTTATGCCCACTTGAATAATGAGACCACATCAGTATATCATCTTTCTTCTCTGAAAGACAATAAAGACCTGTTGTTTCTAAAAACCTTTCATATGCATTATCAATATGTTCTGGTCTATCCCTTAATATTCTATTATAATCTCTCATTAGTGCTTTACGAGCCTTTCTGTTATTACATGGCATCATATTCCGCACCCTTGCTCTAATAAACTGCTGTCTTTTAAGTCCACTGTTATAAACCGTAAGTTTCGGTCGACATTCAAAGGGGTCGTTAAAATCTATTGGCTTTGGTAAGAAGATTTCTCTTTTTGTAAATATTCCCTCAAGTTCTTGAGATTCCATTGTACGGTATCTATATAGTTTCCTGATTTGACATAATTCAGGAGTTTTCAACAATTCCTTGATTTGATCTTCTCTTGTTGTGCTCATAAAATAATCTTAGGCATACTGAGGCGGAAACCTCATTAAATTTTATCGATTATTGCTTTAGCTTCCATTTCAAGCACACCCAAAGGGAAAAGGGAATCCAAGAATCCACTGATGCTTGAAAAATCGGCCGCTTAAGTTCCCCCTCCCTTGAGGGGAGGGGGTTAGGGGGAGGGTGGTGGCGACTATGGGCAACAAGGGTTCAAAGACGCCACCCCCTCCCTAACCCTCCCCCCTCAAGGGGGAGGGAAAAAGCGGGATCGCCATTGCTCTGAGGGAATTCCTTCAATTTTCAGAGTTAAGGGCATGATCGAAAAACATTATTCAAATAATTGATAATCTCCTCCGGCCGGTTGGTGCAGATGGCTTCCAGGTTCATACTCAGGTAAGGTTCCAGGGCTGCGGGATCGTCGATATTCCAGACGATGACCTTAAGCCCTTGCTGATGGGCGAGATCGGCCAGTTCCCGATTGACGTAACGATAGTTCAGGACCAGGGTGTCGGTGAGCGCGGCCCGGGCCAGGCCCCCGGGGTCGGCGGGGCAGCCCACCATGAGCGCGCCGGTGCGGAGCCTGGGTTCCTCTTCCTTAAGGGCCTTGACAGCCGGGTGCCAGAAAGAGATGGCGCGAACGTCCTCGAAAAGCAGGCGTTCCCGGCACAGGCGCAGGAGCGCGGGCGCGGCCTCAGGTTGTTTCAGTTCCACCAGCAGTTGCCCCCGGCCCCGGACCAGTTCCACCACTTCTTCCAGGGCGGGGATGCGCTCGCCTTGGCCCGTATCGAGTCTTTGCAGTTCCGCCAGGGTAAAGTCTTTCACCCAGCCCCGGCCATTGGTGGTGCGGTCCACGGTCTCATCGTGGATCACCGCTAAACGGCCATCTTTGGTCATTTGCACGTCCAGCTCTACCGCGGCCGCGCCCGCGTCCAGGGCCCGCCGGAAGGAGCGCAGGGTGTTTTCCGGCTCAGACGCGGCCGCGCCCCGATGACCTATGATATTAACCATTGGATCTCCGGTGGTTGGGGGAGGAGGCTAAAAAGTTGTCAGTGGTCAGTGGTGCCGTCCACGTTTTTTCGTTTATAACTGGCAACTGACTACTGTTTTACCCCCTCTCCACGCTTCCCATCTTTAATACTTACGATCCCTTGTGGAACCGATATGATATTGTTCATATATTAGAAGAAACATGGGAAACTGGCAAGGAGGAGGGTAAGGTGAACTGGCTGGTATTTTCCTTGATTGCCTTGGGTTTGTGGGGGGCGTGGGGTTTTCTGAGCAAAGTGGCCACCCAACAGTTGCCGCCCCAGGCCGTTTATCTTCTGGCCATTTGCGGCCACGTGGTGGTTGCCGCTTATTTATGGCTGGGTGGGGGTTTGACCCTCCCCGGCCACCTCTGGGGCATAGCCGCGGCCCTGGCCGCGGGCATCTGCATGGCCTTCGGCCTGCTGTGCTTCTTCAAGGCCCTGGCCGCAGGGGCCGCCACCGTGGTGGTACCCCTCACCGCGCTTTATCCCCTGGTGACGGTAATCCTGAGTTGGGCCCTTCTCCGGGAAAGCCTGTCTCCCCGGCACCTGGCCGGCATCGCCCTGGCCCTGCTGGCGGGTTGGCTCCTGTCCAAATAAGCCCCACAAGCCTGAAACACACGCAAAACAAGATAATTGTCTTGATAATAGTTTACAATAAATAAAATAATGTTTATCTTTGATGCCAAAGAACCCATAAACTCGGAATTAACGTGCTGGAAAATAAAACAATTACTTTCTCTTCAACCACGGCGATGTAGGACCGACCATGGGGAATAGAGAAGACATGCTGCGCGACGGCGGAAGAGACTTATTCGGGCGGTTCTTCAACTTGTCCCTGGACATGTTGTGCATTGCAGGATTTGACGGCTCTTTTAAGAAAGTCAATCCCGCCATGATCAAGACCCTCGGCTGGACGGAAGAGGAGCTGTTTAGCAGGCCTTGGATCGAATTTGTCCAACCTGAGGATCGCCAATTAACGAAGGCTGCCTGGGGAAAACTGAGGGCAGGGGAAAAGGTATTTCATTTTGAAAACCGGTATCAAGGTAAAGATGGCTCTTATCGGTGGTTTTCCTGGAACCCGATGCCGGTGCCGGAACAAGAACTGATCTTTGCTGTAGTCCGGGACATAACCAAGCAGAAGCAGATGGAGGAGGAACTGCACCGGTATCGCCTCGACCTGGAGAAGCAGGTCCAGGAGCGCACCGCGGTGTTGGCGGGGATCAACCGCATCTTCCGGGAAGCTCCATTCTGCGTGACCGAGGAACAATTGGGCCACGTCTGTCTGGCCGCGGCCCAAAAACTGACTGGGAGCAAGTTCGGTTATATGGGCGAATTGGATCAGGCCGGAAATTTCAAGACCATTGCCGTTAGTAACCCGAGAGCGTCCGCCTCTGAGATGCCGGTACCGGAGGCGTGGCAATTTTGGAAATATATGGAAGTGCGCGGTCTGCACAGCCGGGTCATGGAGGGTGGAGAAGTTCTTATCTTTAACGACCCGGCCTCCCACCCCGAATGGATGGAGCCTCCCAAAGGCCATCCGGCCATTACTTCCTTCCTGGGGGTGCCGTTAAAACATGCCGGCCAAACCTTCGGCATGATGGGTTTGGTCAATAGGAAAGGGGGTTACGACCAGCGTAATCAAGAAGATATGAGGGTCTTGGCCATATCAGTGGTGGAAGCATTGATACGGAAAAGGGCCGAAGGGAAGCTGGCACAGCTCCGCCGGCATCACGAGCTCATCTTGTCTTCGGCCTCGGAAGGAATCCTGGGGCTTGACCTTGACGGGAACATGATCTTTGTGAACCCCGCGGCCGCGGCCATGCTGGGTTATGAAGTCGAGGAGCTGATCGGCCGGCATGCTCATACTGTCTGGCACCATACCAAACCCGACGGCCGTCCCTACCCGCCGGAAGAATGTCGTTTCCTGGAGACACTGAAGGCAGGGATCCCTGTTCCCCTCGAAGATGATTTCTTTTGGAGAAAAGACGGCACCGGGTTCCCGGTGATTTGCAGCAGAAATCCCATCATCCAGAACGACCAAATCTCTGGAGAGGTTGTCACCTTCCAGGACATCTCCAAGCGGAAGCAGATGGAAGAGGCGCTGCGGAAAAGCGAGGAGATCTATCGCCAAATTGTGGAAACCGCGTTGGAAGGCATTTGGACCATTGACGCGGACAATAGGGTGACCTTCGCCAATAGCCGAATATTGGAAATGTTAGCTTACTCCCTGGACGAGGTGATGGGGGAACCCATATCAAAGTTCATGGACCAGGAATGGGCGGCGGTGGCCATCACCACCATCAACGAGCGTCTCCGGAAAGGCCTAAGAGAACAGCTTGATTTGAAGCTCCGCTGCAAGGAAGGCCTGGAGTTATGGGTAATATTGACTGCCAGCCCCATCTTCGACCAGGAGGGGCGATACGCCGGAGCCCTGGGGATGGTCACCGACATCACCGCCCGCAAGCAGGCAGAGGAGGAGATTGCCCGCCTGGCGACCTTCCCTCAGTTAAATCCTAACCCCATACTGGAAGTGGACAACCAGGGCAACATCACCTTTGCCAACCCCGCAGCCCATGAGCTTGCCCAAAAATTGGACCTCCCGGACCTCCAGGCTTTCTTGCCCGCCGACCTGGAGAAGATTCTCCGTTCCGCCCAGGAAGTCAGGGAAAGGCAGTTTCGGTGTGAAAAGCACTTAAAGGAGGGGGTTTTTGCGATATATACTTCTTTAGTCCCCCAGTTCCAGGTAGCCCGCTTATTCTTCCTGGATATCACTGAACGAAGACGAGCGGAGGAAGCAATCCGGCAGAGTGAGGAGAAGTTTCGCCGCACTTTTGACCAGTCCCCCATCGGCGCGGCCATGGTGGGCCTGGATTTTCACTATCAGCGGGTCAACGCCGAGTTATGCCGCATCACGGGGTACTCCGACGAGGAACTGACCGCCCGCACCTTTGTGGACATCACCCATCCCGATGATGTGACCCTGGATGTGAAGCTGGCGCGGCGCCTGGCTGCCGGCAAAATCGACCATTACTCCCTGGAAAAGCGCTACCTCCGCAAGGACGGCAGCACTGTCTGGGTCCGTCTTTCGACGCGCCTGATAAGAGACGCCGCCGGGAAACCCCTCTACTACCTGCCCATGATACAAGACATCTCCGCCCACAAACGGGCGGAGGAGACCCTCCGGCAAAGTTTCAACCGATTGCAGAAGGTCCTGGGAGATATCGTCCGGGCCATGGCCCTGATTGTGGAGGTCAGGGACCCTTATACCGCGGGCCACCAACGTCGGGTGACCCAATTGGCCCAGGCGATTGCCTGGGAAATGGGTCTGCCCAAAGAGCAACAGGAGGCGGTCTGGTGTGCCGGGAATCTCCACGACCTGGGAAAGGTCTTTGTGCCCGAAGCCATCCTCAGCAGGTCGGGGGAGCTGTCTGATATCGAGTCTGCCATGGTTAAGACTCACTGCCAGAAAGGATATGAAATCCTGCAGTCCATAGAGTTTCCCTGGCCGGTGGCCAATATAGTCCGACAACATCACGAAAGGCTGAATGGTTCCGGTTATCCGGACGGTTTGCAGGGCGAGGAGATTTTACTGGAGGCCAGAATCCTGGGGGTGGCGGACGTGGTGGAAGCCATGGCTTCCCACCGGCCTTACCGGCCGGCCTTGGGGATAAACGAGGCCTTGACGGAAATCCATCGAAACAGGGAAATCCTTTTTGACCCTGAGGTGGTAGATGCATGCTTAAGGGTCTTCAAAGAGAACGCCTTCACCTTTGAGTAGATAACCCCACACTCTGTTTTCTGTTATAATGCAATCATGCCCCCCAGCCTTTGTGGAACTTGGCACTTTGATGACCCTGGCATATCTAGGTTTGATTACTCTGATTATAATTAAATATTGCAGGAAGTTACGGCCGGTTGCTCAATCTCCCCCAGTGGATTTATACCGCCTCCTGGTTCCCATTGGGTTCGCCGTTCACTCCATGACTTATGATTCCTTGCTTTTTCCCTCGATAAGCTGGCTTTTCCATGTGCAGATGGGAGTTCTCGCAGGATATTCTTTTACAACCGGCTGCATTCACGGCCAACCGGTGAATACTTAGCTTCCCAGGAATGAATATGGAAACCCAGGCGCCGTCAAAACCCCGGCGGGAAGTGCGCATCCTGGCCCTGGACGTGGGCCAGAAACGCATCGGCCTGGCGGTGAGCGACCCTTTGGGCATCACCGCCCAGGGCCTGGAAGTCCTTATCCGTAAGGACCCCGAAACCGATCTAGCCCGGCTCCTGGAAGTGGCCCGGGAATGGCACGTCCAGGAAATCTTGGTGGGCCTCCCCCGCCACCTGGACGGCCGCGAAGCCAAGCAGGCCGGGGCTATCATGGATTTGGCCCAGGCCCTGGGAGAGGCTCTGGGCGTGCCGGTGACCCCCTGGGACGAACGGCTCACCACCGTGGAGGCGGAGCGCGTCCTCCTCCAGGCGGATTTGAGCCGCCGCCGCCGGCGCCGGGTGGTGGATCAGGTGGCGGCCGTCCTCATTCTGCAATCCTACCTGGAATACCGTAACCTCTCCAAATAAAATCCCCCCTCAAACCTTCTTTAATCCGGCCAAATCAGCGTTTAATGGTTTGTGAAAATTTTCTTTTTAATCTTTTTTCCTTGACACTTCCCTAGGAAAGGGCGTATTTTGACTACCAGTGGGAAAAAGTGGGATACTGTGGGAAATGGTAGGGTCAGATGTTCACCGGTAGCTACTTTCACCTCCTGGATAACAAAGGCAGGGTCAGCATTTCACCCCGCTACCGGGAAATTTTGCAGGAGCGCCAGGATCGCGTCCTCATCATCACCAATTACGACGGTTATATTCTCGCTTTTCCCCAATCCGAATGGGTGAAGGTCGAGGCCAGGCTGGCGGAGCAGTCCACCTTGCGGAAGGAAGTGCGCGCGGTGCAACGGTTTCTCATCTCCGGCGTCCAGGAATGTCCCCTGGACCGCCAGGGACGGATCTTGATCGGCCCTTATCTCCGGGATTATGCCAAGCTTTCCCGGGAAGTGGCCCTGGTGGGGATGATCCGCTGTTTTGAAATCTGGGACCGGCCCACTTATGAGGCGCACCGGAAGCAGTTAGAGGCTTCGATTAACGAAGAGGTACTCCACGAATTACTGATCTGAACCAAGACCACTACCCGGTGCATGAACCGGTGATGGTAACGGAGGTGTTGGTGGGCCTCGATTGCCGGCCAGGCCGCGTGTACGTAGATGGCACCGTAGGTGAGGGGGGGCATGCTGCGGCCATCCTTAATCGTACCGCCCCGGACGGAAAGCTCTGGGGCCTGGACCGAGACCCGGCGGTCCTCAAGGCCGCGGCCGTGCGGCTGGCCCCCTACACCTCCAGATTTCGTCTGTTCCATTGTTCTTATGCCCAATTGGGGGAGATTCTCGAAGAAGCCGGGGAACCGGCGGTGGCCGGCATCCTCCTGGACCTGGGGCTATCCCTCCATCAGTTGCAGCGCTCCGGTCGGGGCTTCAGTTTCCAGAAGGATGAGCCCCTGGATATGCGGTTTAACCCGGAAAAACCCGGAAAAACCGCGGCGGACATCCTCAACAGCGCCACTCCGGCAGCCCTGGAAAAAATCTTTGCCGAGTATGGCGAGGAACCGCGTGCCCGGCGTATCACCCGCCTGGTGATGGAAGCCAGGCGGCAGCATCCTTTCCGGTCTACCCAGCAGTTGGTAACACTCGTACAGCAGGCCCAGGGACCCGGGCGGCGGCGGGGGGAGCGTCATCCCGCCACCCGGGTCTTCCAGGCCTTGCGGATTGCGGTAAACCGGGAACTGGAGGAACTGGCCCTGTTTCTGGGGGAGGTCCCGGGTTGGCTGGCGCCGGGGGGGCGCCTGGTGGTCATCTCCTATCACTCCCTGGAGGACCGGATGGTGAAGCAAAAGCTGCGGGCCTGGGAACAGTCCGGACTGATGCGCCGCCTCACCCGGAAGCCCCTGGCCCCCTCCGGGGAGGAAGTACAGCGGAACCCCCGGGCCCGGAGCGCCAAATTGCGGGTGGCCGAAAAGGTTGGTGAGCAGTCGGTGAGCAAAGGAGAAATGGTATGGCCAGACATGTAACCCTCCGATTAAGCAGCGTCGAACAGCTCTTTCTCTCCCGTAACCGGAAGGTGGCCGTCCAATCCTCCCGGTGGGGGAAAACCGGGGTGTGGGTCCTGGTCCTGGTGGCCGCGGGGTTCATCATCTCCTCCGCGGTCTGGGCCTGGGCCAATCTCCAGCAGACCAACCTGAACTACCAGATCTCCCAGGCTCAAGAAACCCAAAAACAATACCTGGAGCTGAATCGCAAACTTCGCATCGAACTTTCCAACTTGACCTCCATCTCCCGTCTGGAGAGGTTAGCGGTGGAACAATTCGGCATGGGTCCGCCGCAACCTAGCCAGGTCGTGCGGCTGCCATGACGCCGGGCCTCGACAAATGGACCCGTCTGCGCATCGTCCTGGTAGGTTTGGGCTTGGTCTGTTTGGGTCTGTGGCTCGTGGGCAGATTTTTTCATTTGCAGATCATCCGGGGCCCCCAACTCCGGGAAGAGGCCAGCCGGGAAGTTCAGAAACTTTGCCCCGTTCTGCCGGTGCGGGGCCAGATCCTGGACCGCCGGGGCAACGAGTTGGCCATCAGCACCAGGGTCTCTTCCCTGGTGGCCCATCCTCCCCAGATCAAAAATGCGCCTCGTCTCAGCCGGGAACTGGCCCCGGTTCTAGGGTTCAAGGTCCGGGAACTACAGCAGATCCTGACCCGGGCCAAACCCTTTGTCTGGGTGAAGCGCCACCTGACCCCGGAAAAAGAAGAAGCCTTCCGCGCCTGGCAGGCCGCGGCGGAGAAGGCCGCGTCCCGGCAAAAAATCACCGGCCGCCGGGATATTGACGCCATTTACCTTATCCCCGAGGCCTTCCGTTATTATCCCCAACTTTCCCTGGCCGGCCCGGTCCTGGGGTTCTGCAACCTGGACGGCCAGGGACTGGAAGGGCTGGAACTGCAGTACGAAAACTACCTCTATGGCAAGCCCAAAATGTGCGTGAAGATGCTGGACGCCCGGGGCCGGATCGTGGTCACCGGAGAAAAGGCCTGGGACCCGGAGGTCATCGGCAACAACGTGGTCCTTACCCTGGACAGCACCCTGCAATATATCGCGGAGAAGGAATTGAACCGGGGAGTGGCCCATTGGAAAGCCGCCGGGGGCCTGGCCCTGGTGGTTAAGCCCCAGACCGGGGAGATTCTGGCCCTGGCCCAGCATCCCGCGGTGGACCCCAACCGCTATGCCCAGTATCCTGAGGAAAACCGCCGGATTCGCCATTTCACTCATGCCTTGGAGCCGGGTTCCACTTTCAAGGTGTTTATAGCCGCCGCGGCCCTGGATGCCCAGGTGGTGAAGGCCGGTGACCGCTTCAACTGCGAAATGGGCGAATGGCGCCTGGGGGCCAAGGAAGTGATCCATGACGCCCACCCTTACGGTACCCTGACGGTGCAGCAGATTATCCAGAAGTCCAGCAACATCGGAACCGCGAAAATCGCCAACCGTACCGGCGGACCTCGCCTGGATCAATATCTCCGGGCCTTCGGCTTCGGCAGACGCACCGGTATTCTCTTTCCCGGAGAAAACGCCGGGATTCTGAAAAATCTGCGCACGACCCGCTCGCTCATTGACCGGGCTACCCTGGCTTTCGGCCAGGGGGTCTCCGTCACCCCCCTACAGTTGACCATGGCCCTGGCGGCCATGGGTAATGACGGGGTCCTCATGAAGCCCATGCTGGTCAAAGAGATCGTCAGTCCCCAGGGAAAGGTGGTAAAAGAATTTCAGCCCCAGTCCACCTGTCGGGTTATTTCCTCCGGTACGGCCCAACTGATGCTAAACATTATGCAAACCGTGACCCAGACCGGCGGCACGGCCAAGGAGGCCGTCCCTCCCGGCTTTACTGTGGCCGGCAAGACCGGCACGGCCCAAAAGCTGGTGGGCCGGTCTTATTCCCACAGCAAATATCAGGCTCTATTCATGGGGCTGACACCGGCCCAGAAGCCGGCCTTGGCCATTGCCGTGATCATTGATGAACCCAAAGGCGCAATTTACGGAGGGGTGGTGGCCGCCCCCATTTTCCGGGAAATCGCGGCCCAATCCTTGCGCTTCCTGGGGTATTATCCCCAAGGTAACGAAAACAATACGGTGCTGGCTGGATTGCTGCCCACCCCGGCCGCGGCCCAACCCCCGCCCGAGGCCAAACTCCGGGCCCCGAAGGCCGCGGCGCCGCCGAAACCTTTGACAGTACGAGAGGCGGCCCCGAAAAAGCCTTTGCAGGTGATGCCGGATTTGAGCGGATTGACCATCCGCCAGGCATTGGACCTGCTGCACCGTTCCGGATTGCATTGTCGCTTTGAGGGCAGCGGCCGGGCCGTCAGCCAGGAGCCGGCCCCCGGAACCTCCCTCACCCCTGGCGCCACCTGTTTGGTGAGATTCCGCTCCCAGCCCTGAACCCCTGGGCTGCCGGGAATGCGTCTTGCGAAGGGTTTAAAGTTTTTATAGGATTATTATGAAAGCCGGTTGAGAAACCATACCCGCCATCATTTTCAACCTCGGTGGAGTAAGTCCGGGAAAGAAAATATCTCCCCGGCCTTCAACCTCCACCAGCCGATACAAGGACCGGTACGGAGAATGCATCGCCCAGCCCAAACATTGAAAAACCTCCTGGCCGGCCTGGAAGGCTGTCACGTCTCCGGCGATGACCGCTTGACCGTCCCCGGGGTGGCCTATCATTCCCAGGATGTGGTCCCCGGGGGCGTTTTCGTGGCCCTGAAAGGCGTCCGCACCGACGGCCACCGCTTTTTAGACGCAGCCTTGAACCGGGGCGCCCGGGTCATCGTCACTGAACAGGATTTAACCCCGCCCCCGGGGGTCACGGTAGTGCGGGTGCCCGACGCCCGCCTGGCCCTGGCCCACCTGTCCGCCGCATTTTACCGCCATCCCAGCCGGGAACTCAAGTTGGTGGGCATCACCGGCACCAACGGCAAGACCACCACCACTTATCTGCTGGAGGCCATTCTGGACGCAGCCGGACACCGGGTGGGGGTGGTCGGGACCGTCAACTACCGGGTGGGCTCCCGCACCTGGCCCGCGCCGGTGACCACTCCCGAATCCTTGGACCTGCAGCGGCTGCTCCGGGAAATGCGCGGCCACGACGTGAGCCACGTCTTCCTGGAGGTCTCCTCCCACGCCCTGGACTTGCGGCGGGTGGACTGCGCCACCTTTGCCGCGGGGGTCTTCACCAACCTCTCCCAGGACCACCTGGACTATCACCGGGAGATGGACGATTATTTTGCCGCCAAGTCCCGCCTCTTTTTAGAAATTATGGCCAATGGCTTTAGCGCTGGCGGCACCGCGGTCCTCAACCTGGACGACCCCCGGGGAGAGGAACTGCACCGCCGCGTGTCCGTCCCCGCTCTCACTTACGGCCTCCATCCTCGGAGCCAGGTGCGGCCCCTGATGCAGCGCTATCGGCGACACGGCCTGGAGGCCCGGCTCACCACGCCCGCCGGAGAAGTAGAGATCAACTCCCGGCTGGTCGGCCACTTTAACCTGGCCAACATCCTGGCGGCCGCGGCCACCGCCCTGGCCCTGGGTTTGAGCCCGGATGAGGTGGCCCAAGGCATCGCCTCTCTAAACGGCGTGCCAGGGCGCTTGGAGCGTTTCGGGCCCCTGGAAGGTCCCGCGGTCTTGGTGGATTACGCGCACACCCCCGCGGCCCTGGCTTCGGCCCTGAAGGCCTTGCGGGCCTTGAACTTTTCCCGGATGATCACCGTCTTCGGCTGCGGTGGGGACCGGGACCGCAGCAAGCGCCCTTTGATGGGCCAGGCCGCGGCTGCGGCCTCCCATCTTCTGGTAGTCACCAGCGACAATCCCCGGAGCGAAGACCCTTTGAGCATTATCCAGGAGATTGAAGAAGGCCTGAAGGTTATGAATGTCCCCCGGCTCACGGCCGCTGCGGCCAAGAAGGGGAAGACCGGTTACCTGGTGATCCCGGAACGCCGGGAAGCCATCCGCCTGGCTGTGGAACTGGCCCGTCCTGGCGACGCGGTCCTGGTGGCCGGCAAGGGCCATGAAAACTACCAGATTCGCGGGAATGAGCGCCTCCATTTCGACGACCGGGAGGAAGTCCGGGAGGCTCTGAAGGAGTATCACGGCTGATGCAGGCTTTATTCACCATCCCGGAGATTTTGGCCGCCACCCGCGGGACTCTGGCGCAAAAGGGCGCATCCGCCACTTTTTGCGGCGTCAGCACCGACTCCCGCACCTGCCAGGCGGGGCAGCTTTTCATCCCCCTCACCGGCGAACGCCATGACGGCCATGAGTATATCCCCGGGGCCCTGCGCCGGGGGGTACGCGGGGTTTTGGTGGGAAGATATTGTCATCCTGGGGAAAGCGGCGCCCATTTCCAACTGCCCCCGGAAGTGACGGTCATTTCCGTTCCCGACACCCTCACCGCCCTGGGGGACCTGGCCCGGGCCTGGCGCGACCGCTTCTCCATTCCGGTGGTGGGCATCACCGGCAGTTGCGGCAAGACCACCACCAAAGAAATGACCGCGGCCGTGCTCTCCTCGAAGTTCCGGGTTCTGAAAAATACCCTGAACCTGAACAACCTAATCGGCCTGCCCTCCACCCTCCTGGGACTGGACGCGGGCCATGGGGCCGCGGTGGTGGAAATGGGCATGAACCGTTTCGGGGAAATCCGGCGGTTGACCCAGATCTGCCGCCCCACGGTGGGCGCTCTCATCAATGTGCATCCGGCCCATACCGAAGGGGTGGGGGACGTGGCGGGCGTGGCCCGGGCCAAAGGGGAGTTGCTGGAGACCCTGGAACGCGGCGCCACCCTGATCTATAACGCGGACGACCGCTGGTCGGCCGGGTTGGCCCGGGATTATCCGGGCCGGGCCCTGGGGTTCGGCCTCAAGCCCGGCGCGGACTTGCGGGCCTGGGGCCGCCAGGTCCGGGGCTGGGACGGCCAGGTGGCCCGGGTCTCTTTTGCCGGGCGCAGTTGGACCCTGAACCTGGCGGTACCGGGTCTGCACCAGTTGTACAACGCCCTGACGGCCACCGCGGTGGGGCTGGCCTTAGGGTTGGACCCGGAGGAAGCCGCCCGGTCCCTGGCGAACTTCCGGGCCATCCACCGGCGCTCCCAGATTCTCACCCTGCCTTCCGGGGTGCACCTCTTAAACGATTGCTACAACGCCAACCCCGGCTCCATGGCCATGGCCCTGAACACCTTGAAGGAACTGCGGGATCGGGGCCGGGGGGCCGCGGCCCTGGGGGATATGCTGGAGTTGGGAAACGACGCCTCTCAGGCCCACCGGGACCTGGGACGCGTGGCTGCGGCCACCGGCCTGGACTTCCTGGTCGTTTACGGCAACTTCAACAAAGAAGTGGCCGCGGGGGCCAAAGAAGGGGGTCTGGCTCCGGAGCGGGTTATGCTCGTGAACAGCCGGCTCGAGGGAGCCAAAGTCTTAAAAGAGTTCCTGCAACCCGGGGACTGGCTCCTGGTGAAGGGCTCCCGTTCCATGCACATGGAAGGGCTGACTGAGCTTTTATAATTCAAGGATTATCCAGGCCCAGGACGGGCGGAACCTGCCTGGGGGGGAAAAACCTAAGTGCTTTACCATCTCTTTTATCCTTTAAAGACGGTTTTCGGCGGCTTCAACGTCTTCCGTTATATTACCTTCCGCAGCATCTTCGCGGTGCTCACCGCGCTGCTGATTACCTTGTTCATCGGCGCCTGGTTTATCCGCAAGCTCAAGGCCATGCAGGTGGGCCAGTATATCCGGGAAGACGGCCCCCAGTCCCATTTCTCCAAGGCCGGCACCCCCACCATGGGGGGCCTGATGATCATCTTCACCGCGCTGTTGGCCACCTTGCTGTGGGCCGAACTTTCCAATTCTTACATCTGGCTCTTAATCCTGGTGACTCTGGGCTTCGGCTTCATCGGCTTTGTGGACGACTATCTCAAGGTGATCAAAAAACATAACCGGGGCCTCAGCGGCCGGGCCAAGCTCCTGACCCAAACCGTAATCGCCCTGGTGGCGGCCTTCTGGCTCTATCACAGCCCCGGGTTCAATACCACCCTGACGCTGCCCTTTTTCAAGCAGTTGCAGCCGGATTTGGGTTGGGGTTTCATTCCCCTGGCGGTGTTCATCATCGTGGGCGCGGCCAACGCGGTGAACCTGACGGACGGTCTGGACGGCTTGGCCATCGGCCCGGTGACCATTGCTGCGGGCATTTTTATGATCTTGTGCTATTTGGCCGGCAACAAAGTTATCGCTGCCTATCTGCAGATTCCCTATATCCGGGGGGTGGGGGAGCTGTCCATTTTTCTGGGCGCGGTGGTGGGCGCGGGCGTGGGTTTCCTGTGGTTCAACGCCTACCCGGCCCAGGTGTTCATGGGGGACGTGGGGGCTTTAGCCCTGGGGGGCGTCCTGGGCACCGTGGCCCTGGCCACCAAGCAGGAATTCCTCCTGGCCATTGTCGGGGGCATCTTCGTGGTGGAGGCTTTGTCGGTCATTATCCAGGTCTGCTTTTTCAAGGTGTCCAACGGCAAGCGCGTCTTTCGCATGGCGCCTTTGCACCACCACTTCGAACTGAAGGGCTGGCCGGAGCCCAAGGTGATCGTCCGCTTCTGGATTCTGTCCCTGATCCTGGGGCTCATCTCCTTGAGCTTCCTGAAACTGAGGTAGCACCGCCCCCGGCCTGTGGGTGGCCGCCGGGCGTTGGGTAACGAGGGGGACCTTAACTTGCTTGCTGGTAGGTTACTGACGCCCAACCTAATCTTCACCCTTCCCGGGGAAGGGCAGGACCCGCCCTTCCCCAGGAAGATAGGCATCATAGGGCGGCCCGTGGCCGCCACCAGGAGGCGTGCCCGGTACCCCCTGGTGTACTATCCTCAGGATTATCTTACCTAAGTTTTAAGGTCTTTACTCCCTCCCCCTTGATGGGGGAGGGCTGGGGTGGGGGTGAAATTTCTGGCAACTGCGCCCGCTTATCCCCCTCCCCCCAACCCCCTCCCACCAGGGGAGGGGGAGTTTGGGAAACAGGAATTTATAAGGTGCATCCAGGATACGATGCTAAAGATAGGAATGAAGCTGAGGTAAAATGGATCTGGCCGGAAAAAAAATTCTGGTGGTGGGGCTGGCCCGAACCGGGGTGGCCCTGGCCCGTTTCCTGGCCGGAGCCGGTGCCCGGGTGACGGTCACCGACCTGGCCCCGGCCGCGGCCCTGGAGGAGCAGCGCCGGGAGATCCAGGGTCTGGGGATCAAGGAAGAACTGGGGATGCCGCAACCCTCCTGGCAGGGCTACGATCTCCTGCTGCTGAGCCCCGGGGTGCCCCCGGAGCTCCCCTGGATCGGCGCGGCCCAGGAAGAGGGCATCCCGGTATGGGGGGAACTGGAACTGGCCTCCCACTTTTTCACCCGTCCCTTGATCGCCGTGAGCGGCACCAACGGCAAGACCACCACCACCACTTTGGTGGGGGAGCTGCTCCGGGCCTCGGGCCTCAAGCCCCTGGTGGGGGGCAATATCGGCACTCCGGTGGTGTCTCTGCTCTCCCGCCAGGAGGATGCGGATTTCCTGGTCCTGGAGGTTAGCAGCTTCCAGTTGGACACCGCGCCCCACTTCCATCCCCAGGCCGCGGCCTTGCTGAACATCTCCCCGGATCACCTGGACCGGTACCCCGATTTCCCGGCCTACATCTCGTCTAAGGCCGGACTCTTCAGATGCCAGAATCCCGGGGATTTAAAGGTCCTCAACTATGACGACCCTGCGGTGCGGCCTTTGAGAGAGGGAGGGAGACGGATATTTTACTTCTCTTCCTGCCATACTCTAGAGGAAGGGGCCTGGCTGGAAGACGGGGCCCTCCGGGTGGTGCTCCCCGGAAAGCTTGACGAACGCTTCTCCTTACAAAAAATCCGCCTTCCGGGCCGCCATAACCTGGAAAACGCCATGGCTGCGCTCCTTCTGGCCCTGGATGCCGGGGCTACGGTCTCTGCCTGCCGGGAAGTGCTGGCCCGATTCCAGGGTCTGCCGCACCGGTTGGAGTGGGTGGCGAAGATTGGCGGCGTGGATTTTTATGACGACTCCAAGGGCACCAACGTGGGCGCGGTGGCCCGCTCCCTCACTTTTTTTGAGCAGCCGGTGATCCTCATTGCCGGCGGCCGGGATAAAGACAGCGATTTCAGCCTGCTCTCGACCCTGATCAGGGAGCGGGTCAAGGCCCTGGTCCTGATGGGGGAGACCCGGGAGTTGCTGGCCCGAACCTGGAACGGCCTGGTGCCCGCTTATCTGGCAGATGATATGCGGGCCGCGGTGGCCCGGGCTTATGAACTGGCCGCCCCCGGGGAGGTGGTGCTGCTTTCCCCGGCCTGCGCCAGTTTTGATATGTTTCGGGACTACGCCCATCGGGGTGAAACTTTCCAGAAACTGGTGGAGGAACTGCAGGATGTCGCCAAATCCTGAGTCCGGGTCCCGGTCTTACGACCACCTCATCCTGATCAGCGCCCTCACCCTCCTGGGCCTGGGCCTGACCATGGTCTTCAATGCCAGCACGGTGATGGCCCAGGCCCAATATCAAGACCCTTATTATTTCATCAAGCGCCAGGCCCTGTATGCCTTGCTGGGTATCGGAGTCCTTTTTCTGGGCCGCACCGTTGATTACCATCGCTACCAGCGCTTGGCTTATCCTTTTCTATTCCTTTCCTTAATCTGCCTGGTCCTGGTCTTTATCCCCGGTATCGGCGGCAAAGTGCGGGGCGCGGCCCGCTGGCTCAAGCTGGGCCCCTTTACCTTGCAGCCTTCGGAGTTCGCCAAACTGGCGGTGGCCCTCTTCCTGGCCTATTCTTTGACGAAAAAGCAGGAAAAGATGAAGTTCTTTTCCATCGGCTTCCTCCCCCATATGATGGTGGCCGGTGTCTTCATCATCCTGGTGGGCCTGGAGCCGGACTTCGGCACGGCCATCACCATCGCGGCCATCGTCTTTACCATGCTCTTCATAGGCGGCACCCGACTCACCCATATCATGCTGGCCCTGGGGAGCGGCGTGGGCCTGGCCGTTATCATGGTGCTTAGGGACCCCAAGAAGATGGGGCGCGTCTTTTCTTATCTCGATCCCTGGAAGTACGGCCAGGACGTGGGCTACCAACTCAAGCAGTCGCTGCTGGCCATCGGCTCCGGGGGCCTGTGGGGAATGGGGCCTGGTCAGAGCCGGGCCAAACTCTTCTACCTGCCGGATGCGCACACCGATTTCATCATCTCCATCTTTAGCGAGGAGACGGGCTTTCTGGGGGTGATGCTGGTCCTTATCCTCTTTGGCGTTCTGGTGTACCGCGGCTTTCTCCTCAGCTTCCGGGCCCCGGACAGCTTCGGTTCTTACCTGGCCCTGGGCCTCACCCTCTTGATCGGTTTGCCCGCGGTCATCAACCTGGGAGTGGTGAGCGGCATCTTCCCCACCAAGGGCTTGTCTCTGCCCTTTCTCAGCTACGGCGGGTCCTCCCTGCTGGCCAACCTGCTGGCCGTGGGCATCCTGCTGAACATCAGCAGCCGCATCAAACGCCCGGGCCTGACGATGCGGAGGGGGGAGGAGAAGCAAGGGAATGTGGGGGGAGGGTCAGGGTAAACCAGTGGTCAGTGGCCAGTGATCAGTTTTTAGTTTTCGGTTTTGGGTTTTGGGTTTTGGGTTTTATCTTACAAGGATTAAATGCCTATACTTACCTAATCACTGGCCACTGACCACTGACCACTTTTAAGGCCTTAGCACCTCACCCACTGCTCCTTCTGCGAGGGTTTGAATGGACCTAAAGATCGTCATCGCCGGCGGCGGCACCGGGGGGCATCTCTTTCCGGGGATTGCTGTGGCCCAGGAGTTCCAGTCCTCCCGGGGTGCGGCGGTGACTTTCCTCACGTCCCCCAAATCAGTGACCGCCCAGATCCTGGAACGCTACGGCTTTCCCTGGGAGGCCATCGCCAGCCGGGCTTTGAAGGGACAGGGGTGGTGGAGCCGGGTCCGCACCCTGTGCGGCCTGCCGGGGAGCGTGCTGGAGGCCAGAGCCCGGCTCAAGGCCTTGGCTCCCCAACTGGTTCTGGGCATGGGGGGTTATGCCTCCGGCCCGGTGGGGGCGGCCGCGTATCTGTTGGGCATTCCTTTGGCGATCCATGAACAGAACGCCATTCCCGGGGTGGCCAACCGCTGGCTGGCCAAATTGGCGAGCCGGGTATTTTTGTCTTTCCCGGATACTTCCGGCTATTTTCCTCGGGACCGGGCGGTGTGGACCGGGAACCCCATCCGCCCCGAATTTTTCGAGCTGCGCCCGGAACGGCCCGCCGCGCCCTTTACGGTGCTCCTCATGGGGGGAAGCCAGGGAGCGCACAGTCTCAATATGGCGGCTTTGGCGGCGTTGCCCTTGCTTGCGGATTTAAAAGAAAAGATTTCTTTCCTCCACATCACTGGCGAACAGGACCGGGAAGAGGTGGCCGGGGGTTACGAAAAAGCCGGTTTTGCCGCGCAAGTTGCGGCTTTCACCCCGGAGGTGGCCGCGTGGATGGGCCGGGCCCACCTGGTGGTCTGCCGGGCCGGGGCCTCCACCCTGGCGGAGCTCACTGCGATGGGCCGGGCTGCGATGCTGGTCCCCTTCCCTTTTGCGGCCAACAATCATCAGGAGTTTAACGCCCGTTTCCTGGCGGATGCGGGCGCTGCGGAATTAATTTTGAATAAAGATTTTACCGGGGAGATTTTGGCTGATAAGATAAGACATCTCATATCGCGCCCCGATTCATTGATGAGCATGGAGACCGCCAGCCGCTCCCTGGCCAAGCCGGACGCAGCCAAAGAGATTGTCCAGGGGTGTATGGAATTGATTGAAATGTAGGGAGGGCACGGCCCGCAGATAATGCGTGGCTGCATCACCTTTTGAAAGGCTGGGAACTGTTTGGAACGTACAAACCTACGCCACCCCCACCCTAACCCTCCCCCCTCAAGGGGGAGGGGATAGATCGCTGGATTTTTGGGGGGTTAGTAGATATGCATGACCTTGTCAGTCTTTCCAGAAATCTGAGAAAAAATCAGACTGATGCGGAAAATCTATTATGGCGGCATCTGCGGGGAAAACAATTAGAAGGATTGAGATTTAGGAGGCAACACCCCATCGGACGATACATTGTGGATTTCGTATGTCTCGAAAAACGATTGGTTCTGGAAATTGACGGCGGCCAGCATGGGATGGAAAAAGAAAAGATTAAAGATGATGAACGGGATCATTGGTTAAGGACGGAAGGTTACCAGGTATTAAGATTTTGGAATAACGACGTCTTAACAAACCTGGAAGGCGTCATGGAAACGATACGATTAACTGCCCTCCCTAATTCTAACTGATAGATAAAGGGGCCATAAAAAAGAAAACTGCCAATAAAAGAAATGCCCCATAATACCACAGATGTCTTTGCTTTTATCCCCTCCCCCTTGAGGGGGGAGGGTTAGGGTGGGGGTGGCGTATTGAAGGTTGAGAAAAGTTCTCGGCATTCCAAAATCACAGGTAACTTCGCAGAAGGTCTTATTCTATATTGGCTTTCAAAGTATGGTTTCGAGCGTGCTTTGGTAGACCATGTCGGTGTAGACATCATAGCACGGAACCCGCTGACCCAAGAACTTATGGGTATATCGGTGAAGTCAAGATCAAGGAGTACCGGCAAAGAAGGACAATATGTGCATATACCAAACGATCATTTCGAAAAAATCGAAGCGGCATGTCGTGCCTTCGCCTGTGTTCCCTACATCGCAGTGGTGGTCGATGAAAGCAGTGATATCCATGCCTTTTTAACGCCTATGGCCCATTTTTTAACTTTGTTCCCTCGTCGGGAAACGTCCGCGGGTTGGAAAATGAACCGGACGTGGCTTGATCATTATGAAAAAGATCCGGAGATAAAGTACTTTCATTTCAGCCATAGGACTATTAATTGGTGGAAGTAGCTTAACAAGAAGATCCAGTATGTTAGATTCACACTGCGCACCTGAACTTGAGTTATGGTGAAAAAAACCTACCACTTCATCGGCGTCGGCGGGATCGGCATGAGCGGGTTGGCCGAGATCTTGGTGCGGCGCGGGCAGCGGGTTAGCGGCTCCGATCTGGCGGCCAATGCCATCACCGCGCGGCTGGAGACCCTGGGGGTCCGGTTTCGTCAGGGCCATCAGCCGGAGCACCTGGGGGAGGCCGAAGTGGTAGTCCACTCCACCGCGGTGAAGGAAGACAACCCGGAGCTGGCCGCGGCCCGGGCTAAGGGCCTCACGGTTCTGCGCCGGGGGGAGATGCTGGCCCGCTTGATGGTCGGCCATTTCCAGATCGCGGTCACCGGCGCGCACGGCAAGACCTCTACCACCGCCATGGTGGCCTCCATTCTTAGGGCCGGGGGCCTGGACCCCACGGTGTTGGTGGGCGCCTTGTGGGACAGCCTGGGCTCCAACGCGGTCCTGGGCCGGGGGGAATTTTTTGTAACCGAGGCGGATGAAAGCGACGGCTCCTTTGCTTATCTTCAGCCCCAGATCACGGTGATCACCAACCTGGACCGGGAGCACCTGGATTATTACCGGGATCTGGCCCATATCCAGGAGGTCTTTGCCCGTTACCTGGCGGAACTCCCGCCGGGCTCCCGGGTGGTGGCCTGGCGGGACGACCCCCATTTGGCTCCTGTTCTCCAGGGAACGCCCCATCCCTTGGTGACCTACAGCCTTCACCCCGGTGCTGATTTCTGGGCCACGGAGATCCAAGCCCAGGAACTGGGCACCAGCTTTCATCTGTTTCATCGGGACCAAGACCTGGGGCAAGTGACTCTGCCTTTAACCGGCAAACACTACGTGCTCAACGCCATGGCCGCGTGCGCGGTGGCCCACTCCCTGGGGCTGGATTTTTCGGTGTGGCGGCAGGGGCTGAAAGAATTGGGGCAGATTCACCGGCGCTGCCAGCCCAAGGGCGAGGCCCAAGGCATCCTGGTGATGGACGACTACGGCCATCACCCCACGGAGATCAACACCACCATTAATGCCCTGGCCCAGGCCTTCCCGGAGCGGCGATTAGTGGTCGCTTTCCAGCCCCACCGCTACAGCCGCACCCAGGCCCTGCTGCCGGATTTTTTCCCGGTCTTCGGCCAGGCGGAAATGGTCTTTGTCACCGAGATTTACGCGGCTGGGGAGAATCGGCTTAATGGGGTCACGGGCCGGGCCATTTATGAAGGCATCCGCCATACCGGCCACCCCTCCGTGCATTTCGTGGGGGAAAAAGCCGCGACCGCGGACATTATCCTGGACCACCTACTCCCCGGGGACCTGGTCCTCACCCTGGGCGCGGGCGACATCTGGAAAACCGGGGAAGAGTTATTGGCGCGGCTGGCGGGAGAAAAGTAATGGCGTGGAGATCTTCCAACCTGAAGCCCCAACGCCCGGACAAGAAAGAAGCGCGTCTCCGCCGCAAACGCAACAACTACCGCCGCCGCAGTGAAAAGGAACCCCGCAAGTATTGGGGCTGGGTGGCATTTTTCTCCTTTGGTTTTTTGACCCTGGCCGGTCTGGGCCTGGGGCTGGCGCTACTCTATTATCAGGTCTTGACCTCGAACCTCTTTTTCATTAAAGATATTAAAAATATTGAGCTCACGGGCCTAACGCGGCTCCAACCGGAACTTATCCTTGAACTGGCCAAACTCGGTCCCGGCACCAATCTCCTGGCTCTGAAGCCCGTCCAGGCGGAACACGCCCTGGAAACCCACCCCTGGATCGCCCGGGCTACCCTGACGCGCAAGTGGCCCCAGCGAGTGCACCTCCACATCCAGGAACGGGAACCCACGGCCCTGGTGCAGGTGGGAGAGCTGTATTACGTGGATCAGCGGGGCCAGCTGTTTAAACCCCTGTCCCCCGGCGACCCCCATGATTTTCCCATCATCACCGGTTTGCCCCGGGAGTTCTTCTCCCCCAAAGAAGGGGCCCTGCCGGAGACCATGGCCCGTATCAGTCAATTAATGGATCTACTTAAGAAGGCGCCACCCCCCCTCGGCCTGGAGAACATCTCCGAGATCCACGTGGACCTGGAGCGGGGACTCACCCTTTATGCCAATGGCCTGGGGGCGGGCGTGGACCTGGGCCGGGATCTTTATCAGGAAAAATTGCAGCGGCTGGCCCTGGCCTGGCCCGTCATCACCCAAAAGGGCTATTTGCCCCGGGCCGCCCGCATTAATCTAGACTATCCCCAAAAGGTGCTTTTAACCCTCAAGGGGACGGAAGAACTTGAATAGGATCAGCAAAGTGCCACAAGACTTAATCGTTGGTTTGGACATCGGCACCACTAAGATCTGCGCGGTGGTGGGGGAAGTGCGGGACCGGCAGGTGGAGATCGTGGGGCTGGGCAGCGCCCCCACCGCCGGGGGGATGCGCAAAGGAGTGGTGGTTAACATCGAAAACACCGTCCGTTCCATCCGCCGAGCTATAGAAGAGGCGGAAACCATGGCGGGCTGCGAAATCCGTTCGGTTTTTGCCGGGGTGGGAGGCGGCCAGACCAAGGGCTTCAACAGCCACGGGATCATCGCCATCAAGGACCGGGAAGTGAGCCAGGCCGACGTGGAGCGGGTCATCGACGCGGCCCGCACCATCGCCATTCCCTCGGACCGGGAAGTGATCCACACCCTGGTCCAGGATTTCATGATCGACGGCCAGGACGGCATTAAGGACCCCATCGGCATCCACGGCGTGCGCTTGGAGTGCAAGGTGCACATCGTCACCGGCGCGGTGACCGCCCTGAACAACATCATCAAGTGCGCCAACCGGGCCGGATTGGAAGTGAGCGGCATCGCCTTGCAAAGCCTGGCCTCCGGTGAGGCGGTGCTCACCGAGGAGGAAAAGGAACTGGGGGTGGCATTGGTGGATTTCGGGGGCGGCACCACGGATCTGGCCATCTTCTCCGAAAACGCCTTGCGCTATAATTTCGTCCTGCCCGTGGGGGGCAACAACCTCACCAACGACATCGCCATCGGGTTGCCCTCCTCCCTGCAAAACGCCGAACAGTTGAAGAGAAACTACGGTTGCTGCCTCAATGTCCTGGCCGACCCCCAGGAACAGGTGGAAGTGCCGGGTCTGGGCGGGCGGAAAGCCCGCAGTCTGCCCCGAGGGCGCCTGTCGGAAATCGTCCATATGCGGGTGGCGGAAATCCTTAATTACGTTGCCAAAGAGATCAACCGGGCCGGGTTCGCCAACCCCCTGATTTCCGGGGCGGTCCTCACCGGGGGCACTGCCCTGGTGGAAGGCCTGCCGGAATTGGCCGAAGAAATTTTTAATTTGCCCACCCGCCGGGGCTATCCCATGGGCGTGGGCGGCCTTACCGACATTATTCACGACCCGGCCTATGCCACCGGCGTGGGGTTGATCCTTCACGCCCATCGCACGCAACAGACCCAGCAGCGTCACCGCGGCCGCGCCGGCCGCCATCGCGGGGGCTCCGGCGCCGGTTTTTGGTCTCGTGTAAGAAATTGGTTGCGCGAGGTGGTTTGATTTTCAGAAAAGTGGCTAACCTCAATTACTCAGCAACAATTGCTTGAAATCGGCTTAACTATAGGCCCAAAACCATAATCTAAAATTTAAAGAATTTCATTTTAGATTTCAGCAGATAGCTTTTTTTGCACTCTTTTTTTCTGGACCCCTATGAAAATCGATGTTATTTCCAGGAAACGGGAGATTGGCCACAGACCAGGCGCTTTTCCCCCCACATGGCCCAGAGCCGGGGATAACTTACTTTAACTAATCGTTAAATTAATTTAATCATTATGTCTGTAAAATTTCTGAAAACGTCAACGTTGGAGGGCTTCAAGGGAGCCCCGGGGCAGAGCCGGGGTAATCTAAATTTGGCTTCACCCCCTTTGACCGGGCTGGAGGGGGGAGGCTAATATATTCCTAACTAGAATGCGCGTCGTGCCCTTCCCGTATGGCCTTGTCCGCGGGGAAATGCCCGGTAATATGCTGCAAGGGGGTGGTGGGTATGAAAATACAATTAGTCACCAATGAATTATCGGCTAAAATCAAGGTGTTAGGAGTCGGCGGAGCCGGCGGCAATGCCATCAACGACATGATCGCCTCCCAGATGGCGGGGGTGGATTTCATGGCCGCCAATACCGATTCCCAGGCCCTGGAACGCAGCCTGGCCTCGGTTAAAATCCATTTGGGTCCCACGGTGACCCGGGGGTTGGGAGCCGGAGGCGATCCGGAGATGGGCCGCAATGCCACCCTGGAGGAAAGCGAACGCATTAAGCAGGTCCTCCAAGGCGCGGACATGGTGTTCATTGCCGCGGGCATGGGCGGCGGCACCGGCACCGGCGGGGCGCCGGTGATCGCCGAACTCAGCCGGGAGTTGGGCGCGCTCACCGTGGCGGTGGTGAGCAAGCCCTTCGACTTCGAAGGCAAGATGAAAAAACGTCTGGCCGATTCCGGCATCGAAGAGCTGCGCAAGGTGGTGGACACCATCATCACCATCCCCAACGATCAGCTCTTCAAACTGAGTTCCAAAAACTCCCGCATCAAAGACGTCTTCGCCATGGCCAACGAAGTTCTGGGCTTTGCCGTGCGGGGCATCTCCGATCTGATCATGGTGCCCGGCTTCGTCAACCTGGACTTCGCGGACGTGCGCACCATCATGCGGGAACGGGGTATGGCCCTCATGGGCACCGGCATCTCCGGCGGCGCCAACCGCGCCTGCGAGGCCGCCCAGAAAGCCATCTCCAGCCCTCTGCTGGAGGACATCTCCATCCGAGGGGCCCGGGGGATTCTCATCAACATCACCTCCACCCCGGACATCTCCATGGACGAACTGAAGGAAATTTGCGGCATCATCCAGGAAGAAGCGGACGAAGAAGCCATCATCAAATGGGGCCTGGTTTACGACGAGAGCCTGGCCGAAGAGATCCGGGTCACAGTCATCGCCACCGGTCTGGGCAAGCGCGCAGAAGCTGAAAGAGTCATCTGGTCCCCGCCGGTCACTACCCAGGCCGAGATGGAAGACCTGGAAATTCCCACCATCCTACGGAAACCCACGGAAATGCAGGGCATGGCCGCGGAAGGGCACCAGCCTGGAAGGCCTTCCCCCAACCTGGGGGTGGTGGCCGCCAAGAAGTACATCGTTCATCCCGACCTCCAATACGAGGAAAACGAACTGGACACCCCTCCTTTTTTGAGAAGGGCTGATTAAAATACGGTTTTCAGTTTTCGGTTTTCGGTGGGGGCGTGATTTTGTCACGCCCCTTGCTTTTTTAAGGCAAATCATTAAGTTACAATATCAAACTATTGCTTATACCAAGAAATTGTAGGGGCGGACCCGCGTGTCCGCCCTTGGGTGGGCGCACACACATGGGTGCGCCCCTACAACAGATAATTCTAGTTTTTTGACGGCAACTTGGTATTACAATATCAAACTACTGCCAGTTAGGAGGTTGCGCCCTGCGCACCAGTTAAGTTGCCGACTTTTCATAATTTAAGGGTGAGTCGAAGGCTCATGTTCAAATGCTTGGGCAAAATGGATGCGCGTGGCATAATAAATAATGGAATTGTGGGGACGGTTTAAAACCGCCCCTCTTTGGTTCGCAAATCGCAGGATTATCCTCAAAAAGCTATTCCATGTCCGCCAAGATCAAGGCACGCCTGAAAAAGCTACTGTCCCAGGAAAAAGGCGCACATGCGCGGGAGTGGGGCGCGCGCTGGCCCGTGGCCCTGGTTTACCCCCACATCTATCCCGTAGCCATGGGCAACCTGGGGTTTCAGGTGATTTACCACCTGCTCAACTCCCAGACCGGTTTGGTCTGTGAGCGGGCCTTCCTGCCCGGACCCCAGGAGTGGGAGGAGCACCGGCGCACCGGCACCCCTGTACTTTCCCTTGAATCCCAGCGGCCCCTCACCGATTTTGCCGCGGTGGCGTTTTCCATCTCTTTTGAGGGCGATTATCCCCAGGTCCTGCAAATTCTGGAAGGAGCGCGGATTCCCTTATTGGCCAGGGATAGAGGCCCCGGCGACCCCCTGATCCTGGCCGGAGGCGTGGCCACCTTCCTCAATCCCGAACCCTTGGCCCTTTTTGTGGACGCCTTTTTCCTGGGGGAGGGGGAGGCCGGTGCGGTTGATTTTTTTCAATTCCTGGCGGAAGCGAGCGGCGCCCGTGAGAGAAAAGAATTGCTCCGGGAACTGGCCCAGGCGGTCCCCGGCGTCTATGTCCCTCAAGGTTATCAGCCCCACTACTCCGGGGACGGCTCCCTATCCGCATTCACGCCGGAGGCCGGTTATCCCCCCCGGGTGAGGCCGCCCCATCTCCCCGAACTGGCCCCCTACCCTACCCACAGCCACCTCCTGGCGCCCCAGAGCGAATGGGGGGAGATGTTCCTGGTGGAGACCGGCCGGGGCTGCTCCCGGGGTTGCCGTTTTTGCGCCGCGGGTTTCATCTACCGCCCGCCCCGGGAGAGAGCCGCGGAGTCTTTATACCCCCAAATTTTGGAGGGCTTACAAAATTCCCGGAAAGTCGGTCTGTTGGGCGCCGCGGTCTCCGATCACCCCGGGGTTAAGGATTTGTGCCGCAAGGTCCTGGACGCGGGCGGGGACCTGGGTATCAGTTCTTTAAGGGCCGATTCCGTGGATGAAGAACTCTTCCGGCTGCTGGCCCAAGGGGGGGTGCGCACCCTGGCCTTGGCCCCGGACGCGGGCAGCGAACGTCTGCGCCAGGTCCTGAACAAGGGCCTTACCCAAGAAGACCTGGCCCAGGCCGCCATCGCTCTTAATGCCGCGGGTATCTCCCAGATGCGCCTCTATTTCATGGTGGGCCTCCCCACCGAAACCCTGGAGGACGTGGAGGAGATCCCCCGCCTGGTGAAGCACCTGGAACACCGGGTAATCAAGGACTCCCGGGGCAAAAAGCGCCTGGGCCAGATCACCCTCAGCCTCTCCTCCTTTGTGCCCAAGCCCTTCACTCCCTTCCAATGGACCCCCTTTTTAGAGGTGGGGGAGTTGAAAAAGCGCCTGAAACTGGTGCGCCAGGGGCTCCAGGGGATGAAAGAGGTGCGGGTGAACACGGACCTCCCCAAATGGGCCTATGTCCAGGCCCTTTTGTCCCGGGGCGACCGGCGGGTGGGGGACCTGCTCCTGGCCGCGCACCGCACCAACTGGACCCGGGCCTTCCGGGAAAGCCCCGTCAACCCGGACTTCTTCACCCTCCGGGAACGCCTCCAGCACGAACTCTTCCCCTGGGACTTCATCGACCACGGCCTGAATAAAGAATACCTGTGGGAGGAATACCAAAAGGCCCTGGCCGGGGAGGAGACCCCCCCCTGCCGCCCGGAAATCTGCACCCGCTGCGGGGTTTGCGGCGGGGTGGAGTGAGGTGAGATGTGGGGGAGGGGGCTAAGGGCCGGTAGCACAGGCGTCTCGCCTGTGGACCTTAGCCCCCTTCCCCTATACCCGCCACAGGCGCTAACTTAAACAATATTTGTCATTCTGAACGGAGCGAAGCGGAGTGAAGAATCTCTAATTTTCCTACGAAATGAGAGATTCTTCGCTGCGCTCAGAATGACAAAAAGCCTTATGTTAACGCTTATGCCCACACCCCCTCCCCCAATCCCATAAGCTTTGGTGGCACAGGCTTCCAGCCTGTGCGGTCAACTCGCTGGGTCTCCTATCTCATGCTGATTTACCTGCAAACGACATGTTCTGTAGGGGCGAACCTTGTGTTCGCCCACGATTCCCCAGGCGAACACAAGGTTCGCCCCTACGGGAACTGAGAAAAGTCTTGCCAAAATTGCCCGCATCTTCTACTAATGCTTCAAGTTTCTCAGCAACTTAGGGAGCCGAGGCCATGTCCCAGGACCTGGACCAGCAGGTGAGAAAAGCGGTGGCGGATTTTTGCCGCCAAGCGCCGCGGCGATACCCGTTAGTCGCCGGAACATTAGGAATTCTCGTCATAGTCCTCATCATCTGGTTTATCCCCCACTGGCAAGTGCCGGTATCGGGCCTGTCCCTCAAGGACCGGCTGCACCAGATCAACGAAAACCGCAAGACCGTGGCCCAGATCGTGGGGGGCGTCTTTATCCTATGGGGCCTGTACATCGCCTGGGTGCGCTCCAAGGCCATGCGTGATCAGGCAGAGGTGGAACGGGAGCAGCAACTCACCGACCTCTACGTCAAGGCTATCGAGCAACTGGGCAACGGGAACATTCATATACGCCTGGGCGGCATTTACGCCCTGGAGCGCATCGCCCGGGAATCGCCCAAAGACCACTGGACCATCATGGAGGTCCTCACCGCGTTCGTCCGGGAAAATGCTCCTCTAAGGGAAGAAGCGCCAGTGGCAAAAGCCAAGGAAGAGGAACCTGCGGCCACACCGGAAGCTGCGGAAAAAACCGCACCCCCGGCGCCCCCAGAAAAGCCCCCCACCGACATTCAGGCGGTGCTCACCGTCCTGGGCCGTACGGCTGTTGACTACGCTCAGAAGGGGGAGAAGCGGTCTCTGGATTTGACGGCCACTCATCTGGCCCAAGCCGACATGCATGAGCTCAACCTTAATGGAGTTCTTCTTAATAATGCTAATTTAAGGTTAGGATACCTTTTGGGAGCCAACTTTTGCAACGCACGTTTCGGGAATGCCAATCTCCAAAGTGCAGATCTCGAGAAGGCCAACCTCCGGGGAGCGGATTTACGGTGGGCCAGTGGCCTTACTGCCGAGCAGTCGGCTTACGCGCTTTGGGATGAGACTACACGCTGGCCGGATGATTTTGAACCACTTCCTCCACTCCAGGCAAAGGAAGTAGAAAAGGATTAATTAATACGGACGGCCAATCCTGGTAATGGACCTGTGACCTCATCATTCTTAGAACAACTCTCCCAACCCCAACCCGATCCCGGGGGCGGGGCCGCGGCTGCGTATGGCGGCATGTTAGCCTTGGCGCTACTGGAGAAAGTGGCGCAACTGGAGGCCCAGCGGCCCGCAAACCAAGGGGACCGGCAGGTTTGGGAAGAAAAGTTAGAGCAGATAAAGCAATTGAGCGAGGATCTGGACCGCCTCCGGGAGGAGGACGTCCGGGCTTACGCGCAGATGGCGCAAGTTCGGGCCTCCGGCTGCCAGGGTCCGGAGTGGCAGGAGGCCATTAAATACGCCCTGGAAGTACCTCAGGAAATCATGGCCCGGGCCCGGGAAGCCCTGGGTTTGGTGGCCTGGGCCGGGGCGCGCTGTAGAAAACACCTGGTCTCCGACCTCCAGGTGGCCCGGGAGTTTCTGGGAGCCGCGCTCCTGGGGGCCTACCACATCGCCTGGGCCAATCTCCCTCTAGTGGAGGATGAATCGCGCAGGCAAGATTTCTCCCAGCAACTTGTGCAGGCCGAGACCCAGGGCCGCCAGGCCTTCCGGGAGGCCGGGGCCACCCTGGCAGCCCGGGGATTTGCAAAATGATTTAAGAGAAAAGCGGGGGAAGGTGGAGCAAGCGCCCTCGCCTGCTCAATAACAGCCGGGCGCCGCTGTTCCCCATTTACTCCCCTCCCCATCCCCTGTATGGGGTTGGGGGAGGGGGCAGGGGCCTAAGGCGGCTGGCCTCCTCCCCCCAGAACCCAAACAAAAAAAGCCCGGCCTGAGCCGGGCTTTTCTATTCTAAAAGGTTACCGCTACTTCTTCTTGCTGCTGGAGGAACTGGAACTTGACGAGCTAGAGCTGCTGGAGCTGGAGGAACTGGAGCTGGACTTGCTGGGCGTGCTGGAGGAGCTGGAAGAACTGGGGGTGCTCCTTTGCACCTGCGGCGCCGGCGGCGGTGTCGGCCGGCTCAAGGTGGGCGGGGACGAGGCCGGACGGGACGGCGGCGGTGTAGGCCGCACCGCGGCAGGCGGCGGGGAGGCCGGGCGACTGGGCGTAGGTGTAGGTGTGGGCCGCACCGTGGCAGGCGGCGGCGTCGGGGTTGAACGGTAAGTCGAAGTCGACGGGGTCACCATGGAGCGGGGTGGAGTCGCGGGCGTTGGGCTCTTGGTGCCCGGCGGCGGTGGGGGCGCCGTAGTTTTCAGGCCCTTGGTGGGCTTCGGTTCCTGCTGTTTGATTTTCTGGATCTGCTCCTGCTGCCTCTTTACAGAATCAGCCTGCTCCTGCTGGGTTTTCTTTTGCCAATCAGAAAATTGCTGAGACTGGGGCTGGGTCTTGGCCGGTTGGGTCTTGGCCGGTTGAGCCGCGGGGGTCTGGGTTTTGGGCTTAGGAGTGGTGGGTGCCACCTGTTTGCCAGGCGGCACCGGAGGGACCTTTTGGGGTTTTATCGGCACCGGCTCATTCAAAGTGCTGCCCGGGCCGCCGTCAAAACGTTGCCCTTCATAAGTGCCGGAGCCACCGGGACCCTGGCCGGCAACGCCTTTTAACTGCTGCATGGCCTTGCCGTCTTGCTTGGGCTGCACCTGCTTTTGCTGCTGTTGTTGGGCTTTCTGTTTCTGTTGGGGGTCGGTGGGTTGACTGCTGCTTTGGGCCAGCGAGAGTGAATTGCTCATAAATAGCCCTAAAGCCACTGCGAGAGGCACCGCCAGGACTTTACGCCAATTCATCAGGCACTCTCCTTTGGGATGAAATTTATCTTAATCGAAATAATATCGGACGTTATCCAATTTTCCATTAAGGGTCAATTAAAAGGCCTGATTAAATTGATGTTCGAAACATCCAATAATTGCTGATAAAATTGATGGAAGGATAAAATGTAAGCGGACACTGCCCGCCAGAATCTCTTTTTTTTTTCACGGAAAACGGAAAACAGAAAACGGGTATTTAAAATGCTCCTGGCCGCGGATAATTTGCAGATCTTTAACCCGGTGGTGGCCGCGGCTTTGGAAAAACAAGACCCCCGGCCGCTCCAGGATTTGGCCCGGCGCTGCCGGGAGGCCGGGGCCGCCATGTTGGACATTAATCCCGGCTTTCTCAGCAAGCGCCACCAGGAGCGCATGGCCTTCATGGTGGAAGCGGTGCAGGAGACGGTGGACCTGCCCTTGATCCTGGACAGCCCTGACGCCGCGGTCCTGGCTAAGGGCCTGGCCGCCTGTCGCAGTAAACCCACTCTCAACGCCCTGACCCTGGAACCCAAAAAACTCGAAGAGATCCTCCCCGTGGCCGCGGCCCAGCAGACCGACCTGGTGCTGCTGCTCCTGGATGAACGCTCTTTTCCGGCCCCCACCCTGGAAGGCAAAATCGCTCTAGCCGTGGAGCTGCGGGAGCGGGCCCTGGCCGCGGGCCTGGCTGCGGAGCAGTTGATTTTCGACCCGGTGCTCCCCAACCTCAGTTGGCCCGACGCCTGGGAGCAGGTGCGGGAGTGTATCAAAACCGTGCGTCTGCTGGCCGCAGGCGCCATCTTTCCCGAACCCGCGCGCACCATGGCGGGGCTGTCCAATCTGCGCAGCCACCTGCGCCGGGTTTATCCCCTGGAGGTGGAGGTAACCTGCCTGGGTATGCTGGCGGGCGCGGGCCTTAACATCTTCCTGGCGGACGTGCTGCAGCCGGGGTTCAGGGAAGGGATCAAACTTATTCGGGAATTAAGTTGATTAAAAAACCTGGCAAGGGGTTGGGGGAGGGGGATAATTGGCGCTGTTCCCAAAAATTTCACCCCCACCCCAGCCCTCCCCCCTCAAGGGGGAGGGAGTAAGTGCCTTAAAACTAAATAAATTTACTCCAGTGGCGGCACACGGTAATAGGCAACTGATAGGGACCGACAGAGAATATGTGTTTCCGGGAAAAGTTGGAGTACCGCTGCCGCCATCAAACCACCTCGGCCCCCAGGACCCGCTGCATGTATTTCAGGGCGAACGCGTGGCCTTCGGGGTCGAAGTCGGCCACGCCCTCCCGGTAAACCAGGCGGGGGATGTCCCGGTCGAAGAGTTCCTTCACGGTTTCCATGACGCAAATGGAAGTGCACACCCCCACGATCTCCACCCGCTCCACCTGCTCCCGTTTAAGGACGGCGTCCATCTCGGTGTTATGGAAACAGCTATAGCTGGTCTTTTCCACCCGGTAATCCCCGGGCAGCACCTGGAGTTCGGGAATGATCTCCGCGCCCCGGGTGCCCGACATAAATCACCACCCCGCCTGCGGCCCGGGTTTCCTCGATCTTCCGGGCCACAAAGGGGATGATCTCCCGGGCTTCAGCCCCCAGGTAAAGGGTCCCCTGGGGCTCCATGAAATCCCGGAGCATGTCCGCCACGATCAAGGCCTTTTTCCCCATTTAAGCCCTCTTTAATGACGTTTTTGGTTTTTGGTTTTTCGTTAAATAAATAAGATTGTCAAAAGAAATGAGAAGTACCGGGGCGGAACCCGTAGGCCTATTATAAGCACGGCCAAGGACAGGGGCCAGGGGTCGGGGTCCCTTTTATCCGGCTGGTGGCGGTAGGGGTATGATCTAAAGGCGGGCACGGAGGCCCGCCCCACCATATATGTAGGGGGTTAGGGGAGGGAGTCTGAGGGAGTGGGCAGGGGCCGGTAGCCACAGGCGTCCCGCCTGTGGTTTCCCTGGCCCCCTCCCTCAAATTATTTTCATACAAACAGGGTAATATCCGCGTCCGCGGCGAAGTCCAGAAACGCGCCGGCCCCGGCGAATTCCAGGCCGTCCAGCAGGTCTTCTTTTTTGATCCCCAACACGTCCAGAGACATCTGGCAGGCGATGAGGCGCACCCCGTTTTCCTTGGCCATGTCCAGCAGATCAGGGATGGTGGGCACCCCGCCCTTTTTCATCCAATCCTGCATCATCCAGCTAGCCATGCGGGTCATGCCCGGGAGCACCCCGATGATGTTGGGCATGGGCACGGGCATGGCCGGGTTGGCCAGGGGCGGCACCTTGAGGTGGGCGGATTTGCTCTTTTTGACGATCTCCAGGCCGTAGAAAGTGAAAAAGATGGCGGCCTCCATGTCCATGGCCGCGGCGGTGGTGGCCAGGATCAGGGGCGGATAAGCCATGTCCAGGGTGCCTTTGGAGGCGATGAGGGCCACGCGTTTGGGCCGGGCCGGGTCCAGGCCCAGGCGCTTGAGTTCCCCGGCCACCTGCAGGCGCACCTGTTCGGCAATCAGGGCCTGAAGTTCCGGAGATAAGGCCGGACCGCCGCCGGAAGCGGTTTGAGGTTCATCGTGATGACTCATGTTTGCTCCTTGTTACCACCAGGAGATCACCTGGTCGTGGGTGGTGATTAAATCCAGCAACCGGTCATAATCCACCGGCTCTTGATAAAGAAAAAATTCCGCGGCCTCCCGGTCCCGGGAGAGGATGGTTGCCAGTTCCCGGGTAACGGGATCGGGGGGGTGGCGAAAGACATGGAGAATTTTCATAAGCTGCCTCAAAAAGGAATAATAATATCCTGCCCGCGCAGAAGCTCCCCCATCTCCGCCAGGCTTAAGGAGGTGAAACCGTGCTTTTCCACGTTGGCCGGCTGATTGCTGTAGCGCCGGCCTTCCATTTCGTCCAAAAAACCCAGGTTGTCGGAAAAGGCCTCATCCGGGTGGATCTCCTCATCCAGCACCAGGTAACTCACCTCATGGTCCTCCAGAAGGCATCCCAGGCTGGTGCGCAGGGCCTCGTACTGACGTTGGGGCTGGCGCACCACTACTGCGACTTTTTTCATGGTGTTACTCCTCTACAGCACCAGGTAATAGGGACAGTCTTCCACCATGGCCGCGTGGCGGGCCTGGGTGGCAAAATCCTTGAACCCCATGCCCGGCACGTCCCCCTCCAAGCCTAAGGCCCGGAAGCTCACTTCACAAAGGGCCAACCGGGCCCGGCCCGCGAGTTGGGCAAAGCGGGGGTCCTGGGTGACCAGCACACCCTCGCCGCTGAGAAAGACCTCCACCTTCAGGCCCCTTTTTTCCGCGGCGGCCACCACCCCCAGGAGATGATCCAGGGAACCCCGGGTAGTCACCATGATGCCTAAGGGTCCGGTCATCTCGGGCCTCATTTCTTCTGGAGAAAGAAGTGGAAGACGCTGCCTTCTTCCTCGTCTCCCAGGTAAAGGTTGCCGGTGCGGTTGGCCCAAGCGGGGAGATCGTTTTTGGAGCCAGGATCGGTGCCCACTATCTCCAAAATCTCGCCGCTGGCCAATTCCGCCATGGCCTTCTTGGTCTTCAGCAGGGGCATGGGGCAGACGTCCCCCCGGCAATCCAGGGTGCGCTGCGGGGTGTATTTGGTCATGTCTTGCTCCTTTAAAAAGTGTTTCTAAGGGAGGTAGCCGGGACGGGCGGGGAAACCCGCGCCCAGGTCCTTTTCCTCCTCCGGCTTATTCCTTGCAAAACAGCTCCCGGGTTAGGGAGATGAGATCCATAAAGCGGGGGTTGTTCAGGCGGTAGAAGACCTGTTGGGCCGCCCGCCGGGAAGCCACAATCTCCTTGTCTTTCAAGAGATTGAGATGCTGGGAGATGCTGGATTGAGAAGCCTCCAGCTCTTTTTCCAGCTCCTGTACGGAATATTCCCTCTGGCTGAGGAGGTGAATGATCATCAGCCTTAAGGGGTGGGCCATGGTCCGTAAACACCGGGCCGCCTTTTCCAGACGTTCGGCTTTATATTTGCTTTTCATAATATTAGAATATAATAATATTCATATATTTCTCTTTGTCAAGAAAATATCCAGAAACTGCAAAAATTTTCCCCCGGCTTCGAAGCCTTTGGATATAATGAAACAATTCATCACGCACTATTTTTGATAAATTTCAGAAACTTCGCCCAGAATTCCTCCGGGAAGTTCGCCCATATTGACAATCCTGGTCCCTGATCCAAAAATATTTTCATGATTTCTCCAAACCTTCAGGATAACTGCACGCCGGCCCTAGACGGGGAAAATTTTTTCTTTGAGATGGGCCCCATCCGCCCCCCCAGCGAAGGCAGCGACCATTCCCTGCTGATCCGCACCACCAGGAACTGCAGTTGGAACCGGTGTGAGTTTTGCGGCACCTACCGGGGGGAAAAATTCAGTTACCGGCCGGTGGCGGAGATTAAGAAAGATATCGAGGTGGCCCGGACTCTGTATGAGGAATTGCAAGCCGTTGCCGCCCGGGGTGGGGTCCGGGAGATCAGTTCCCAGGCAGTGCGCTCTCTCTGGGCCGGCAACCCCCGGCGTTATGGGGAAAGTGCCGGGAATCTGACCCTTAAATGGCAAAATCTCCACAACGTCGCTAACTGGCTCCATGCCGGGGCCAAAACCGTGTTTCTCCAGGACGCGGACGCCTTAATCATGCGCACCCCGGATTTACTGGAGGTTATCACCTATCTGCGCGCGGCCTTCCCCACGGTGGCGCGGGTCACCGCGTATGCCCGCTCCCAGAGTTGTTACCGCAAGTCATTGGAAGAATTAAGTGAATTACGCCAGGCGGGCCTGCTGCGGTTGCACGTGGGTCTGGAATCCGGCTGCGACGCGGTGCTCAAACGGATGAAAAAAGGAGTCTCCGCCCGGAAACAAGTGGAAGGCGGCCAAAAGGTGGTGGCCGCGGGCATCTCGCTGTGCGAATACCTCATGCCCGGCCTGGGGGGCAAGGATTTTTCCGAGAGGCATGCCCTGGACAGCGCCGCGGTGTTGACCGCCATCAACCCGGCTTTCATCCGCCTGCGCAGTTTGGCCCTGCGCCGCCATTCCCCCCTGTTGGCCCAAAGCAAGGAGGGACTCTTCACCGAACTCTCCGAAGACGGCGTAGTGGCGGAGATTGCCTTGCTGATCGCCAACTTGCATTGCCACTCGTATCTGGTCTCCGACCAGATGTCCAACCTGCTGTATGGCGTAGAAGGGCAACTGCCCCAGGATAAAGAGAAAATATTGCAGGTGATCGACGATTATTTACAAAAACCGGAGTCGGAGAGATTGGCTTTCCGGCTGCGGCAGCGCCGGCGGTCTTTCCTGGCGGTTTACGGCTCTCTTCCCGAACCCCTGGAAGAAAAGGCCGAATTAGCCTGGGACGCCCTCCGCCGGGAATCCCCCGAAGCCCGGGAACGGGTGGACGCCGCTATTGCTGCGCTCAAGGAGGGTTTTGTTTGATTTTTCTGGTCGTGTGGAGGGAGGAGCAGGGGTACTAAGCTGTCAGCTATCATCTGTCAGCTTAAAAGAATATGGAGTTTGATTGTAAATTGAGACCTCTGCGAAAGCCTACTCAGCTGTCATTCTGAGGGAGCGGAGCGACCGAAGAATCTCGTTTTTGGCAGTACAGCTTTTCCAGATGGTGCCGATGATTCCACCCAGATTGGAAATCCTGGGCGCTAAAATACGAGATTCTTCACTCCGCTTCGCTCCGTTCAGAATGACATTTTAAAGACTTTCGCAGAGGTCTCAAATTGAGATAAACCAGGATTCCGATCTTAATTTCAAATCTTGCTTTAAAAAAAGCTGAAAGCTGACTGCTGAAAGCTGTAAGCTATTTATTAGAGGTCCACGCATGCCCAAAAAAGCGATCTGGCTGGTGATCATTTTTACCGCCCTCTTCATTCTGGGGATCAATACCGGAGACCTGGAGTACCTCATGAACCTGGGCAACACCATCTGCCTGTCCTGCATCGGAGTGGGTTGATGGTCGCTCTCAGGTGGCTGATCCAGACCGTGGTGGCTCTGGGAACCAACGCTTATCTGCTCTTTCCCTGGGGCTCGGTGATCTACCAGGGCCCCTTGAAGGCGGTGTGCCATCCGGGCCTCAATTGCTATTCCTGCCCCGCGGCCCTGCTCTCCTGCCCGGTAGGCGCGGTGCAGAATTTTGTCGCCAGCCTGCGTTATATTACCCCGGGCAGCATCCCGCACCTGGGGGCCATGGTGGTGGGCTATCTGGGGTTCATCGGCACCCTGGTGGGCCGCCTGCCCTGTGGTTGGCTCTGTCCTTTCGGCTTCATCCAGGACCTGCTCAACAAAATTCCCTCGCCCAAGTTCAATCTCTGGGCCCCCTTGAGGTGGGTGAAATACGGGGTGCTGGTGGTGATGGTGATCCTCATGCCCTTCTTCCTGCTGGATCAATATGGTTTGGGGCAACCCTGGTTCTGTAAGCTGCTTTGCCCCGCGGGCACCATGTTGGGGGCGCTCCCCCTGGTGGCCCTCAAACCTGCACTGTGGACCACCCTGGGTTTTTACTTCTGGAACAAGATCACCATTTTGGTGGCCATCGTCATTCTGGCCATTTTTATCAGCCGCCCCTTCTGCCGCATCCTTTGCCCCCTGGGAGCTTTTTACAGTTTATTTACCCGGATGACCCTGGTGCAATTGGAGTTTATCGAGGGAAATTGCGTCGAATGCCGGGCCTGCGTGCGGGTCTGCCCCACCGGGGTAGCGCCCCATGAACAGAGAGACAGCCGGGAATGCATCATGTGTCTGAAGTGCCTGGACGCCTGCCAGTTCCGGGCCCTGGGCTTCGGTCTGAGGCGGCCTTTGCCGCCGCCCAAGGAGTCCCATATTCACCCCTGAATAATAGGGCAAAAAATACTTGACACGGATTTTTGTTTAAGCCATTATATAAGCTACAGATTTAGCCGCTAACAAAAGGTTAGAACAAGCCTATGGCCCTCACCAAAGAAAAATTGATCAGCCGTCTGCAGACCCAGGTAGGTCTGAGCAAACAAGAATCCCGGGCAGTGGTGGAACGGGTCCTGGACCTCATGAAGGATTCCTTGGCCCGGAGTGAAGACCTGCTCATCAGCGGCTTCGGCAAGTTCTCGGTCAGGCAGAAAAACGCCCGCCGGGGCAGAAACCCTCAAACCAAAGAAAATCTCATCCTGCGAGCCCGCAAGGTGGTGGTGTTCAAGACCTCCGGGGTGCTGCGCAACCGCATCAACGGCATCAGGTCCACCTAATTCGCCCCCTGGGTACCAGCGCCTGAAACAGGGAATACTCCCGATTCCTCCCCTGAAAATCAGGGGTGGATCTCGGGTTCAGGCCCATTTCGAGCCCCTTTGAGGCCCCCGACCATGGAAGGCAAAGGCAGATGAGGACCGGCCCGCCGCCCTGGCTGTGCCGGCAGTGCAGCCGCCGCGCTTTTCTCCAGAGCAGCGCCTGCGCCCTGGCCCTCCTGGCCCTGCCACCTGCCCCCGCTCCGGCCCAGGAGATGCGCTCCGGCTTCATTCAACCCCACCCTGCCCTCTACTACCACGCCGTGGCCAAAGGCCTGGTGGAATGCCGGCTCTGCCCCCGCAAATGCGAGGTTAAGGATGGAGAACGGGGAGATTGCCTGGTCCGGGAAAACCGGGGCGGGAAATATTTCACCCTGGTTTACGGCAACCCCTGCGCGGTGCATCTGGACCCCATTGAGAAAAAGCCCTTTTTCCACGTCCTCCCGGGCACCCTGTCCTTCTCTATCGCCACTGCGGGATGCAACCTGCACTGCAGGTTCTGCCAGAACTGGGAGATCTCCCAGGCCCGGCCGGAAAAGACCTACAACTTCGTTCTCCCCCCGGAAAAGGTGGTGGCCGCGGCCCAGGAAGGAAAGTGCCCCTCCATCGCCTACACCTACGTGGAGCCCCTGATCTTTTATGAATACATGCTGGACACGGCCCGCCTGGGGAAGAAAGCGGGCCTCCTCAACACCTGCCACTCCGCGGGCTACATCAATACCGAGCCCCTACAAACCCTTACGGAAGTCCTGGACGCGGCCTGCATCGACCTCAAGTCCTTCGACCCCCAATTTTACCGGGACCTGGTGGGGGGCGAACTGGCCCCGGTGCTCCGCACCCTGAAGACCCTGCGCCAAAAGGGGGTGCACCTGGAGATCGTCAACCTGGTCATCCCCCAAATGAACGACCAGCCGGAGACCCTGGCCAAGATGTGCGCCTGGATCCGGGATGAACTGGGCCCCCTCACGCCTTTGCACTTCTCCCGGTTCTACCCCCTGTACAAGATGCAGAACCATTTCCCCACGCCGGTGAGCGCCCTGGAACAGGCCCGTGAAACCGC
>JACQYN010000078.1 GCA_016208235.1 Deltaproteobacteria bacterium
CCAAATTCCATATTAACGAAATCAAAAAGCAAACGGGCCGGGACCTCACCCGCTTCGACCTGGATTTTGACCTCCCGGACCAATTTCTCCCGGAGTTCCCCCCGCCCATCTACCTGACCACCAGGCCCGACCTGGGCGACGTGTCCAAGGGCCAGTTGGTGACCATCATGAATCACCAGGACCTCTTCAACGGCATCCTCAACCCCAAGCAACTGGAGGGGCTGCGGCTCCTGGTCACCCCTTTTATGCAGCAGCAGTTCAACCAGACGGACGACCGCCGCTCGGAGCTCCCCAGCCAGGGTGTGTCCTGCTTTGACTGCCACGCCAACGGCCACACCAACGCCGGCACCCACCTGGTGGGGGACATCCGGCCCCAGGAGTTCCGGCACCGCCTGGATACGCCCTCTTTACGGGGCGTGAACATCCAGCGCCTTTTCGGCTCCCAGCGGGCCTTGAAATCAGTGGAGGATTTTACGGAATTCGAACAGCGGGCTGCGTACTTCGACGGTGATCCGGTGATCGCCACCAAGAAGGGGGTCAATATCCTGGAGCGGGGCAGCCAGGTGCATTTCATGGCCGAGTTCCAGGCGCTTCTGGACTTTCCCCCGGCGCCCAAACTGGACGTCTTCGGCAGGTTGGACCCGAAAAAGGCCACGGAAGAGGAATTGCGGGGCCAGGACGTCTTCTTCGGCAAAGGCCGGTGCGCCGCCTGCCACGTGCCTCCCTACTACACCGACAACCTGATGCACAACCTCAAAGCCGAGCGCTTTTTCAAGCCCAAGATGGTCAACGGCCGCATGGCCTCCGCGGACGGGCCCATCAAGACCTTCCCCTTGCGGGGCATCAAAGATTCGCCCCCCTACCTCCACGACGGCCGCCTCTTGACCCTGGAAGACACAGTGGAATTTTTTAACCTGGTGACCGGGACCAAGCTGAGCGCCCAGGAGAAGAAAGACCTGACGGCCTTTATGCGGGCCTTGTGAGGAAGATGACTTTGGAGGAGGGAGCAAAAGAAAGCAGTAAGCAGTGAGCAGTAAGCAGAAACTGCTTACTGCTCACTGCTCACTATTTACGGCCTGATGATTCGCCCCGCCTGCATCTGGGACTCCAGGATGGTGAACATGTTGGAGACCTTGCCCGCGGCCAGGCGCTCCTTGACTTTATAGAAGTCCAGGCAGGTGCCGCAGACCAGGAGTTCCACCCCCATCTCCTCCAGTCCTTTAAGTTCGGCGAGCACCGGGGAATCATCCAGGGTCAGGAAGACGCCCCGATTATAGAAGAGCAATTTGCCGGGCACTTCCATCTGCACCAGGGTCTGGCCGAAGGCCCGCATGAGGATAGCCCCCAACTCCGGGTCGCCTTCGCCCATGCGGTCGGAGGCAAAGACCACCACCGTGCCCAACGCCGTCTGGGCCGCAGCGGGCGAGACACAACTCTCAGCCGTCCCTCCCGCCGGGGGCTGGATAGTCAGGTGATAACAATTGCCGGCCGCGGCCACCTCCACTTTGCAGCCCCGGCTCTCCGCAAACCGGGTGACGTTGTCCCTGGCCGCGATATTGTCCACCATCACGATCAAACTCCGGTCACCTTCGGTCTCCAGCGCCTCCTTGGCGCGCACCACCGGCAGAGGACAGGCCAAGCCCGTGAGATCTAGAATCTTTGCCATAGTCTCCTCTTATTAGTGGTCAGTGGCCAGTGGTCAGTTAAAAAAAGCGAAAAAAAACTGACCACTGGCCACTGGCCACTCTAATTCACCCCCCCAAAGCGATGGCCAGGGCGGTGGTGAGTTTAATCACGTCCTGGTTGCTTTTCCGCAGGTACCGGGAGAGCACTTGGGCCAGCCGCAGCAGGATTTTCAGGCCCATCTGGGGGTTTTCCTGGATCAGGGCCAGGAAATCTTTTTGGTGGAGTTCCAGGAGGCTGCAGTCGGAGCTGGCGGTGACCGTGGCGGAGCGTGCCTCGTTTTCCAGCAAGGCCATCTCCCCGAAGCAGACTCCGTCTTCGGCCCGGAGGCGGATCATCACCTTTTCCCTGGGGGTATCCTCTTCCAGCACCAGGGTCAGGGCCTTGGTGATTTCCACTTCCCCCCGGCACATGATGAACAGGCTGTCCCCGGTCTCCCCTTCCTGCAGGATTACGGCCCCTGCGGAAAAATTTCGGGGGGAAGTATGTATCAGCACTTCCTGGACTTCGTTATCTTCCAGGTCCTGGAACAGGGCAATCTTTTTGAGAAATTCGCAGGGTTCGGTCATAGGACGGGCCGCCGGGGGGCAATGACCACCACGTATTGGTGGGGCCCCAAAATCTGGGAGTCCGCAGGGTTAACCTGACAATCCACTTTGGTACGGCCAAAGAGGTGGGTCATGCCGCTTTCCGTGAATTTACGGCGGATGAATTCGTCGATGCCGGAAGGTTCGCCGGACAGCAAATCCTCCAGGGCCAGGGCCTGGCCCTCGGTATAGACGGCTATGGGCAAGGCCTGGTGGCGTTCTTTCAAGACCTGGGCCAGCTCTCCCAGGGGCCGCCCCTGAAACCGGGGGGGCACCTCCACGGCCCACAGGTCCTGGCCGCCCCCCACGAGAAGGGTGGCCAAGATGTGGAAAAGCCCGGGGGAGGCCAAGGCCCCGGCCATCAGGGAACTGTCGTATTGGCCCCGGATCAAGACCTCATCCACCCCGGCCCGCTCCAGGTGAGCGCGGTTTTCCGGCCGCAGCAGTTCCGCCAGGACCCGTATTTTGGAATTCAAGGACTTGAGGGTCAGGGCGGTGAGGAGGGTGCGCTGGTCCACCTGCTCGGCGGTTTCTCCTTCTTGCCGTTCCGCCAGGATCATGGCCTTCAGGGCCAGGCGCACTTTGGCCTTCTCCAGAATCTCCTCCCGGGAGGGATCCCCCCACAGGTATTGCACATCAAACGTGGGATATCTTTCTTTCAATCCCTCCAATTGCTCCGGAGGGAGCTTATTGACCAACACCACCGGAATCGGCGAAGGCAGGCGCCGGAGTAGTTGGTCCAGAAGAACTTCCCCGTCGTAGTGCCAGCCCAGGATCAAAATGTGATTGGCAGTCTTGATTGCTTCCAAACCCCTCTCCCGACGAAACTTTCGTTCCACGAATACCGAGGCCACGGTGGCGGTGAGCAGCGAAAGGCTCAGCACCCCTCCCAGCATCAGACACACCCCCACCAGGCGTCCCCCGAAAGATTGGGGCACCACATCTCCATAGCCCACGGTGGTGAGGGTGACCAGAGACCACCAGATTCCGTTGCCGAAGCGGCCCAGCCAGGGTCCGGTCTGGGGTTCCAACAGAGAAAAGCCCGTTCCCCCCATGAGGACCAGCAAGGTCACGGCCAGCAGCAGGTTGAAGACCCGCTCCCGGTGCAAGACCTCCACAAACCTGGAAATATGGTCCTTGAGCACAGTCCCTCAGGATGCAGCCGCTCAACCGCTTAGGGTAACGTTCCGGCAATAATTATAATTTTCAGCGACATCGCCCTGAACAAGGCTTGGTTAATCCTGGAAATACGAAGCGCAGGAGGTATCCGATTCCCAGACGCTGACCCGGCTCACCCTCAATCCGTCCCGGTTCAAGGCCGCGGCCAGTCGCTGGAACAGAAAACGGGCCAGGTTCTCCGACGAGGGGTTCTGGTTGCTGAAGGCCGGCAGTTCATTCAGATACTTGTGGTCGATCTCCTCCAGCAACTCCCGGGCCCGGGCCTTGACCACCCCGAAATCCTGGAGCAACCCGGCCTCGTCCAGCTTATCCCCCATAAGAAATACTTCCACTTTCCAATTGTGCCCGTGGAGGGCTTCGCATTTGCCATAGAAGTTTTCCAGGCGATGGGCCGCGGAAAACGAAGTGATGATCTTTAATTCATACATATAATCTCAACTCACGCCCTCTTTGAGGCGGCGCAGCCTGGTCTCCGCCCGGCTGATAAAGGCTTTCAAATCGTTTTGCAATGCCGCCAGTTCCTTGTGATGTTTTCCCTGGATGCTTTTCAGCTCTTTGAGCCAGAACTCCAGGATGGCTGTCTCCCGCTGGCGCAGCTCATCCTCCACCCGTTGCTTCAACTGCTTTACCAGAGCTTCGTTCATGGGCCACCCCGTTTTTAACTACTCTAAAACCCGGTCCCTGTCAATCAGCCCGGGGCTGTTCGCCTCCGCTCTCAAAAAGAGCGGATGGGCCATTGATGCCTCCGGGCCAGGCGCTTCAAGCGCCAGGAGGGATTGACCGCCACCGGGTAGCCGATGCGGCGGAAGAGGTGAAAATCCTGGAGATGATCACCGTAGGCAAAAGACCGGCTGAGGTCCAGGTTTTGTGCCCGGGAGAGCTCCAAGAGCAGGCGGAATTTGTTCTCTCCCCGGGGATGGAGGCCGGTGACCTCACCGCTGAACAGATGGCCTTTCTGGACCACCTCAGTGGCAATGAGCCAATCCGCGCCCAGTTCCTCTTTCAGAGGCGCGGTGAGAAACGCCAGGGAGCCGGTGAGCAGGACGATCTCATGTCCCTGGGCCTGGTGCTCCCGGACGCAGGCCACCCCCACGGCGCTCAGGCGGGGAGCAATATTCTCCTGATAGCACTTTCGGGCCAGGTGGATGGTCTCCGCCACCGGCAAGCCCTGGAGATAGGTCTTATCCCGAAACCGCTCCTGGGGTTTCCAGGCCAGGCGGCCCAGGTAACTTAAAGCCCGGGGCACCGGCAGCAGGCCCTGTTGCACCAGATACCGGAAGAAGAGGCGTTCGGTGTATCCCTGAATCAGAGTCTGATCCACATCGAAGATAGCGGCAACGCGACTCATGGGAGTTCCTGTAATCGGCATGAGGCTTCCGGACCGGTCAGCCCGACGCTCACCCCAGCTTTTCTTTGGTGGTGAAATAGATGCGGCCGTCCAACACCACGGGAATCCCCCGGAGCACGCAGAGGCCCACCGTCAGGAAGATAAGACTTTGATTCAAAGGATGCAAGGTCACCAGGATCTTCGGGTCTTCCAGAGCCAGGGCGTGGGTGAGGTAGAGAAAACAAAAGACCACGGCCTTGGCCAGCCCGTAAAAGGCGCGCATAAAACGGGAAGCCACCAGAAACCGCCCCAGGGGGGAGTGCATCATGCCGAAGCCCGATTTCCCCTGGGCCAGGGCCACGCCTCGGATGCCGTCCACAATGAAAGAGCGGACCAAAAAGACGATGGGCACCCATAAGGGAACCATGCCCAGATACATGAAAGTGATCCAGAGGATGTTCTCCACCGCCCGGTCCAGGGCCACGTCCAGCACTGCGCCCATCTCCGTGACTTCGTTGCGCAGCCGGGCCACATAGCCGTCGAACCAATCCATCAGGTAGAGGATGATCAACAGTCCCAGGCCTAAAAGGCGCACCGGCCAGAGGGGTACAAAAAGAAAGGCCACCAACAATAAGAGCAGCGGCAGCCGGGCCAGGGTTATGGTGTTGGCCAAGGACATGGGGAAGATCCGGGAAACTTTTAATTACCTTTAAAGTATCAAAATAGTGGCCGTATTTCAATTTAATACCGTTGGCGAGCATGATTAGCAGAAGCCAATTCGGGGGAGGGAGGGCGGGGCGTTAAATTACGGGCCCCGGCTCCTCCCCTCTCCAGCCCATTTTCAGAAGTTTCAAAAGGCCTTTTTTGTCCCCAAGTTCTGTGCTATGCTTTGTAAGAGCAAGGCGGGCTGTCTATAAGACGATTTTGCCGCTAAGGCTGGGGGGGATGAACATTTCCACACAGCAAGACCAGGAATCATTAGAGGAACTGGGGCAAAGATACGAGCTGCTGAACCGGCTTCGGGAGGAGCCCTGGGGTGAGGTGTGGCTGGCTTCAGACCGCCTCTTGCACACGGAAATCGCCCTGAAGATCCTCCCGCGCACCGATCTGGATTGGGACGCAGGCCGAAAAATTCTGGCCCGAGAAGCCGTCTTGTCTTTGACCCTGCGGCATCCCCTCATCCTCGGCGTCTTCTTCCTGGGGGAGGCCGAAGACGGCGTCTACCTGGTGGAAGAGCCCTTTGCCGGGGAAAGCCTGATGACCCGCCTCTCCCGGAAGCAACGCTTCTCCGTGCCTGAAGCCCTCCGGCTGTTGGAGCAGGTTAGCCAGGCCCTGGCTTTCGCCCATCAACGGGGGGTGGCCCATCAGGCTCTCAACCCACTGCATATTCTCCTCCAAGGGGAGGAGGTGCGGGTGGCCAATTTCGCCTGTCCCGCGGGAGATGACGAACAGGCCCAGCACCTGGAGTTCAAAGCATATACCCCGCCGGAGGTCCTCCGCGGTGAAGAGGCGTTCCCGGCCGGCAATGTCTTTTCCCTGGGCGTTCTGGGCTATCGTTTGCTGGCCGGCAGTCTGCCGTATCCCCTGACTTTCGATGAGCCCTTCCCTTACCGTCTGGAAGCCATGCCCGTGGACCTGGAGGAGATCCCCCTGCCCTTGCAGAACCTGCTCCTCCAATGCCTGGCCCCGGAGCCGGAGGATCGCTTTGCCGACGCCGGGGAGCTGTTGACCCAACTCCGGCAACTCCGGGATTTGCCGCCGGGAGGAAGCCGGGACGACTGGCTCCTGGAAGAACCGGCAGAGTCCCCGGCAACTTGGCGGCGATTCGGTTCCGGAGCCCCTGGCATCTTGGGGAAGGTGTGGAGCGCCGCCAAATTCTGCGGAGAAAAATTTTATACTGCCCTGGGCCCCCTCCGGACCCGCCTGGCGCCTGCCTCGCGCCTCAAGTGGGGTCTGGGCCTGGCCGGGATTTTGCTGGTCCTGATCTTCCTGGGAGTCCAGGTGCAGCGGCATTCATCCTCCCCGCCGGAGCCTTCCCCGGCCACCGGCCCCACCGCCTCCCCGAGCCTGAACGCCGGCCCACCCCTGGTGGAAACCGCGGAATCTTCGACCCCGGTGGAACCGGCCCCCGCGGTCAAGCCCGGCCCCGGGCCCACCGCGGCGCTGGCCCCCCCGGCCCCCCTTGTAGTCCCGAAAAGGGAGAAACCCACCCTTAAGGAAGAAAGATACCTGGTGATTGCTGCTACCTTCTCCCAACTGGAGCAGGCCCGGGCCCTGGCCCAGCGCCTGAAAGGCAAGAAGTACCAGGCCCAGGTCACCAAAATGACGGTTAAGGGGAAGACCTCTTACCTGGTGCGCCTGGGTCCTTTCACCGAGAAAAAGAAGGCGGAGGAAACGGCTAAACGTCTGAAGACTCAGGAGCATCTTACCCCTCGCCTGGCCCAACTGAAGCCCAAACCGGCCCAAGCCGCGGCTTCCCCGGGAAGACCCCGATGAGTGCGCCGGTCCTGACCACTTCCTTAACCGGTTTGGGGCCCCGGCACCAGGGCAAAGTGCGGGATATTTACGACCTGGGGGACCGCCTGCTCCTGGTGGCTACGGACCGCATCTCGGCGTTCGACGTGGTCATGGCCGAACCCATTCCGGACAAGGGCCGCATCCTCACCCATCTCTCCGCGTTCTGGTTCCGGCAC
>JACQYN010000119.1 GCA_016208235.1 Deltaproteobacteria bacterium
TCTGCAAAACCGTTATTCTCCGGTTCGAATCCGGATGCCGCCTCCAGTTATTTTAGATAGTTAGCCTTCATTCCCTCGCCTCCAAAATCCTCTGGTGAATATATAGGTGAATATCGTTACCGATTTTCCCCCACCAGGGACTTTAATTCATCCTTGCTCACCGTGTTGTACCGCTTGAAGACATGCATGGTCTTGTGGCCGCTGGCCGCCATGATTCTGAAGTAATCATGTCCCTGTAGCCGGACGTATTCCTCCGGGGTTAGCAGTCGGTCCCGTTCATTATTTTCCTTGAGCATCTTCACCTTTTTTCCCTGAAACGGACTGCGCTCCGCTTTTTCGTTGGCTATGGCCTTGTTAAATATTGCCTTGAGGCACGCCACTTCCCGGTTTACCGTGGCCGGGGCAGTCAATTTGCTGGGGGTGCGCCCTGATGGTTCGGCAAGGCGTTTCTGTTTGTAACCCTCCACCAGAGCGGGGGTAATGTCCTTTAAGAGCTTATCCCCAAAGTGGGGCTAAAATTTAGTTCCCGCTGTGCAAGGGTACCAGGACCCGGATCGGTTCCTTTACCCCTACGGTTTCTGCAAAATTTTTTAAACGCTTGCGAATCAGGGTGGAGATTTCCTCTCCTTTCGTAATCAGCAAAGTATCGGTTTTGGTCCAGACGTCGTCATCCAAAATCATGCTGTCGACCAATTCCTCTATAGAAACCTCGCGTACGGTGTACCGGGCTTCAATCCAAATCACGGCCTCCAGAGCCGCCAACACTGCCGGGTCATACCAGCCGGGGCGCTTCTTGAGCTCCATGATGGCGGCGCTTTCTTGGAGGCCCGAGACTTTGAGAGTGTCGAAATCCAACACTACCTTGAGAATCCTCCCTCCAAGAGGGATTTTTTTGCCTTGCCTCTGATCTTGCGGATTACCGGATCCGTCAAAGCGTTTTGTTTGGTAGGCGATAATTTCGGCCACGGTTTCCAGCCGGGGAATATTTTTCAGCAAGTCTGAAGCAATGAAGGGATGCATCGTGAAAACCTGCATTTCCTCGGGGTTAAGGGGTTGGCCGTGGTAGATTTTTTTCAATGCCGTTTTCGGCAACATAATACAGCCAATCTGGGAAAGCATGGCCGCAGTCTCCAGTTGCCAAGCTTCCGGTACTTTCAAGACGGCGGCGATTTCCCGGGCATAGCGGGTGATGCGGGAGGCGCGGCCAAAGGCCTCAGGATTGAGAAGCGACAGGATCTGGATCAGAACCTTGATACTGCCCATTAGGGTCTGCTCAAGTAGTTCCCGCTCCGCCATGATCAAGCGGTATTGAGATAGTCCGGCCCCCAGGGCCCTGGTCAGTATCTCCGTTTCACAAGGCTTGGTGAGGATGCGGAAAACATTGCCTTCATTCACCGCCTGGATCGCGGTCTGTAAATCTGCAAAAGCCGTTAGCATCATGCGGACGCTGTCAGGCGCTATTTCCCGGACCCGGGACAGAAACTGGATGCCATCCATGCCCGGCATGCGCAGATCCGAAACGATCACGGCGTAGGGGCCATTTTGGGTCACGGCCTGCAGCCCAGGCTCCCCTCCCAGAGCGGTATCAATGTGGAAGCCTTTTCTCAACTGACGCTGGTAACCGGCCAGCACATTGGCATCATCATCTACGAAAAGAATTTTCTCAGTTATCATCTTCCTCTTCCTTTATAGCCTTGCTGCATTTCTCCTCCCAGAATCCGAGCTGATCCACCATCCCAATTGCGGTTAAATAAGCCGAATCCACGGCCTCCCCTTTATCCGCATCGCCCTGGCGGCGGTGATGTTCCAGATAGTTGGCGGCATGCACGGCGGTGAGAGGGCCGAACTCCTTCTGGGGGGCAGCGCTGGGGTCATGGTGAAAGGCGATGGCCTCAACTATGGAGTAAGGCAAGCCCCACAGTGAGAAAAGATAAGCCCCCACCTTGGCATGGGTGACGCCGAAAACCTGGTTCTCCGCCTGCCATAAGGGAAGATGGCGCTGCTGGGTTGTCTCGATAACCTCCCGGTATTGGCGGGCAAAGTTGGCCGCCAGGATCAGTTTTCCCGCGTCATGGAGCACGCCGGCCATGAAGGCGTCATCAATTACTTCCTGGGTCTGCTTTTCTCTAATAGCAATCGTCCGGGAAAATACCCCTGTAGCCATACTGTGGTCCCAGAGCCCTTTCACAGAAAAATTGGGCAAATTGAACCGGTCGAATTGAGAGAAAATTTTCACTGAGAGTACTAGGGTTTTAATAGTTTCCAGCCCCAGAAGCTCCGCGGCCTGGGCCGGACTGGAAACATGCCGGATGTGCCCGAAAAAAGCAGAGTTGACCAACTGCAACACTTTGGCGGTCATGCCGATGTCTTTGGAGATAATTTCTCCGATCTTGCGGATGGAGGAATATTCCGACTGCAATTCTTTCATTATCTGCGCATACAGGTCCGGCAAGCTGGGCAGGCTGTCCAGCTGGGACACCACCAACCGCAGAGCGTTATCGGTAAACAAATCCCTTAGGGTGCAGGCCCGGTTGATGGTGGACTTCAAGGTTTCGGCATCGCAAGGTTTGGCCAGATACTGGTGGGCCGGCTGCACGGATTTCAGCACCATCTCTTTATCCGATTGCCCCGAGAGGACGATGCGGACGATGTCGGGATAGCGCTTTTTCACCTCCGCCAACAGCTGGGTGCCATCCATGCCAGGCATCCGCATATCCGACACCACTACATCAAAGGACTCCCGGCCCAGGATCTCCAACGCCTCCTGCCCGCTGAGGGCAAACGCGGTCTCCCATTCCTTCCGCATGCTGCGCAGCATCCGTTGCATGGCCTCTAATACTTTGGGCTCATCATCCACGAAAAGAATTTTTATGCCCATTCAAGCCTCTCATCAAATCCCCAGACTCCCCCAGGGCAGGCGAATAATGAAAGTGGTTCCCTTCCCCATCTCCGTCTCGAAAGAGATGGTTCCGCCGTGTTTGTCCACAATCACCGAATGGGAGATGGCCAACCCTTGGCCCGTCCCTTTGCCCACCTGTTTGGTGGTGAAAAACGGGTCAAAGATCTTCGATTTGATCTCTTCAGGGATTCCAGCCCCTGTGTCTTTCACCTGTACTTCCACCCAGTCCCCATCCTTACGGGTGCTGATCGTAATGGTTCCTTTGCTCTGTTCGCCCTTACCCACTACTTCGTCTATGGCATGGGCAGCATTAATAATCAGATTCAGGAGTACTTGGTTGAACTCATCAGGCAGACAGGGAACCAGGGGCAGACCGGGGTCCAGGTCGGTGACCATCTCTGCCACGTATTTCCACTCATTCCGGGCTACCGTAATGGTACTCTCAACGGCTTTATTGATATCCACCGCAGTCTTCTCCCCGATGCCAGGATGGGAAAAATCTTTCATGGCCCGGACAATTTTGGCCACCCGCGCCACTCCCCCCAGGGATTGTTCGATAGCCTTGGGAATCTCCTTCACCAGATACTCCGGGTCGGTTTGATCTTCGACTTTTTCCAATTCTTTGATGACTTCCGGTGCTACTTCCCCGCCCTGCACCACCGCCCGCAGCTTGCCATACTCCGACATCAAAGCCGTCAGATCTTCAAAGGCTTCCAGCAAGAAACGGATATTGTCCCCCACGTACTGAATGGGAGTGTTGATTTCATGGGCGATGCCCGCGGCCAACTGGCCGATGGACTCCAGCTTCTGGGCCTGGGCTAGCTGCGCTTCCAGCAGGCGCTGTTCCGTGATATCCCTTCCCAGGAGAATTAACCCGGTGATCCGGCTGTCTTCTTCCATAATGGGGCTGAAAGTGATCCCCAAGAACCCGTCTTTGCCGCCGGGCCGCTGGTACCGGATATCTTCCAGCCTCACCGGTGCACCCTTCTCCCGACAGTTCTCCATGCCTTGGAGAACCTTGTCCCATTCCCAACTCAAGGAATGATCCTGCAATTTATTCCCGGTAGCTGGTGTCCCATTGACCCATAAGATTTTGGCGGCCTCGTGGTTCCAATGGGAGATCCGGCCATCGGGCGACAAGCCGATCATCATAAAGGGAATGGATTCGAACAGTTGCTCGATTTCCTGGTGGGCCCGGCGCAGTTTATCTTCGGCCTGTTTACGTGCCGTGATGTCCCGGGCAATGCCGGAGGTGCCGATTACTTCCCCTTTGTCATTGAGAATGGGCGTTTTTATGGTCTCAACTTGGGTAAATTTTCCTTCTTTATAGACGATGGGCTCTTCCAGCACCAGGCGCTTTAGCGTTCTCATCACCTCCTGGTCATCCCGACGGTATTTTTCGGCCAGTTTCCGGGGCCACAGGTCCAGGTCGGTCTTTCCTTCCAGATCTTCCTGTCTTACCCCACACGATTGGGCAAAAGGCTCGTTAGCTGCAATATACCGACCTTCCTTATCTTTGAGCCAGGCAATATCGGGGATATTGTCCAGGATGGCCTTTTGCTGGCCTTGAATCTCTCTAAGGGCCTCCTCCGCCTGTTTTCTCTCGGTAATATCTATGCCCAGTTGCAGCATCAGGGGGGAACCGTCGATATCGGTAAAAGGATAGTCGTGTAGTTGGTAGAAGCGGCCGTTAGGACCTTTTACTTCCCGTAATACCGGCGCATTGGTGGCAAACACCTCCCGGACCGCACATATCTCACAGGGTTTATGTCGGTCATGGAAGATGTGGTAACACTTTTTCCCTTCTGGATTGCCGATCTTTTCTTTAAAATACCGGTTGGCAAAGAGTATCGAATAATCCGGAGCTTGCAGATAGACCATGCCGGGTAGTTCATCCAGAATGGCAAAGAACCGGCGTCGCTCGTTTTCCAGGGCCTTCTCGACTCTGTGCCGTTCCTCAATCTCCTGACTGAGTTGCTCATTCATCCGCGTCACTTCCGCCAGGGTCTTTTTTAATTCGCTGAGATCCCGGGCCACGCAGATACTACCCACTACTTTGCTATCTGCATCTCGCAACAAACTGATGGAAATCTCAAAAGGCGCGATACTACCGTCCTTTTTTTGCATGTCAATCTCATATCTGCAGATAAAACCATCGCGCCGCAGTTGGCCCAGCATGATTTCCATGGCCTTTTTGCCAGGGTAAAGTCTGGTAAAATGTATCCCGCTCATCTCTTCATAACTGTAACCATAGAGCTGTGCCGCCATTTTATTCCATTTAGTGAAATAGCCTCGCTGATTCACGATGCCGATGGCGTCCGCGGTTTTTTCCAACACCTTTTCCAGGTGGTTCTTGGTTTCCTTGAGCTCGGCCTCGGCCCGGAGGCGTTTCCGGCGCTCTTCCGCTTCCCGCAATTCCCGCTGCACCGCTGGAACCAGCCGGGAGAGATTGCTTTTCATGATGTAGTCATGGGCCCCGGACTTCATGAAAGAGATTGCCTTTTCCTCCCCGATCTTCCCCGACACCACAATGAAAGGCAGGTCCAATCCCCTTTCCTTGACTATTTGCAGCGCCGCAGGCCCGCTGAATTTGGGCAGATCGTAATCCGAAAGGATCAAATTCCAGGTCTGGTTATCCAGGGCTGCATTCATCTGCGGAGCCGTATCCACCCGTTGATAACGAAAGTCAATCCCCCCATGACGCATTTCCCTCACCACCAGATCGGCATCGTCCTGGGAATCTTCGATAATCAATATTTCGAGAGGTTTTTCCACTGTCCCTCCGCCGTTTCCCTCGGAATCCATTTTCTGATAAGGCCCCATTGTCGTTAACTTTCTCCGTCTAAAATCCCTCTTATTTTTTGTACCAGGTCCTTGAACCTGAAGGGCTTTTGCAGAAAGTATGCCCCGCCCTCCAACTCCCCGTAGTGGAAAATGGTATCCGGCGCATACCCTGAAGAGAAAAGCACCTTAGCTTCCGGGCGATTCGCCCTTAGGTGTTGTATCAGCTCTTGTCCGCTCATTTGCGGCATTACCACATCCGTCAAGACGATATGGATGGGAGCGTTGTAATCCGCTGCCATCTTCAAGGCCTCGGCCCCGTTGCGGGCATACAGTACGCGGTAACCGTATAACTGTAACGCCTCCACCATCAACATCCGTAAAACTTCTTCATCTTCCACTACCAGCACGGTTTCTGTTCCTTCCAGCTTGTTTCCCGGCGGCCGCTTCTTAGACGGAGCAGAGACCTCCTCCCTCACCCGGGGCAGGTAAATCTTAAAGGTCGTTCCCCGCCCCACCTCGCTGTAAACCCAGATATGCCCGTTGCTTTGTTTGACGATCCCATAGACCGTGGACAGCCCCAACCCGGTCCCTTTGCCCGGCTCTTTGGTGGAGAAAAAGGGCTCAAAAATATGTTCTTGGGTCTCGGCATCCATACCCAGGCCCGTATCGCTGACGGTCAACACCGCATAGGGACCGGGGCGCACCTCAGTGTGCTTGAGGGCATAAGATTCGTCCAATTCGACATTGGCGGTTTCCAGGGTCAGTCTACCTCCCTGGGGCATGGCATCCCGGGCATTAACCGCCAGATTCATGATGACTTGGCTGATCTGGCCGGGGTCCGCCTTCACCATCCCCAAGGACTCATCCGTGCGGGTTACCAGATCGATGTCTTCGCCGATGAGCCGCCGCAGCATTTTTTCCATGTCCGTCACCACGGCATTGAGATTCACCACTTGCGGCTCCATAATCTGTTTCTTGCTGAAGGCCAGCAGTTGTTGAATCAGTCCCACCGCCTGGTGCGCGGCCTTCATCACTTCGGTGTTATAGAGGAGAAGACGATCGTTTTCCTTGAGTTCCTGCATCAATAGATCCGTGCACCCCATGATGACCGTGAGCAGGTTGTTGAAATCATGGGCCACGCCCCCGGCCAGCCGCCCCACCGCTTCCATCTTTTGCGCCTGCAAAAACTGCTCTTGGAGCCGCTTGTGTTCGCTGATGTCCCGAAATATCATCACCGCCCCAATTATCCGGTCATTTTCTTTTAAGGAGCTGGTTACGTATTCAACCGCCAAGCTTTTATGTTCCTTGGACCAAAACACCTCCTCGCTCACATAGCGCATTTCCCCACTCTGCAGTACGGCAAGGCTGGGGCAACTCTCCCGGGGATAAAGGGTTCCATCTGCTCTGGCGTAGTGAATAAGTTTATGGCAGTCCTGTCCCAGTATTTCTTCCGGCTCATACCCGGTTATTTTCGCCGCCGCCGCATTCACAAAGGTTACCTTCCCCTGCAAATCCAACCCCAAAATGCCTTCGCCGGCGGCTTGCAGAATCATTTCATGCTGCCGTTGGAGCTGGGCCAGATTTTTCTCCGCCTGCTGGCGCTCTTGCCGCCCTGCCGCCTCTTTGAGCTCCCTCTCTATGGCAGGGATCAGCCGGGCCAGGTTGTTCTTCATAATGTAATCATGGGCCCCGGCTTTCATGGCGGCCACCGCGGTATGTTCCCCGATCTTCCCGGAAACGATGATAAAGGGCAGATCAAGCCCTTTTTCCTTTAGAAGTTTTAAAGCCGCCAGACCGCTGAAATGGGGGAGGGAGTAATCGGAAATCACCAGGTCCCATGCCTGGCCGGCCAGGGCCGCCTCCATGGCCGCCGCGGTTTCCACCCTCAGGGAGTGCGGCTCATAGCCCCCCCGGCGCAGTTGCCGCACCAATAGTTTAGCGTCGTCCTCAGAGTCTTCCACCATGAGAACTTTGATGGGCGTGCTCATCGTTTATTACCCAGCAATGGCGGCGGTTCGTTCAATACCAGCCAGTATAGACCCAATTGTTTTATCGCTTCCGCGAAACGGATAAAATTCACCGGCTTGCGGATGTAGCTGTTGGCCCCCAATTTATAACCTTTGATCAAATCTTGTTCTTCCTCGGAGGAAGTCAGGATAACCACGGGCAGGATACTGGTCCGTTCTTCCGCCCTAAGCCGCCTCAGGACTTCCAGCCCGTCCACCTTGGGGAGGTTCAAATCCAGGAGAACCAGCACCGGCATTTCCTCCGGGTCCCGGTCGGCATGCTTGCCGGTGCCCAGGAGGTAATCCAACGCCTCCACACCATCCTGGGCCACTACCACTTTATTCCTAACGTTGTTAGTTTTAAGGGCCCGAAGGGTCAGGGCTTCGTCATCGGGATCGTCTTCCACCAGGAGAATAACCTTTTTGTCCATCTCGCCACCTCCGCTGCCAAGAGGTTATTTGATTCCTGATTGCCAATTAGTCCTTTGCCTGTGCGGTCTTAAAACTTAAAAACATTTCTAGCCAATGGGGCTGAGGGTAAAATAGACAACGGCTCCCTGATCGACCGCACCTTCGGCCCACACCCGCCCGCCATGCCGGTGGATAATCCGCTGCACCGTGGCCAACCCCACGCCGTTGCCGGGAAACTCATCTTTACCGTGGAGTCGTTGAAAGGCTCCGAAGAGTTTGTCCTTAAAGGCCATGTCAAACCCCGCGCCATTGTCCCGGACATAAAATACCCGGGGGCCGTCTTTTTTAGGCAGGGCCCCAACCTCAATCCGGGCTTCGGCTTTTTTTCCGGTGAATTTCCAGGCATTATCCAGGAGATTTTCCAATACCACCCGCAGCATCGACGGGTCACCCTCCCCCTCCAACCCCGGAGCGATGACCATCTCCACCTGCCGCTGGGGATCGGATTCTCTCAGGTTATCCGTCAGCTTCTGGGCTATTTCCCCCAGATCAACCTTTTCCCGGCGCATTTCCCTCCGGGTCAGCCGGGAGAGAACCAGCAAACTGTCGATCAATTCCTCCATCCGCTGGGTGTTTCTCAGTATTCGCATCAGGTAATCCTGTCCTTGGGAATCCAGCTTATCGCTGCAGTCTTCCCGCAGCGCCTGGCTGAATCCGTCTATAATCCGCAGAGGCGCTCTCAAATCATGGGACACCGCATAGCTGAAGGACTCCAGCTCCTTGTTGGCCGCTTCCAATTGGACCTTCTTCTCCATGATCTCCCGGAGCCGTTCTTTTAATCTTTGGTTTAGCTCCAGTATTTCCTTCTCGGCTCGCTGCCGCTCGCCTATCTCCTTCTGCAAGGAATTGTTGGCCGTAATCAGCGCCGCGGTGCGCTCCTGGACTTTCTGCTCCAACTCGTTATGGGCCTGGATTAAGGCCGCCTCAGCCCGTTCCAGGGCCCGTCCCAGGGCCCGTCCCACCACTGCCACCAAACCCCCGGTAATCAGGGCGAAGCCCAAGGCGAACATTGCCGCCCCCAGGGCCTGATTGCGAAATAGAGCCGTGACGTATTTATGGAGCAAGCTCTGAAGTAGAATCGCTCCCACTGTCAAGGGCAGGAAAACCCGTAGCAGTTTGGCCCGGGTCGAAGGCCCCACCAGCAACTGTAGCGGTAAGGCCTCGGGGCCGGCCCCGGCCACTAATCCCACCCCCAACAGTAAAAAGGCGCCGGCAGTGCTGAGGGCCACAGGGATCACTGCACCGCCGTAAAGCAGCGGAGTGCCGAAGAGGTAGCCCATGGTGCAGATGAATCCGCAGGTGGTCACCAGAAACCCTAAAAAGCCCTCAAGGTGCCGGATGATCGTCTGGTCTTTTCGCCTCAGAATCAATAGCAGATTGATCCCTGCCAAGAAAAAGATAAAAGCGGTTAGGGGTGATATGCGGTTAGTGAACACCTCCCCGAATCTCTGGGTAGTGGGAAATAATTTCTCTTCGAAGCTTAAACCCACGTCGATAATAGGCTCAAGAGAGTTTAACAAGCCAAAAACCGCCACCAGGACCGTCACCGTTTTGGCCCCGGCCCTAGCCCAGGCTGACAAAGACCCCAGAGTCTCGAGGAGAAGGATGGCCCCCAACAATAAAAAACACCAGGCGGTACTGGCGGCCATGGGAATATAATTCGGCCTTATGCTGGATAAAACCAGCACGCCGGAATACTGGCTCACTAAACCCAGGAAAGCGAACCCAATAACCCCGACGCAACAAATAATTGCAACCCGTTTAAAAAGGTCCGTTGGAAGAGTATCCCGAAAAGCTGGCATTAAATCCTCATTTACCTAAATTTATGCAGTAACCTTTGCCGCATTTGTCCTTAGTCGGCACTCAAGGATCTTTTAACTCTCAACTGCTTTTTCTCGCAGGCAACTAGTTTTAGGCCCCATTATCACCTTGCATAAATAAAGGCCTTAAATTCCCTCCCCCTTGAGGGGGAAGGGTTAGGGAGGGGGTGGCGTATTTTGGCTGATTACAGCTACTTGCCCAAGTCGCCCCCCTCCCCCCAACCCCCTCCCCCCGTGGGGAGGGGGAGTTTTAAGGGTTGATATTTTGAAGTTATTCCTGGGACACAATACTAGTAATAACGGTACCAAACTCTTTAAATTCACTTTCCTGCGTGGCAACAGGCATGCTGGTATAAGGAAACCATATAAATCCAAGCAGTTAATCTTTACTCGTTAATCCTATATCGGCCGGACCATGTTTTTCTTAAGGGCTTTCCCAAAGGAGTGCCCGCAGTGTAGAACCGATCTGTCTCTGGGTGGAGCAGCCGCGTGCTGGGCAGTGATAACTTTGGCGGTGGCAGTCCCTGGCCGGCAGTGACATCCTGCCCCTCGGCCGGGGGCCGGTGCGGGCCGGCGAAAGGCCGCTGGATAGGCGACGGGTCTGACATCCACTTTCCCGTAGGGGTTGGTCATCCTGTCCATGGACGAACCCAGCCTTTCTTGGAAAGGGCCCAATTAAGGAGATTGGAGGAGAGCTTGTATGAATGGAGAGGGGCCTCTGATCTCTCCCTCCCATTCACGCACTATACTATAAAAAAAGCAATGCCAGAGGTATCCTGACCCTTTCGCTTTAGAGAAATCAAGATTTGTGCCAGGGGGGGAAGCGGCGGTGGTGGGTAATTATTTAAGGATATCAGCTTGATAATCAAGCAAAGGTCTCTCTGACTGGCAGACGGATTCAGGAAACTAGAGACACTGTGGGAAAGTTAGAAATAATTTACTTTAATTATCAAATAGTTTTAAACAATAATGTCTCATTATTTATCTTGAGACATAATTGTCTCGTGAGACATCAGAAACCGGTAGAGGGTAGCCCGGCCTACCCCCAAAAACCTGGCCGCTTTAACCTTATTTCCCCCGCATTGAGCCAGGGCAGCCTGCACTGTTGCGGCATTGAGCTTGGAGACCGGTCCCCGGCGGGAACTCTCCCCCCGGATCTCCTGGGGAAGATCTTCCGGCCCCAGTACCCGGCGTTCGCCCCGGGCCAGGGCGTAATGCACGGCGTTTTGCAGTTCCCGCACATTCCCGGGCCATTGATACTTCTTTAGCAGCGCCAGGGCCTCCGGAGAAAACCGGGGGATTTACCCCCCGGTTTCCGGGATTCTTGCAGAAAATATTCTACCAGTAAAGAAATATCCTCAAAGAAAACCTGGTTAGCAAAATTCTAGCCGTTGAACCTTGTGCAGTCAAGGAGGTGACATGCTCCCGGAAACTGGTTTAAGGTGATAAATTCCAAGGATGTGGCAGGGTAAATAGGAAAAATTATTATTAGCTGGAGCAGATCAACCAAGGTGCGGTGGCCAAGCCTAGCGCATAATTTTGGACTGAACAAAAAAACGAATTATGTCGATGCAATTATTAATGGCAAGAAATTGTGGTGCCAAGGCCTTTACCCCTCTGATTCCCCAGATTTAGTTTGCATGTGTCTCCTCCGGCCAAGTTTTGGCACTGACCAGGAATCCCTGCGGTAAAGAGGTTTGATTACAGTATGTTGGCTTCTGAGAAAGTGATGGACATGGACCGAAAGTCTCTTCAAGTACTGGTGATCGAAGATAACCCAGACGATATTCAGTTACTGCGGCGTTATTTAGGGAAAACATCCTTTGATCGGATAGACATCCAACATTGTGAACGGCTCGCAAATGGTTTGGAATTCCTCGAAGAGAAGGATGGACATATCGATGTAATTCTCTTGGATCTCGGGTTACCCGATGGCTATGGCCTCGACACCTTTACCAAGGTTCACCAACTAGCCCCAAAGATTCCCATTATAGTCCTGTCCGGCCAGGATGATGAAAATCTGGCAACACAGGCCGTCCGGGAAGGCGCCCAGGATTATTTGGTTAAAGGGAAGTTTGATGGAGACCTGTTGGTGCGGTCCATGCGCTATTCCCTGGAGCGGATTAGAACCGAGGAGGCGTTGCGCCTGGCTAGAGATGAACTGGAAACCAGGGTGCTTGAACGCACTTCGGAACTTGCGCAGGCCAATGCGGCTCTAAATAGGCTGATCGCCGAGGAAATCACGGCGATCTTGACCCGCAAAGACCACCTCCCCGAGGAGTCCCCCTATGATCAACGGCAGCGGGAAGTGGGCACCCTCTTAAAGCTGCAAGATGAGGCTTCTAAAATGCTGCGGTTCACCTCGGAAATGGTGCAAAAAATGATGTACGACATGGCGGTCCTGACCGCGAAATTAGCGGCGGCGGAAGCAGAAATCCGGAATCTCCAGGCAGAAAACCGAAAATACCGGGCTGATGCTGAGGACCGAAAATCGGAGGATATGAATTAACCGCTAACTTTGGGGGAGGTTTGCAAAGGGGAAAGGCGGCTTTTATTCCACGCGGGTTTCCTGGGAAAACTCGCCCCTGGGGATAATTTCTTCCGGGACCAGGGTCCGGTCAATATCCAGAAGAATTCTTACTCCCCGGTCGGTTTTGGCCATGCCGAAAATGTAGTCAGCGTGTAAATGATCCTGGACTGCATCATCAATCTCCCGGCCTGGAACAAAGGAGATATCAAGCACCGAATCGGCGATAATGCCGGCCAGACCCTTATTTCCGGGCATCTCCGTGACTATAATGCATCGATGATCATTGGTTTCCCGGTTTGACAACCCGAGCTTGAGGCCCAGATCGACCACGGGGATTACCTTGCCCCGCAAATTTATCACCCCTTTGACATACTCCTGGGAGTCGGGGATGGCAGTGATTTCCACCATCTGAATAATCTCTTTGATCTTGTCCACCCGCAGTCCGAATTCTTCATTAGTTAACAGGAAATTTAGATACTTGCCTTCTAGTCTTTTGTGCCGGGCTTCTTCTTCCTCCAATTTTTTCTGATAGGTGGTGTCCAGAAGGATTCCCGAAATAGTTTTTATTTTCCCATTCTCATCACAAATTATTTGGCTCAATTCCAGTATCCATTTAATCTCACCATTTTTGGTAATTATCCGGTAATCCCGCTCATAGGTTTTATCCCCCTTTAACCCGGCTTTAACAGCTTCCTTAGCAGCCGCCAAATCACCTGGATGCATTATTCCGGTCCAGGTTACTTTTCCCTCACTAAATTCTTCCTTGGAATACCCCGTAAGCTCTTCTATGAGATCGCTAAAAAATTTTACTGAGCCATCAGCGTATCCCTCATAGCGAACATTAAAGATTTTGATGCGGCTAAGATCCATTTTTCAAGCTCTCATTTTGTTCCCGGGTACTGGACCTGGGCTATTCTCTCAAGGTTTTTCCTGGTTTTTTAAATTGTTTGTTCCAACCTTTTCATCGGCATTTCCCAGCATTTGATTAAGGCCCGGCGGCCGAAAAATACTACTCGGAGCACAAAATTATTAGTATTTCTTAAATAAGGGAACGAGTGCCGTGCCTTAACAGCCGACCAGGAGGGGCGTTTTGGGATTATTTTTAAGGGGAAATGCAGGTGAAAGGGGAAGAGGAGAAAAAAGCCTGGCCGTGCACCCTTCTTCGAATCCGCCTCAACCGGGGGGACCGCCCGGGGGTTTAAGGATTAGCAGCCGCCGCGACACAGACCGCCTGGTTTACCGCTGCTTCCTTCCGGACCTGACGGGGTTCACCAGCGTCTGTTGCGTGGGGTCCAATCCGCCACCCGGGACAGCCTCTCCCGGATGCGCTGCAATCCTCGGAAGGGACTTCAACCCCGCGTAAGCGGCTCTCGGGTTACAGGGCACCGCTAGCTCCCCGTCTAGCACGACCAGGTGTAAATGCTTCAGCGATCGACGCGTTCCCGCATCTCTTTGCCGACTTTAAAGAAGGGCAACTTCTTGCCCTCCACCTCGATGAGGTCCCCGGTTTTGGGATTGCGACCTTTATAGCCGTTATAGAATTTCACTTTAAAGCTGCCGAAGCCGCGAATCTCGATGCGTTCTTTTTGCACCAGGGCCTCCGCCATGTTTTCGAACATGGCGTTGACTACCATTTCCGCCTTCTTCAGGGTGAGATTCTCCGCTTTGGCCAGGGCCTCGATGAGTTGTGACTTATTCATCCTGGGTTACTCCTTGGGAGGGGTAGGCGGCCTCCCCCGCTACACCTGAAAGCGGGCCTCACACCGCCGATGGGCTAATTAACCCAAATAATAAACAAAATCGGTTTGAAGGTAAAGAAAAAAATGGGGGGGAGGAAAGAAGAGCGGGGGAGAAAAGTGTTCTAACGCCACCCTACCTCTCTTGACTAAAGAATATCCGTGATTATTTATCAATACTAAATTTCCGAAGAGGCAAGATGTTCACCGGCCCTCGGGACGATGCTAAGGCGCCGGGGACTTTAGGGGGATACCGCCGATGAGCCCGGGCAAGAAAAAGAAAATTTTCCTCTACCTGCTGATCCTGGTGGTCATCCTCTTCGTCGGGGGCGGATTCCTGGCCTTCGGGCCCCCGGGCATTTATGCCAAGTCGGAAACCCCGGAATTCTGCGGCTCCTGCCATGTGCTGGAGATGGAATACGAGGCCTGGTTCCACTCCGGCGCGCACCGGCGCATCACCTGCGTGGACTGCCACCTGCCCAATGACACCTTCGCCCGCCACCTGACGTGGAAAACTATCGACGGCCTCAAAGATTGGCTGTCCTTCCATACGGGCCGGATCTCCGACCCCATCCGCCTGTCCAAGCACGGCGCGGCCGCGGTCCAGGACAATTGCCGCCGCTGCCATGCGGAAATTATCTCCCGCATCAATGAAGACCGGCAGTGCTGGGACTGCCATCGCAGTCTGTCACATAAACGCACTGGCGTCATCGCCACCTTGACCCCATAACCTAAAGGAAGGATGAACGTATGAGACCTAAAGGAACCAGCTTAATTCTCTGGGCCATGGTCCTGGCGGGAATGATTTTGCTGGCGGGAACCTGCTCGCCCCCTAAACCGGAGCCGGTCAAGACGGTGACCATTCCTGACGGCGAATACGATCCAGCAGTGTGGGGCAAGGCCTATCCCCTGGAGTATGATTCCTGGCTGAAGAGCAAAGAACCTGACCCGCCGGGCAGCAAATACCGCAAGGGTTGGACCGGCAACGCCAAGTTCGACAAGCTGAGTGAATATCCGTTTATGGCCCTGCTGTTGAACGGCTGGGGATTCGGAGTGGAGTACAACGAAATCCGGGGCCACCACTACATGCTCATCGACCAGTTGGAGATCGACCCCTCCCGGTTGAAGGCCGGAGGAGTGTGCCTCACCTGCAAGACTCCCTTTGCCCCCAAGTTAAAGGAAGAATTGGGCCCGAGTTATTTCCAGGACCCCTATGTGGAAGTCCACGCCAAGATTCCCGCCCAGTTCCAACGGATGGGGGTGATGTGCATCGACTGCCACGATAACAAGACCATGGACCTGAAGTTCTCCCGCTGGACCTTGGACAAGGCTCTGGCGGACATGGGCAAAGACCCCAAGACCGCCACCCGCCAGGAGAAGCGCAGCCTGGTCTGCGCCCAGTGCCACGTGTCCTACATCATCAAGAAAGATAAGGACATGAAGTCCATCGACGTCTTCTTTCCCTGGCAGGGCAGCAAAGAAGGCGACATCTCCATCGAGAACATCATCAAGGTCATCAAGAGTGATCCTGCTTATCTGGAGTGGAAGCAGACGGTCACCGGCTTTAAACTGGGCTTCTCCCGGCACCCCGAGTACGAGGTTTATACCAAGAACAGCACCCATTGGCAGGCCGGGGTCTCCTGCGCGGACTGCCACATGCAGTACATGCGGGTGGGAGCAAACAAGATCTCCAATCATAACGTGGGCAGCCCTTTGGCCCAGGGCATGACGGCCTGCCAGCAATGCCACGCGGAAACCGCCCAGTGGCTGAAAGACCGGGTGCTCGCCATCCAGGACCGCACCACCTCTCTTTTGAACCGGGCGGGGTACGCCACCGCGGTGGCGGCCAAGCTCTTTGAAGCCGCCCACCAAGCCCAGGCCGGGGGAAAAAATATCAATCAGGACCTATACAAGAAGGCCAAGGACCTGTATGAGGAGGCCTTCTACCGCATCAATTACATCGGCGCGGAAAATTCTGCGGGCTTCCACAATCCCACGGAGGCCGGGCGTATTTGCGGGGACGCGGTGGCTTTTGCCGAAAAGTCCAGCGCCTTGCTCCGCCAGGCCCTGGCCCAGGCCGGGGTGGAAGTCCCGGCGAACGTCAACCTGGAGTTGGCCAAATACCTGCAGAAGCGGGGCGTCAAAGGTCTGAATTTCAAGCCGGCAGAGGAGTTCAAAGATCCCTATCATATCCAGGAGCTGCTGACCCCCGCCGCTTCCCTGGGTCTGCCGGTGGCCGCCCAATGAAGCTGGTCCTGGTACTCATCTTCTTGCTACTGACAGCCGGCCCGGCCCTGGCCCAGGGGCCGGGCCCGGACGAACTCTTTAAACAGGGGAAAGATATTTTTAACAACACCTGCGCCCAGTGCCATCGCGCCAACGGCGAAGGCCTGCCTAACACCTTTCCCGCTTTGAATAAAAACCCCTTCGTGCTGGGGGACCCCCAGCCGATAATCGCCACCGTGCTCAACGGCAGGAAGGGCAAACTGGGACAGATGCCTACCTGGAAGGACAAACTGGACGACGGGCAGATAGCCGCGGTGGTCACCTATATCCGCCATGCCTGGTCCAATCAGGCCCCGGGCGTCACCCCGGCGATGGTCGCGGCCCTCCGGAGCAAGTGAGTCTGGAATATGGTGGTGGCGGGCCGGAGACCGGTGAGCAGTGAGCAGTAAGCAGTGAGCAGCAAAAGCAAGACCTATCGCACTCTCTTTTCGCTGCTTACTGCTATCTCCACCTCTCCCTTCGCCCACACCCCATCCCTGCCCAACCCGCATTCACCGGCCATTGTTTTTTCAGCCTGCCTGAATTATACTAATTTACTCAAGTTTGCCATCGGGCGCCGTGCGGCCAACCGACAAAAAGGAACGGGAAAAGGAGAGTTCCCATGTGGGAATATACTGACAAGGTGAAGGAACATTTTCTCAACCCCCGGAACGTTGGCGAGGTAGAGAACCCCGACGGCGCGGCCACCGTGGGTTCCCTGGCCTGCGGGGACGCGCTCAAGCTGACTTTTAAATTGGATGAAAACGGACGCATCCAGGACGCCCGGTTCAAGACCTTCGGCTGCGCCAGCGCCATTGCCGCGGCTTCCGCGCTCACCGAGATGATCAAGGGTCTGACCGTGGAAGAGGCCGCCAAAATCACCAATCGGGACATCGCCAACTTTTTGGGGGGCCTCCCCGAAGAAAAGATGCACTGTTCGGTATTGGGGCGGGAGGCCCTGGAGGCCGCTATCGGCCACTACCGGGGCGAGGCAGTGCCGACGGTGGAAGGCAAGATCGTCTGCGAGTGCTTCGGGGTCACGGAGGAGGAAATCGCCCGGGTGGTCCGGGAAAACAATCTCCGGACCATTGAAGAGGTGACCAACTACACCAAGGCCGGGGGCGGCTGCGGCGGTTGCCATGAAGCCATCCAGGAGATCATCGACCGGGTGCGGGGCGAAGGCAAAGTAGTGACCCGACCCAAGGTCTCCAATATCCAGAAGATCAAGATGATCGAAGAGACCATCGACCGGGAAATCAGGCCCGCGTTGCAGCAGGACGGGGGCGACCTGGAGCTCATCGACGTGGTGGGCAACCGGGTGCTGGTGGCCACCCGGGGGGCCTGCGCGTCCTGCGCCGCGTCCCACCTGACCCTGAAACAGGTGGTAGAGGCCAAACTTCGGGAACTGGTCTGGCCCGAACTGGAAGTGGAGGAGGTGGCCCAGTGAAACCCATCTATCTGGACAACAACGCCACCACCCAGGTGGCCCCGGAAGTCCTGGAGGACATGCTCCCTTATTTTCACGACTTTTACGGCAACCCCTCCAGTATGCACACCTTCGGAGGCCAAGTGGGCCGCCGGGTCCGCCAGGCCCGGGAGCAGGTGGCAAAGATCATCGGCGCTTCGCCGGAGGAGATCATCTTCACCAGTTGCGGCACGGAGAGCGACAATACCGCCGTCCGCTCGGCGCTGGCCACCAATCCCGGCAAACGCCATATCGTCACCACCCGGGTGGAGCACCCCGCGATCCACTCGCTGGTGGCCCGCCTGGCCCAGGAAGGCTGCCGGGTGACGGAAATCCCGGTGGACGCCGAGGGCCGCCTGAATATGGAGCAGTACGCCAAGAGCCTCAGCCCGGACACGGCCATTGTCAGTCTCATGTGGGCCAACAATGAAACCGGGGTGATCTTCCCGGTGGAAGAGGCGGCCACCCTGGCCCATAACCGGGGCATCCTCTTCCACACCGACGCGGTGCAGGCCGTGGGCAAGATCCCCATTGACATGCGTCACAATTGCATTGACATGCTATCCATTTCCGGCCACAAACTGCACGCGCCCAAGGGCGTGGGCGCGCTTTACGTGCGCAAAGGCACCCGGTTCTCTCCTTTCCTGATTGGCGGCCACCAGGAGAAGGGGCGCCGGGGGGGCACGGAGAACGTCCCCAGCATCATCGCCCTGGGCCTGGCCTGCGACCTGGCGGCCCAAAAAATGACCACGGAGAACACCGTGGTCAAGGAGTTGCGGGACAAGCTGGAAAACGCCTTGCTGTACAACATTCCCCGCTGCCGGGTGAACGGCGACCGGGTTAATCGCTTGCCCAACACCAGCAACATCAGCTTTGAATTTGTGGAAGGGGAGGCCATTCTCCTCAGGTTGGACGAATACGCCATCTGCGCTTCTTCCGGGTCCGCCTGCACCTCGGGGTCCCTGCAGCCCTCCCACGTGCTCCGGGCCATGGGCGTGCCCTTCACCATGGCCCACGGGTCCATCCGCTTCAGTCTCAGCATCTATAACACCGAGAAGGAAATCGACTTCGTCATCGACACCCTGCCGGGCATTATCGAAAATCTCCGGGCCCTGTCCCCCTATTGGGAAGTGGGGGACGCGATCTGCGCCCGGGTGGAGGGGTGAAAAGTCCATGGGCCAAGAAACCGACCTGGAACGCTGCAAAGTCGAGGTGAAGACCACGCGCCAATACCGGGAAGAAATCCCGGAGATCGTCAAAGAGCTGGTGCTCTCCTGCCGCCGGGAGGACTGCTTTGACCACGTGGGCCCGGAGCCCATTCCCTCCCGGGAGGCCATCATCGACATCCTCCACCGGGTCAGCCGTTTGTTGTTTCCCGGCTATTTCATCCGCCACCGGGTGGACGAAGTCAACCTGGGCTATTACTTCGGCCAGGAGGCGGTGGCGTTCTTTGAGGTGCTGGCTGAACAGATCGCCCTGTCCATCCGCCACGAATGCCTGCGCTACAACCTGGACTGCACCCACTGCGAGGAGCGGGGCCAAGAAGAGGCCGTCCGCTTGATGCGCCAACTGCCCCAGATCCGGAGCGTTCTGGCCACGGACGTGCGGGCCGCGTATGAAGGGGACCCCGCGGCTAAAGGCTATGATGAGATAATTTTCAGCTATCCGGGGCTTTCGGCCATCACCGTTTACCGGGTGGCCCATCAGCTCTTTGAGCAAGGCATTCCCCTGCTGCCCCGGATCATGACCGAATACGCCCACAGCCAAACGGGGATTGATATTCATCCGGGCGCGCACATCGGCGAGAGCTTCTTCATCGATCACGGCACCGGGGTGGTGGTGGGGGAGACCACGGAGATCGGCGACCGGGTGCGCCTCTACCAGGGGGTGACCCTGGGGGCCCTGTCCCTGCCCAAAGACGCGGTGGAGTCATTGCGCTCGAAGAAACGCCACCCCACGGTGGAGGACGATGTGATCATCTACGCTCAGGCCACCATCCTGGGGGGAGAGACGGTCATCGGCGCTCGCGCGGTCATAGGCGGCAACGTCTGGATCACCGAGTCCGTGCCCCCGGATACCAAGGTTTTTTTGAAGAAGCCGGAGTTGGTTTATAAGGGGAGAAGTGAGCAGTGAGTGGTCAGTGGTCAGTTGTCAGTGGCCAGTGATTAGTCTTTGGTGGCACAGGCTTTCAGCCTGTGCAATGGTAGGCTGAAGCCTGCGGATACCTTTGGTTTTGGTAGGGCGGGCGTCCCGCCCGCCACTTAAGAGATCCCGTGGGAGGCGGGCGAGGACGCCCGCCCTACGCGCCTTATACCAAGTTGCGGTCAAAAAAGTAGCATTGTCATTCTGAGCGCAGCGAAGAATCTCAAAATACGAGATTCTTCACTCCGCTTCGCTCCGTTCAGAATGACAGCTCATTATTACTTCTTTGACAGCAATTTGGTATTAATCCTGATTAACCCACACCTAAGCGCCCTTGGCTCAGAAAGGTCCGCACATGAATACCATCTTTGACAGCATTATCCATGTAGTAGGCTCCTCCTCCACTCCCCTGGTGCGGCTGAATACCATCTCCCGGGGCCTGCCGGCTACCATCCTGGGCAAGCTGGAGTCCATGAATCCCCTGGGGAGCGTCAAGGACCGCATCGGCGTGGCCATGATCCAGGCCGGAGAGGCCCAGGGAGTAATTAAGCTGGACACCCTGATCGTGGAGCCCACCAGCGGCAACACCGGCATTGCTTTGGCCTTTGTCTGTGCGGCCAAAAAATACCGCCTGCTCCTTACCATGCCGGAGACCATGAGCCTGGAGAGGAGAAAACTCCTGAAACACCTGGGCGCGGAACTGGTTCTCATTCCCGGTCCCCAGGGCATGACCGGCGCGATAAACCGGGCCAAGGAGATCTTGGCGGAAACGACCAAGGCCTTCATGCCCAACCAGTTCGCCAACCCCGCCAACCCCGCCATTCACCGCCGCACCACTGCAGAAGAAATCTGGCGGGACACCAACGGCGCGGTGGATTTTCTTATCTCCGGGGTGGGCACCGGGGGCACCATCACCGGGGTGGCGGAGGTGATCAAGGCCCGGAAGCCATCCTTTAAGGCGGTGGCCGTGGAGCCCGCGGCTTCGCCGGTGCTCTCCGGGGGCGCCCCCGGGCCCCACAAGATTCAAGGCATCGGCGCAGGGTTCATTCCGGAGATTTTAAACACCAAGATCATTGACGAGATCATCACCGTCAGCAACGAAGAGGCCATGGAGACCGCGCGGCGGGTGGCCAAAGAGGAAGGCATCCTTTGCGGCATCTCCTCCGGGGCTGCAGTCTTTGCGGCGCTTAAAATCGCGGCCCGCCCGGAGAATAAGGGCAAGATGCTGGTCGCCATTCTCCCCAGCACCGGGGAAAGGTATCTGAGTACGGAACTGTTTCAGGATTAACAGTTCCGCGAAAAAAGTCGGCATAAGAGGGTCGGGGGAAAAGGGAAAAAGGGAAAAAGGGGAAAAGACCTGTCTTGTCATCCTGAGCGAAGCGAAGGATCTCGAATTTTAGAGATTCTTCGGTCGCTTCGCTCCCTCAGAATGACAGAAGAGACATTTTTTCGAGAGGTCTCAACTTTCTATCAATCATTTCCCCTGGGTCTTTAAAATCTGCAAAATTTGTTGCGCCTCAGGGTCATTAGGGTTTAGCTCCACCGCTTTCGTCAACATTTCCACCGCCTTCTGCTTTTCCCCCCGGCTCGCCAGGGCCAATCCCAAATTCTTATAGGCCGCGGCAAAATTAGGCTCCAGGTCGATGGCTTTTTGGAACCTGGCCATGGCCTCATCCATCTTCCCCTCATGGGCATAAACTCTTCCCAGGTTATTATGGGCTGCCGCCAAATCGGGTTTTAATTTGCTGGCCTTTTGAAACTTGGCCGCGGCTTCGGCAATTTTCCCCTGGGCAAACAATTCTTCCCCCAGCTTGTTTTGGGCCCGGGCATTATTAGGGTCGAGGCGCAGAGCCTCCAGGAAGTGGGGGGCCGCCAACTCCATTTTTCCCTGGGCAGCCAGGGCCACCCCCAGGTTGTTATGGATCACGGGGTTGTCTCCGGTCACCCGCAGGGTATGTTCAAAGAGAGTTACGGAGTCCCGCCAGAGGCGGACCTGGAGCATCGTGCAGACTAGCAAAACCGTGAGAACAATTCCGGCCCCCAGGACGCGCAGGACCCGGGCCCCGGGCTGGCCCGCGGTCAAATCCCTGGCTCCCCAGGCTACCATGATGAACAACCCGATAAGGGGCACGTAAGTGTACCGATCCGCCCAGGCCTGGTTTCCCACCTGCACCAGGCCGATGACCGGCGCCAGGGTTCCCAAATACCAGAGCCAGCCCACCAGGAGATAGGGATAACGCCGGGTCCGCCAAACGACCAGGATGGAGACGAGCGCCAGGATGATCCCGCGGGCCAGAACATCTTGAGGGGATACCACACATAGGCCGCCAGCGCGGTGGCGACGCGGCTGCTGAAAGGAATTTCCCCCAGGGGGGCCACGGCCCCCACTTCTTGTTGGGCATAAAGGGTGACAATGCTAAAAACCGCGGCCAGGGCCAGGAGGGGCAGTTTCTCCAGAATCAGGCTCCTGGCGGAGCCCCCGCCGGACGCCCAGCGGCCCAGGGGCCAGTAGTCCAGCAAAAGAAGAACGAACGGCAAGGTCACCAGCATGGGTTTGGCCATCAGCCCCAGGGTGAAACAGAGGACGACTAAAAAATATCTCCCCCTCCCCGGGCGCTCCCCATACCACAGATAGGCCCACATGGTGAGCAGCCAGAAAAAGGTGCTCAAGACGTCTTTCCGGGCCGCCACCCAGGCCACCGGCTCCACGTGGAGGGGATGCCAGGCAAAGAGCGCCGCCACCAGGAACGCGGGCCCCAGGGCCCGGGTGGCCCTTTGCAGCCACAAGAATAGCAGTAGGGTGTTGGCGAGGTGAAAAAGTAAATTGGTGAGGTGATGCCCCCCGGGGCGCAGCCCGAAGATCTGGCAGTCCAGCAGGTGGGAGAGCCAGGTCAAGGGCGTCCAATTGCCGGTCCGGGTGGTGGTAAAAGCCCAGATTATCCCTTTGGGGGTGAGGCCTTCCTGGACTGCGGGATTTTCGGTGAGGTAATAAACGTCATCGAACTGGATGAATTGATGATGTCTCACCTCCCCAAACGCGGCAACGGTGGCCAGAACCAGGACAATGCAGGCCAGGATTTGCCAGGCGCGGGGCGTCATGTCTGGTTTCTCACTTTTACCTGAAGAGAGGGCTGGGCGGGGGGAGAAATCCCGCCCCTGGAGGCTCTGCCCCCTCTCCCCCGCCAAACCCTATTCCTCAATAGAGCAGATACTTGGCGCGCAACCGGCGGAAGGACTCCAATCCTGCCTGCCACCTCTGTTTAATGTCCCGGGGATCGTCGCCGTTCTTGAGGGCACGGAGAATATCCCGGGACCCGATCATCCCCAGGGTCCGCTCGATCTGAAATTCCCGGGGATAAAAGCGGTGGAGCGCCGCGGCCAACTCGATGCCCAAGGCCGGTACATCCAGGGCGGCCCGGTCCGCCAGGCGCAGGCGTACACCCTCGCACCTTTGACCCTGGAAGCGGTTAGAAGTGGGCACAAAGGTCACCGGCTCAAAGGTGACCCCGGCAATGTGGCGCTGCCGTAAATAACTGGTCAACCGGGGGCCGGAAATCCAGGGAGCGCCGACCACTTCAAAAGGGGTGGCGGTGCCCCGGCCCACGCTGATATTGGCGGATTCCACCAGGCCCACGCCGGGGTAAAGAATGGCCTGGGTCAGGGACCGGAGGTTGGGGGAGGGATTGACCCAGGGCAGACCGGTTTGATCGAACCAGGCCTCCCGGCGGTATCCTGCCATCTTCACCACTTGCAACTTGACGCCGATGCGCCTCTCCCGGTTGAAGAGCTGCGCTATCTCTCCCACCGTCAACCCATAGCGCACGGGCAAGGAACAATAACCGACAAAGGAACATAAATCCGGGTCCAGCACCGGGCCTTGCACACCCGCGGCGTTAAGGGGGTCGGGCCGGTCCAGCACGTAGAAGTCCAGGCCCTGGGCGGCCGCGGCCTCCATGGCATAAGCCATGGTGGTGATGTAGGTATAGAAGCGGACGCCCACGTCCTGGATGTCGTAAACCAAGGCGTCCAGCCCTTTAAGCATCGCGGCGGTGGGTTTTTTGACATTCCCGTACAGGCTATAGATGGGCAGACCGGTGGCGGAGTCCTTACCGGAAGCCACCTTCTCGTCCAGCTTGCCGGACAAGCCGTGCTCCGGGCTGAAAATGGCCTTGACCTTAACGCCCGGAGCCTGGAGGAGGAGCCTAAGAGTGGATCGCCCCTTATGATCCACCCCCGTGTGATTGGTGATCACCCCGATATTCTTGCCTTTAAGGGGGGCAAAACCGGACGCGGCCAGGACTTCGATCCCCGGACGCACACTCTCAGGCGGGTCGGCCTGGCCGTGCCCCGCCATGGCCACATTCAGGGTGCGGGGGCCCTCGGCCGCGGGCTTGCCCATGGGGATGGCCGCAGCCACCGCGGCTGCGGTCTGGGCCCGGAGGTTTTTAATCTGCCCTTTGGCGTTGGGGTGCAGGCGGTTGGTGAGGATGATCAGGAAGGTCTTGGATTTGGGCTCGATCCAGATGGAGGTGCCGGTATAGCCGGTGTGACCGTAGGAGCCTTTAGGAAAGGAGGCGTTGAAGATCTTGCTGTAAGGGGAGCGGATGTCCCAGCCCAGGCCCCGGCGGGTGCCGTTTCCCGGGAGGCCGTGGGGTTTGGTCATGGCGGCCACCGCCTTGGCGCTGAGGATCTGCTGCCCCCGGCCCACGCCGCCGTCAGTGAGCATCTGCGCGAACAGGGCCAGATCGGTGGCGGTGGAGAAGACCCCGGCATGGCCGGCCACCCCGCCCATCCGGTAGGCGGTGGGGTCCGACACCTGGCCGCAGCGCAGCACGCCGTTTTGATAATCGCAGGGCGCGAAGCGGGCCTGCTTGGCCGCCGGCGGCCTGAAGGACGTGTCCTTCATCCCCAGGGGCCTAAAGATCTCCTGGGCGCAGTAAACGTCCAGGGATTTCCCCGAGACACGGCGGACCAGGTCCCCCAGGACGATGAAATTGGCGTCGCTGTAACGGAAGGCAGTTCCCGGGGGATTAACCGGCTTATCCGCGGCAATGGCCGCCAGGGCCCCCTGGTAACCCTGCCAGCGGACCCGGGAATTCACCTCCGCGCGCAAACCGGAGGTGTGGGTCAGGAGTTGGCGGATGGTGATGTGACTTTTGCCGTGGGCCGCAAATTCCGGCCAGTATCGGGCCACGGGCTCGTCCAACCGCAGACGGCCCTTATCGACAAGCTGCATGATGGCGGTGGTGGTAGCCACCACCTTGGTCAAGGAGGCGATATCGAAGACCGTGTCCACGGTCATGGGCTGCACCTGGGGCTCCAGGGACCGGTGCCCGAAGGCCCGGCGATAAACAATCCGGTCCTGGTGGCCCACCAGGACCACGACTCCTGGAGTGCGCCGGGCAGCGATCTCCTGCTTGGCCACCTGGGCGACACGAGCGAACCGGGGGTCATCGATCACCCCGGGAGGGGCGGGCGGCGGTTCCGGCTTCACTATTGGCGGCGGCGGGGGCGGCTCGATCATCGCCACCGGCGGCGGCGCATGGCCGCAGCCCAGAAGACCATGAAGAGCGAACCCAAAGATTACTAAAAGAAAAAATGCGAGAGAAACGCGGGAAGGAATCTGGCGCATTTTGAGATTGTAGCACAAGCACGGGGCTGTTGATCAATTAAAAAAGGTTCAGGTAAAGGGGTTCTTTCCGATGCAAGGCCCAAAGGCGGGCCCGGAGGCCCGCCCCACCTGGGCCTAGGTCCATCCCAACACCGGAGCCTCCGCCCCTGTCTATCGCCCTCTTTGCCCTCCACCGCCCATCGTCTGGTATTCATCGTAACAGGACCAGAATTGGGAGGAATCCGGGGCCACCACCCGTTCGCAGAGTTTTCTGCCTTTAGACATGGAGAGATATTTTTGATACGCGGCGTCATCTCCCACATATAACCTTTGCGCGGCCTCATCCGTATAAGCGTGGTAAGTTACGCCCCCCCTTTCAAAGGTAGAAATCTTTCCTCGGGGTATGGAATTCAGCAAGGCCTGTCTCTTGGGGGTGGTCATATTCACGTCCCAGCGCTGGAATCCGGCTTGCTCCAGGAAATACTCGGTCTTGACGAGGTTCTGGGTGGTCTGCCCCCCGGCGCAACCGGCGAGAAAAAGGGCAAGAGAAAGAAAGAGGAGCGCGGCGATAAATCTGTCTTTAAGGTAAACCGTCATTGGGTCCTCCGCTTGAATACAGTTTTCAGTTTTCGGTTTTCAGTTTTCGGTTAAAAGAAGGAGATTGTCAACTTATACCGG
>JACQYN010000120.1 GCA_016208235.1 Deltaproteobacteria bacterium
CTGGGGGGCGTGGGCAGCCTGGCCGGGTCCCTGCTGGGGGCCACCATTTTCACCGTTCTCATGGAAGTGCTGCGGCCCCTGGGCCTGTGGCGCTGGGTGGTGGGTCCGCTGCTGCTGGTCTTGCTGATGATCTTCCGGCCCCGGGGGATCATGGGGTTTAAAGAGGCTCGCTGGTTAAATCAAAAAAATTGAAAATTTAATACAGGGGTGAAAAATTAATATACTATCTATTTGTATAGTTATTAATTTTGTGGTATAAAATTTTTCATATCAGAATCTGGATTGGAATATGAGCTGGCTCCATATAAGAGACCCCATACATGGTTTCATCAGATTGAATGAATTAGAAAGGGAGATTATCCAAACCTTTCCCTTCCAGAGGTTAAGGTTTGTCCACCAACTTGGCACAACCCCTTGGGCATATCCCAGCGGAGTTCATACAAGGTTTGTTCATTCCCTCGGTGTGCTTCAAATGGCTTCTCTTGTTTTAGAAAGGTTTAAATTTGTAGGGATTATGATTGATGAAGAAGATGAAAAAATATTTAGAATTGCTTGTCTTCTGCATGATATTGGTCATCCCCCTTTCTCCCATGTCGGTGAGGATATGAAATTATTTGAAGAAGGTTTAGATCACGAAAAAATGGGAGAGAGGATAATTAAAGAAACGAGACTTATAGAAATAATCAATAAAATTAGTGTCAATGCTATTGATAGAATAATTTTTATTATCACGGGAAAAGGGAGGCCGTTTTCTAAGTTTGATACAATATTTTACTTCATTCTAACTGGTCAAGCAGGAATAGATAGAATGGATTATCTCCTAAGAGATTCATATTTTTTAGGGGTTGCTTATGGTAAGTTTGACCTCCCTAGACTTTTAGAAACTCTATGTTATAATGAAGATTACAATATTTTTTGGGAAGAAGGTGGAATACATGCACTTGAACAATTTATTTTAGCACGATATTTTATGTTTACTGAGGTATATTTTCATAAGACAAGAAGAATATTAGATTATCATCTTTCAAGAGCTATCAAAGCATTTCTTATTGATAAAATGGATATACTTTTATTTCCAACTAATGTTGAAGATTACTTAAAACTAAATGACAATGAAATATTAGCATGGATTATTAATCAAAATAATTTTCAAGATATTTTCTTGAATCGGAAGTTTTTTAAAAAAATTAACCAAGATAGCGGAGATCATCCAAGCGAACGGGAAATAGTTATATGGGAATGGCTTGAAGATAACTTAAAAAGAGAATTTTCAGGAGATGATTTCTATTTTGATCGGGCGGATAAGGCTCCTTATAAATTTGAAAAACCTGATTCCATTCAAGTTGTAAAGAAAAATAACATATCTCTTATTGAAAGAGAGTCAAAACTCGTTTCATTATTAACCCCAATTAATAAAAGAAATGTTTATGCTTCAAATGATAAAAGAGAAGAAATATCTAATTTTGTTGATAGGTTCTTAAGAGAAAGGAGGGCATAACATGCTGCAATTGAAACAATATTCCGCTTTAATTGGTTTGTTGCAAAAAGTTGATAAGCCAGTTGGGAAAACTTTTCTGCAAAAAGGAATTTATATACTTCAAGAGGGGCTTGGCGAAGAACTTGGATACGATTTTAGGTTACACTTTTATGGACCTTATTCTCAAGACTTAGCAAATAATATTAATTTTCTACAGGATTTGGGTCTTATTTCAATTGATTTTGACCCAACAGGTTATGGATATCAAATTGAACTTACGGAATATGGTACTAAATTTTTTAAGGAAAATTTAGAAGAATATAAAATAGATGAGAGTAAGTTAAACAAAATAGTATCCATAATAGGAAAAGATTATGCAAGAGAAATGGAGTTGATAGGCACTACCTTATATTTTGCTAAATTAAGTAATAATGATGGTGAAATAAAAGAGATGGTCAACATGGTGAAACCACATTTTAATGGTAAAGATATAGAAATGGCTTTGCATAAACTTAGGGAAGAAAATATACTAATATTTTAGTTGAATCTTATTTGGTGTTTGGTATTTATGTTAAAAATATTAGAAATAATAGACCTATCTCACAACTTCGGCGGCCTGCGCGCGGTCTCCGATTTTTCCCTGGAGGTGGAGGAAGGGGAGTTGGTGGGGCTCATCGGTCCCAACGGCGCGGGTAAGACCACCATCTTCAACCTGATTACCGGGTTGTTCAAGGTGAGCCGGGGAACCATTAAATTTCAGGGGGAGGACATCACCCGCTGGCCCAGCCACCGCATCAGTTCCCGGGGCATTGCCCGCACCTTTCAGAACATCCGCCTCTTCAAGGAGTTGAGCGTCCTGGACAACGTGCGCCTGGGGGGCTATGCTCAGCACCGTTACACCCTCCTGGAGGCCATGGGACGCAGTAAGAACTTTAAGGTGGAAGAAGAGCGGCAGCGGCAGCGGGCCTATGAGTTGTTGGCGCGTTTTAATGTATCCGCCTATGCCGAGGCGCCGGCCAAGAATCTGCCTTACGGCGAGCAGCGCCGGGTGGAGATGGCCCGGGCCCTGATCAGCAGCCCCCGGCTTCTTCTCTTGGATGAACCCGCGGCGGGTATGAACCAGAGCGAAGCCCAGGAGCTGATCCGCCTTATCCTGGAAATAAAAAAGGAATTTTCCCTGACCATCATCCTCATCGAGCATCAGATGCGGGTAGTCTTGAATCTCTGCCAGTGGGTCAAGGTGCTGGACTTCGGGGAGACCATCGCCTCCGGCCCGCCCCAGGAAATCCACCACCACCCCGCGGTGCTGGAAGCCTATCTGGGGAGGGATGGCGGGTTGATGGAGGAAGAGCCGGAAAGGGCTGCCCATGTTCCTTGGACGGTGACTTGAGAAAGCGGTCAGCTATCAGCTTTCGAGCATTTTTTATGCTATAGATGCTATTATTGTGGCCCAGGAATACCTTAACAACCAGCGTTTCTCTTAACTCCCCCTCCCCTGGTGGGAGGGGGTTGGGGGGAGGGGGATAAATTCCACGCAATCCCCAGAAATTTCACCCCCACCCCAACCCTCCCCCATCAAGGGGGAGGGAGTAAATGACTTAAAACTTATTTAAGGTTTTCCTCGGACATTCCAATACCTGCTTTCTATGGACAAGACTCCATTACTGGAAGTAACCGACCTCTGGATCGCCTACGACCGCATCAATGCGGTGCGGGGGGTATCTTTTACCGTGGGGGAAGGGGAGATCGTCACCCTCATCGGCGCCAACGGCGCGGGGAAATCCACCATTCTCCGGGCCATTTCCGGCCTGCTGCCCGCGTCCCGGGGGAAAATCACCTTTGAAGGAATAGACTTACTCCGCCTGCCGGCCCATCTCCGAGCCCAACGGGGTATTGCCCACGTGCCGGAAGGCCGGGGGATTTTCGGCAATTTGACGGTCCTGGAAAACCTGCGCCTCGCGGCCTATGCCCGCACTGACGCCCAGATTCACCAGGATTTGGAAGAGGTCTTTCAGCTTTTTCCCAGGCTGGCGGAACGGCGGCAGCAGTGGGGCAACACCCTCTCCGGCGGCGAGCAGCAGATGCTGGCCGTGGGCCGGGCCCTGATGAGCCGGGGCCGGCTTCTGCTTCTGGACGAACCTTCCATGGGCCTGGCCCCCATGCTGGTCCGGGAAATCTTCCGGGTCATCCAGCGCCTCAACCAACAGGGGGCCACCATCCTGCTGGTGGAACAGAACGCCCACCTGGCCCTGGAAGTGGCCAACCGGGCTTATATTCTAGAGACCGGGGAAATCTCCCTATCCGGCGCCAGTGAGGAACTGAAACATCACCCCCAGGTGGTGGAGGCGTATTTGGGGGGATGATTATTAGCTATCAGCTATCAGCTCTCAGCTAAAAATGGAAACCACAGAGACACAGAGGTCACAGAGGTTCACAGAGAATTAAATTTTGGCCCTTGGCGCCTTGCGCCAAGGGCCAAATTAAAAAACTCTGTGTATCTCTGTGTTCTCTGTGCCTCTGTGGTTAGGAATTTTTAAGCTGAAAGCTGACAGCTGACAGCTTCATCTCACCGTATCACCCTACCTCGCTGGTCGTGGGCATGGTGATTCACCGCCTGCCACAGGTCCTGGTGTTCCCCTTCATGTTCGTAGCGGCAGAGGAAGCGCTCCCCCAACTCCTGGCGGCAGTCGCAGCAGAGCTGGTAGAGTTCGTCCAGCTTCTTCTCCATGCGGGTCAGCAGCCGCCAGAGGAGGAAGGCGCTTACCCCTGCAAACAGTCCCACTAGGGAGACCAGAGTCCCCGTATGCTCCCCCAGGTCCTGGTAGAACATATAATTATCCTTGTCCTTTAACCGAAAACCGAAGACCGAAAACCGAAAACCGCATTTAAGACTTGGCCACCCCGGCCCGGAGGGCCGCCAGGCCCAGGGCCCCGGTCAGTCCCAGGATCATGTCGTACTGGCTCTGGTCAATCCAGCCCACGCTCCGGGCAAAGGTGGCCAAAGCCAATAAGGCCGCGCTGATATACGTCTTTTTTCCTGCCAGCATCTTATCCCCATTCCCCTTTCGAAGGTGATAAACTTAAGCCATTGATAACTCTTAAATCTTTAACTAAAAACCAAAAACCAAAAACCAAAAACGGAAAACGGAAAACAGAAAACCGTATTACTCCTCCCAGCCGGTGATCTTCACCACCTGGTTGGCGGTGTTTTCGTTATTGAAGTAGAGACGGCTCCCTTCCAGGAGGCGGCAACTGAAAGGCATGGCCCCCCGCACCCCCTGGAAATCCCCGGAAGGCGCCGGGGCCTGGAGAATAAGCGCGGCATTGCTGCCGTCATAGGACACGGCCAGTTTCAGGTCGTAGCCCGATAGGGCTGCGGCAAAACCCCGGACGCGGCGGGCGGTGGGAGGCACAATCAGCCCCAGGTCAAATAAGGTGTAGCCGTTAATAGCCCCGGAGGCCGCCTGCCTGGGGGTGGCATAATGGAAATATGGTCCTTCCTGGTAAAAGGGCGCCAGGTGGCTGTCGCTGCCGTTAAAGACCATGCCCAGGTAGCGAAAATTGGTGTTGGGCAGCACCATGAACCAGTCCCCCTGGGCCAGGGTCAGGGCGCTGCCGCCATAGGTAATGGTGCCCGCGGCGTCGTTGTCGCTGTTATTGGCGGTGATCAGGCGCACCAGGCCCCGGGATGCGCCGCTGAGCACCAGGATTTTGCCGTCCGCCAGTTCGTTGGCGCTGAGGCCGTAGCCGATATCCCCGGTGTTGCCGTTGTTTCGCAGAGTGATGATCTGGGTCGCCTGGGAGGAGACCCGCATCACCGGCATGGCCTTGAGGGTGAAGCTGGTGTCTGCCGCGCCCGCCAGGGCGTAAACCGCGTACCACTGGTTGGCCTTCTCCGTGCCCCAGATATGGCCGGAAGTGGCGAAATTAAGGGTCAGAGGCGTAGCGTTTTCCCGGTAGCGGCCGTCCGCCAGCCCCCCGGACACCCACTGCCCGGGGTGCACCGGGGAAGGGAAGCCGCACAGCAGCACCCGGGCCTTGCAGTCCCCGGTGGCGTTGACCCGGAGGCTGGCCTGGTCCACGTACTCCAGGGGCGGGGCCAGGGCCAACTGGAAGCCCTCCAGCACCGCCTGCTCGATCTTCTCGAAATCGCTCTTCAAAATAACCTGGCGGCCCGTGCCGCTCGCCCACTTGGCCTGGGGGAGATGAATCAGGGACATAGGGGATCCTCACTTTGTCGTGTTTTCGAGGGGAGGGCCAGGAGAAGATAGTGGTCAGTGGTCAGTAGCCAGAGAAAAATACTGACAACTGACCACTGGCAACTGGCCACTAAATGCCCTCCCCCAACTCACCCACCATAAGCCCGATATTGCCAATTAGCGTCATAGGGGCTGTTCTGGTCGATGGCGTAGTTATCATAAGCCGTGCCGGGGTCGTCCACGGCCCAGGCCCCGGTGCGGTTCAGGGGCCTGCTTAAGGTCAGGCGGGTGGTGCGGCGTCCCAGGTCCAGGTCTTTGCCCGAGACCGTGAACTCCTCCCGGTCCAGGCCGTGGAAATCCGAGGATACCGCCACCGTATCCCCCAACTCGATCCTGGCGGCTTCCAACCAGGTCTCCGCCTCCGCCAGTTCCCAGGGGTGGGCCAGCCGCTGCAACAGGCGGGAGGCCAGAAGTTGAGCCACCTCCGGGTTTTCCAGGATCACCGGCCCGCCGTAACGGCAATCCAGGTCCGCGGCCAGTTCCCCCCAGGCGTCGATGGCCGCGTCATCCCGGGCTTCCGCGTATTGGCTGTTATTGCGGTCATAGTCGGCGTAACGCAAGCGCACCAGGTTTTTCACCCCCTCCAGGTCGTAGCTCATGGTCAGGGAGCGGGTCTGCCCGGGGGCCAATTCCACCAGATTATCCAGGAGAATGAAGCGCAGGAGGCGCTGGAACCAGACCCAATCCCCCTGGTGTTTGGCGTATTCCAGGGCCGCGCCCAGCATGCACACCACCCCTTCCAGGGAACCCATCTGGGCCAGGGAGAGGTAGTGGGGGGCATAGTCCCAGATGTCCCCGGCCTCACAGTAGGAGAAAGGAATCAGGTCGGCATTGAGGACATTGGGCTTGCCGTCCCCGGTATGATTGAAGGCCCAGGCAAGGAGGGCCTCAAAATGAGCCTCGTCCTGGGGGGTGGAGGGGAAGGTGTAGGCCTGGCCCGCAGCTCCGTTCTTCGCCAGGCCGAAGGCCTGGAGGACCAGGCCGTTGAGCCAGGCGTAATGGTAGTCGCTTTGATAGCCGCCAAAATCCTGGTCGCCCCGGTTTTCCCGGAGATCGTCCAGGAGACGCCGGGCCAAAGTTCCGGCCCGGTCATCACCGTTACGCAGGAAGATGTAAAGACAGCCCAAGACCAGGGACGCGGCCATACCGGGGCCATAGCCGGGGCCATAGACGAAACCATATTCCGAGAAGTTCTGGGGAAATTTCCACCCCGGACCGTCAGCCAGTACAAAACTATCGAGCCAGTCGAGCCAGTTCTCCAGGACGGCCCAGGCCTGGGGGTCGTTGCTGATAAAGAAATACTGGGCCAACCGCATGAAGGCCCAATACTGGCCCAAACCGCTTCCCACCTCCGGGTAGGCGCTGCCGTTGACCGTCCCCTGAACGATACCCCAGGCGTTCTCGTACTCCGCCGACGGCAGTACCCGGCGCTCATACTTAAAGTAGTCAAGGGAGAAGACCCCGCTGGAGCCGAAGTTGAGGTACGCGGTATTGTTAAGGCCGCTACCCACCGCCAGGTTGTCATTCCCCAAGAGAGTGCCGTCCTTGACCTTGTAGATCTTGTTTTCCCCAGGTGACACCATCCAGGTGAGCATATGCCAATTGCCATCGAGGACGCTGGGGATGTCTGAGTAAGAGTCCCCCGCGCTGGTGGTCACTTTAAGCTGGAGTGCCGTGCTTCCGACCTCTTTGGTCTGGATCACCCAACCGTCCGCGCCCATTTTGTCCACCAGCCAGAGCCAACCGCTCCCCTGGGCCGCGGCCTTGATAATCAGGGTCAGGGAAAAAGGCTGGGTCCCCGGCTCCAAGAGGGAATTGCTGGCCAGGCTCCCGTGCGCCGTACCGTCAAAGCTCACCGCGGTGTTCCCCGGTTGGCAGACCCCGGGGACGTAGGTGGGGCTGCCGCTGCTCCACAACAGGGTGTGGCCGTGGCCGGACGCGTCGGTGAGCGCGGCGTTGAAGTGCCAAGCCCCGCTCACCAGGCCGTAATTCCGGTATTTCGGCCACCAGGAAAAGCCGGTGAAATCTTCTTCGCCGCAGAGCGCGATGTTTTCCACGTCGTTCCGGGTGTGCGTCGGCAGGATGGGGCCTTTAATCCCTTCATAGCGTTGTTGGAATTCATCCTGCGCATCCCGGTGCAGGTTCAGGTAATTCTGGGTCAGGTTCAAGGCCCCCACCAAATAGGGGGCCAGGGGTTGGGCGTAATGCACCGGGGTGAGGCCCCGCCAGGGGTTTTGGCCGTAAGGGGTCAGAGAAATGGCCAGCCGGGGGGCAAAAGGATAGGGGTCCTCGGCCTCCAGGTTCAGGCCCACCTCATCCAGCCACCATTCGTGGTCCGGCAGGCCCTGGTGCTCCATCTTGAATTCCATGAGCCTGAGGCGCTGGGCCCCGGCAAAGGTGAGGTGATCCCCGAACTTGAGATCCGTAATATAAAGAACCCCGTTGCTGGGAGGGGAAGACGGGATGGCGAACTCCACCAGCTTGAGGGGATGGGTGAGGGGGTAGCTACCCCAATCCAGGACCATTTCCCCCAGGTTCACCGTGACCCGCTGCCAGGAATTGACCTGCAGGTTCACGTACTTATCAAAGTAGCTGTCCCGGGCGTCCTTGACTGAAACCCGTAGGTTCAGGTAATTGGCCCCGGAAACCACCGGCTTGATGAGGAAATTGAATTGGGTCTGGCCGGTGGAATCGCAACGCTGGGTGTCAATCCCCACCCACGCGCCCCAGCCCGTGGCCTGGGGGGATAGGTCCCAGGTCACCTGCCGGGGGGTATAAAAGGTCTCCCCCCCGAAGACCAGGGTCTCTTCCAGGTCGCAGATGGAGACGTCGCTGTCATCCGGAGCTTGAGCCGAGTACCAGGCCCCCCACATGGCCCGGACCCGGTCGCCGTCGTGGATGAGATTGTCCCGGTGCCAGAATTGGTCAAAGGAAAGTTCGAACGCGGTGGTCTCAGAAAAACGGTCCGGCAGAGCGTGGATGTAAGTGTGCTGGGGACCCCAGGGATCGGCATCAGCCGCGGTGGAGTCATTGAGGCTCACCAGGAGGCGGCGGGGATGCTCCTCGGGGTCTCCCCCCCAAAACTGCCAGTAGTCCCCGGCCACCAGGTCCGTGCCCGGGCCGCCTTCCCAATAAACTTGAATACCGCCCCACAGAGGCACCGGATGTTGCCGGTCCCCGGTGATTACCCCGGTTGCTTCCCAGGTCTGGCCCGCGTTCTTAGACCAGCGGCAGGTGGCCTGACCCACTTCTCCGCTGGTTTGGATCTGCACCACAAACTTCCGCTTTTCCTGGGGGGTATAATCCCCCATAACCACCATAGTGGCGCTGCCGCTCCCCACTTTGGTGAGATTATGCACCCGCCAGCCGCCGCCGGGGCCCCGCAACTTGAGCTGCAGCCGGTCCACCGCGTCGAAAGGACTGGCCGCCAGGGACCAATCCAGGCCGTAACCGCACCAGGCCGCGTCCTGGGTGGTGGGTAGATCCACCTGGATATGCAACTCCCGGGTGGGGGAATCGACGCCCGGCTTAATTTGGAAGTCCTGAAATGCGGAATTTCCGGTGGTGGCGCCCCGGTAGAGCAGATACGCGCCCCGGTCCCAACGCTGCCTCTCAAAAGAATCGTAAATTAAAGGGGAGACGCAGCTTTCCTCCCGGGGGTAAAAGGCATCCCATAAAAACTGGAGCATGGGCTGGTAATCCCGGCCCTGCTCCCTTCCCGCCAGGTGCAAAAAGACCATGAGGTCCAGGATGCGGTCCACCGCGAAATCATAGGTGTAGTCGTCCCGGGCCCGGTAGGCCCGGCGGATGCAGGGATAGTTGTTTAAAGACTCATATTTGGCGGCTTTTTCGCCGGTGAGGTAGAGGTAAAAGAGCTGGACCGGAGTGTTAGCGGGCAGCGGCGTACCCAAGGTGATAATGGTGCTATTCCCCAGGTTAGCGTAAGACCCGCCCAGGTAATAGTTGGTGAGATCTCCGGACAGGGGATCGGCCCAGAATCCCTCCCAGGGAAATGCGGTCTCCGTCAGCCAAACTCCCCGGACCAGGCAGACCTGCCCGCCGCCGGGGTTGGGGCTGTCAATGGTGACCCGGCCGTCCGCGTCCACCAGGGCGGTGGCGCCGCTCCAATTACCGGCCACCGCCTCCTGCAGGGGTGCGCCCCCCATATTGTCGAAGACCCAATTGAACTGGGACGCCCGGGCCCACTGGATACGCGCCATTAGTACTCCTTTGTGTCTTTGCGTCTTTGCGCCTTTGCGTGAGAATATCCTCACGCAAAGACGCAAAGACGCAAAGTTAATCTTCTCCCAAATAGGCCTTGATTTTGATCTCCCCGAAGTCCACCCAAAAGTCGTAGAGGCAGCGTTTCAGGATTTCCCGCAGCGCCTGGGCCGCGGTGACGTTCTCGAAGCAGACGCCCACGGCATAGTCGGGGGTGAGGCTCTTGGCCAGATCAAAGCTGTCCTGCTGGATGGCCGGGCCCAAGCCCGCCGCGGCCAGAATATCCGCGATGATATCCACCGGGTGGGTGGTGGCGTCCTTCACCACCCGGGCCTCCACCTGGGTGGAGCGGCCGGTGACGGTGATCAACCCGGTTTCCGGGTCCGCCGCCACCCGGTCCTGGGACTCTTCGCCATCAAGGTATAAGGCGGTAATGGCCGTAAAGGGGCCGCCATAGACCTGGTAGAGATAAACCGACGCCTGGGCCGTGAAGGTCCAGTGATCCCCGGCCACCAGGTCCGTTCCCGAGCCGGACTCCCAATAGACCGCCAGGCCGGCTTCCAACTCCACCGGGTCTCCCGCGCCGGCGGTGGCTTGGCCCGTCTCCCGCCAGCTCTGGCCGTTATTGGTGGACCAGCGAAAGCTGACCCCGCCCACCTCGCCGCTATTTTCGATTTGTAGCAGATAGTCCTGGTTAAACTCCCCCCGGTAGGTTCCCACCACCTTTAACGTCGCGCTGCCGGAGCCGGACTTCACCGGCTCGCTTACCTGGGCGGAGACGGTCTCCTGCAACTCTCCTTTGGCCCGGTAAGGTCCCCGCATAAAGGGCTGCCTTTCCCCCAGGGCCGAGGGCGCGCCCACGCGGGTTTGCAGCCGGGCCGCGACCCAATCCCGGGTTTCGAGACGCACCCGGTGTTCCCCTTGCCAGCCGTGGGCCATGCCGGCCAGACGCTCCAGTTCCCCCTGATAGACCAGTTGCCACTCCACCTGGCCGTGGGGGAGTTCCCAACCGTGGTAGAGGGCCACCTGTTTCTGGTTCCAGGGCAGCCCCAGGAGGTAAAAATTCTCCCTCCCCGCCAGCCATTGCCCCCGCCGGTTGTCCAGCAACAGGGTGTGATCCCCGGCCCGCAGCTCGCTGAAGTCCCGGGCCAGGTCCACCCCCACCGCGCCGGGGTCCAGGATCTCCCCCTCCGGCAGGCTCAGCCGGCCTTCCAGGCGCAGATTCGCTAGATAGCCGGGGAATGCGCCTTCCGCGCTGTAGCTCTCATACCCCGCATCCGGAGTCTGGTCCACGGCATAGGCGGTGAATTCATCCGCGTCTGCCGGCGCGTCCACAGCCCAGTGCCTCTGGGATTCCCGGAACTCCACCCGCACCTGGAAATAGGGAAGCAGAGGATTTTCCTCGCTCGGGCTCAGAGGCACATAGGCCGCGTCGCTTACTTCCCCATGGCCGGCCGCGGCCCGCAAATACACCCGGGCTTCCATCTGTCCGGCCTGGTCGTCCCAGAAAGCCGCCGCCAGATTGAGATAAGGGGAAAAAGTATGCATTATCGGGGAGGTCCAGGACGCGATGGTGAAATATCCTGCCCCCAAAACCAGCTTTCCCGGCTCGCCGCCATAGGCCGTGTTGATAAATTCACCGGAGCCGGGGGCTAACCCGTAATCCAGGTCAAAAGGATAAATCACCGCCTTCACCCGGGGCCTGGCCCCCCGGACGCGGTTTTCCTCCTGTAGGTACTCACTAGTGGTGGTTCGCATAAATTTATCTATGGAGAGACGGTATGGCTGTCAGCTTTCAGCTATCAGCAGTCAGCTTAAAGAATTGCGCTTTTTTTCTTTAGCTGATAGCTGATGGCTGAAAGCTGACAGCTTCTCCCCTCCCAAATTACACCTCTTCCAACACCATGCTGCCTGACCAAAGCCCGGGCGCCACCTCCCGGAAGTCCAGGTCGCTGGTCCAGACTCCGGTAAAGGTTTTTGTGTTCTCTGCGTCCCGGTAGAAGTCGATGTCCGTCTGGGCCTGCTTGATCGCGGTCAACTGGTCCTTTTGGGCCCTGGAGATATATTGAAATTTCAAGACCCAGCGCTGCTTCAACCCCCGGGAATAGCTCCTCAAAGTGCCGTCCAGGGCCCGTTCCCGGTCGGTCTCGTCCTGGGCCAGCTCCTGGTAATCC
>JACQYN010000079.1 GCA_016208235.1 Deltaproteobacteria bacterium
CTGGGGGACGCGTACCTCAAACAGAATCGCCCGGGGGATGCCCTGCGCACCTATCGCCGGGCCCTGGGCCTGGAAAACGCCAACGTCCAGGATCTGCGCAAAAAAATCAAAGGCCTGGAATCCCACACCAAGGAGATCGGCCTTTGATTCTGCGACGTCTGGTTTGGCTGGCGCTGGCTCTCTCCTTGTGGGGATGCCGCTCTCTGCCGCCCCCCGCGCCGCCGGTGGCCGTCGCTTCCGGGGACGAGCTGGTGGCCCGGCTCCAGGCCGGGAAGCCCCGGGTGCAATCCTTTGAAGCCAAGGGCCGCCTGACTCTGCTTTCCCCTCAGCGGAATTATTCCGGCACCAGCCTGATTAAAGGCCGCCTGCCCGCCACTGTCCGGGCGGATGTCCTGGATATCCTGGGCCGCACGCTGCTCAATTTCTACACCAACGGCCAGGAAGTGCAGGTGCTCTCCCCCAAGGAAGGCAAACTCTTCCGGGGGGATGCCACCCCCGGCAATCTGGCGGTCTTCATTCCCCCGGCGGTGACCCTGCCCCAGACGCTGCGCCTGATGACGGGAGACCTGCCTCTGAGCGCCGGGCAACCCTCCCACTGGACCTATGAAGGGGACGAGGGCCGGTATCTGCTGGAGTGGCGCTACCCTGACGGCGCCTTGAAGGAGCGGCTCTGGCTGGAAGCCCAGAACCTGCGGCCGGTGAAAGAAGAATGGTTTGGGCCTGACGGCCGCCTCCGCTTCACCGCGGAATTCAGCGACTTCGGGCGGCTGGCTCCCGGCCTGCCCGGCCAGATTATCTTGAAGACCCCCCAGCCGCAGGCTGAACTGCGCCTGGTTTACCGAGAAATGCTTCTTAATCCCTCCCTCAAGGACTCCGACCTGGTCCTGCCCCGGCCCGCGGCAGTGGAAGAAGTGCCTTTGAAGTGAGCAGTAGCCAGGGGCCAGGGGGCAGGGGCCAGTAATCAGTGATCAGTGATCAGTGATCAGTGATCAGAAAAATGGTAACTTATTGTAGATAAATAACAATTGTCAAGTTACTGTGACTGACTATTTTCAACATGAGACCTCAGCGAAAGCCTTTTACGGTGTCATTCTGAACGGAGCGAAGCGGAGTGAAGAATCTCGTTTTTTGAGATTCGCTCAGAATGACAATTGATGCAACTCGCAGATTTCTCGACTTTGAACCTTTCTCAACAGCCATCCATGCGCTTTTGACCTGCCCGCAAATTATGAGGTTCCTGATGGGCTTTCTCCTAACTTGGGACCTGGAACTTGGAACTCGGAACTTTTCGACATGAAGTTCATCGTGGACCTCCCCCTGGCCGGTCTGGCGAAATGGCTGCGGTTCTGCGGCTTTGACGCCGCGGTGCAGCGCCTCTCCCCCGGGGCTCCCCAAGACCTCCCCCCCGCGCTCGCCGATACCTATCTGCTGACCCGCCAACAGGACTTTACCCGCTTTAAGCGAGAGGACCTCTTGGTTCTCTCCGCCCCGGACCCCGAGGGCCAATTGCAGGAGGTGATCCGCCGCCTGGAGATCACCCGGGGCCACCTTCGCCTGCTCAGCCGCTGCGGCCAATGCAACGAAATATTGGTCTCCATTTCCCGGGACCAGGCCCTGGGCCTGGTCCCGGAACACGTCTTCCACACCCAGGAGCAGTTTCACCAATGCCCCAAATGCCGCCAGGTCTTCTGGCCCGGGAGCCATCTCCCGGGCATCTTGGCGAAGGTGCTGGAAAAATTGGATTGAACGCGGGTGCCTTTACCGAAAAGTTCAAAGTTCAAGGTTCAAAGTTCAAAGTTAAGGCTGCCATTCCGGGAATTTTTCATGATTTATGGGTGAGATGAAGGCTATCGTGTATCGGCGTGCATCGGCGGTTAATATTTAGCCGCCGATAAACGCCGATGAACGCCGATTCTCTTACTGGTTCCCAAGCTTGGGAACCCACTTGACGCAAAGCTTTGCTTTGCGAATTATTTCCATATGATAACAATTTCCTGCATTGCCCTGTTGAATTCCCCAAGCAAAGCTTGGGGTGAATCAACGTTCCCAAGTACAACTTGGGAACGAGGTTAAACAGAAAGATCAGTGGTCTGTCAATCCGCCAAGAAGAGGGGTAATTCATGAATGCCGACATTAAAAAGGCTGCCGGAGCCCTGAAAACCATCTGGAGCTATTCCCAGATATTCACTTTCAACACCCTGCGCCGGGCCCTGATCCTGGGCAGGTACACCCTGATCTGCGGGCAGCAGCAAAGACTCCGCCGGGCCCAGCGCCGCCTGGGAGGCGCGGTGCTGCAATCCCTGGAAAAAGGCGAAGTCAACCCCATGCTCACCGAAGCCGTAAAAGACGCCCTGGAAAAGGCCAAAGCTATCAAAGCCGGGAAAGATAAACACTACCAGACCATCAACACCCTCCGGGAAAAAATCCGCACCGCGTGCGCGTCAGTAGCAAGTGGCCAGTAGTCAGTGGTCAGTGGCCAGTGGATAGTGGATAGTAGCAGATAGCAAACTTAGTGACTTATAGCCACTGAATAACAAAAGAGTCAACACAGGCTCTTGTCAACTTGGAACTTTGAACTTGGAACTAAAAAACTGACCACTGGCCACTGACCACTGACCACTATCCCGTGCCGCACTCCGCGGGGCTGCCCCCCATTTTTTCCAGCGCGTGGGGAAGAGCGGGCAGAACGGCCTCAAGGCTTTCCCTCGCGCCTTTGGGGCTGCCGGGGAGGTTGATGATCAGGGTGCAGCCCCGGGTCACGGCCACGCCCCTGGAGAGCATGGCATGCGGGGTGTGGGCCAGGCCC
>JACQYN010000108.1 GCA_016208235.1 Deltaproteobacteria bacterium
CGCGATGGTAGCCCCGGCCCACGATTTGGCCGTCTTTCACCACCACCGCGCCCACCATGGGGTTGGGCGAGACCCAACCCGCGCCCTTGGCCGCCAGGCGGAGGGCTAACTTCATGTATGCTTGGTCATTCATAAAAAAAATCTAACCACAAAGGCACAAAGACACAAAGAGTCACTAAGGAGAACTATTTTTGTAGGCGGGGAACCCGCCTACAAAAAATATTTCTTGGTGAATCTTTGTGTCTTCGTGTCTTTGTGGTAAATCATTCCCCCCCTTCCTTCCGGCTGGCCAAAAGCTTGCGGATTTCTTCCATGAAGTCGGTGGCGTCGGTGAAGTGGCGGTACACGGACGCAAAGCGCACGAAGGCCACTTCGTCCCACTGACGCAGTTGGTTCATCACCTTTTCGCCGATCCAGGTGGAGGGAATTTCCCGCTGGCCGCTTTCCAGCATCTCCCGTTCCAGTTGGTCCAGGAAGTTTTCAATGGCGTCGATGGAGACCGGGCGTTTCTCGCAAGCCTTTTTGATGCCCTCGGAGATTTTGGGCCGCTGGTAGCTCTCCCGGCGGCCGTCTTTTTTGATGATGAGGGGCATAGTTTCTTGCACCTGTTCGTAGGTAGTGAACCGACGCTTGCAATTGAGGCATTCCCGGCGTCTGCGGATGGCGTTGGCCTCACGGCTCGGGCGGGAGTCGATCACCTTGTTATTGGTGCTGTGGCAGTAGGGGCAGCGCATGGGATTATCTTATACCAAAGGACGGGCAAGGGGGGAAGGGTAAATAGCTATCAGCTTTCAGCTTTCAGTGGTCAGCTTTTTAAAAAGCATATTTCCGGTTCACAAGCTGAGGTCCATTCATAAAATCCCTGACCTAAACCGTCCCGGGTAACCGAAGCAGGAGCTTCCGCAAAAAATTGCGTTCCCAAGCAGGAGCTTGGGACGAGAAGTGGTAGCGCAGACTACAGCTTGCGCCTGCACAGGCTGGAAAGCCTGTGCTACCTCTTAAATGAGGCGCACGCACAGACGCCTGCCAATAAAAAACCGCAGGCTAAAGCCTGCGGCTACCATTCTTTTAAAAGCTGATAGCTGAAAGCTGACCGCTGACAGCTACTGTACCTTCCATTCTTCCGCAAACAGGGGGAACTGCTCGCAGAAATCCCGGACCTGGGCCTCCAGCCGGCTGAGGAGGGCGGTATCTTTAGGGCTGCTCAGGGCCTGATGCATGAAATCGGCGATCACGGCCATCTCCCCTTCCTTCATGCCCCGGGTGGTCAAAGCCGGGGTCCCCACCCGGATGCCGCTGGTGATGGAGGGAGGCCTCGAATCGAAGGGGATGGCGTTTTTGTTGACCGTGATGCCGGCCTGATTCAAAGTATCTTCCGCGTCCCGGCCGGTGAGGCCGGTGGCGGACAGATCCACCAGAATTAGGTGGGTGTCCGTGCCCCCGGCCACCAGGCGATAGCCCCGCTGCATAAACTCCCGGGCCAGGGCGCGGGAGTTTTTGACGACCTGTTCCTGGTAAAGCTTAAATTTGGGGGCCAGGGCCTCTTTAAAGGCCACGGCCTTGGCCGCGATGATGTGCATCAGGGGGCCGCCCTGCATGCCGGGAAAGATCTGGCTATCCAGGGCCTTGCCGTATTTTTCCTGGGCCAAAATCAGGCCGCCCCTGGGGCCCCGCAAGGTCTTGTGGGTGGTGGAAGTGACAAAATCCGCCACCGGCACCGGGTCGGGGTGTAGGCCCACGGCCACCAGGCCGGCGATATGGGCGATGTCCACCATCAGGTAGGCCCCCACTTCCCGGGCGATGTCCCCGAAGCGGGCAAAATCCATGGCCTTGGGATAGGCGCTGGCCCCCGCGATGATCATCTTGGGGCGGTGAAGCCGGGCCAATTCACGCACCGCGTCAAAGTCGATTTCTTCGTGCTCCCGGTCCACCCCATAATTCACGGCTTTGAAGAAGCGCCCGGAAAAGTTCACGGACGCGCCGTGGCTCAGATGCCCCCCATGGGCCAGGTTCAGACCCAGGATGGTGTCCCCTACCTGCAGATAAGTAAAATAGACGGCCATGTTGGCCTGGGTGCCGGAATGGGGCTGGACATTGGCGTATTGGGCCCCAAAAAGTTCTTTCACCCGGCTCAAGGCCAGATTTTCAGCGGTATCCACGTATTCGCAACCGCCGTAATAG
>JACQYN010000109.1 GCA_016208235.1 Deltaproteobacteria bacterium
CCGCCCAGACCCGCCGCGGGCGCAGCCCAACCGGGATTGACCAGCAGGCAGAGCAGGAACAGCAGGGTGCCTTTAAAGATGCGAGCCATCACCACACCCTTCTTTTTATCCTTCAGAGGTAGTCTCAAGGCCGAGGCCGGGAACAAGGGCAAAGGGTCCTGGGAGCGTCGATGGGAGCATTGCTTTCCAACACGTCCAGGGACAAAGTTTCGACATTCGGGTGCTGCGCAGGTTGACCCAACCGGTCATTTTCCCTTGGGACGTCCATTTCATCCCATAGGAGGATCTTGGTCTTGTGCATCTCATGTCCCCCAAAACAATCTATTAAAACTTTTCAAGAGGGGCCGGTTCCTGCACCGCTCCAGTCTGAGCCGCCGCGGCCTCCGGCGCCAGGGAAGTGACCAAATGCAACTGTTCCCCGGCGCTGGCCAGGAGCAGCCGTTCCTTGCCCACCGCCACCAGGATCAGGGCCTTCTTGGGCGCCAGGTAATGGGTGGCCAGCACCTGGATTAACGGCGAAACGCCCTGGGGCTTGAGAAACCCTGATCTCTTCCACAGGTAAAGTCCCAGGACCAGCACGCCCAACATCCCGCCCAGGACCGCGGCCACCCGGAAAAGGTGCTGCCAGAAGGGAAATTCCGGGGCCGCGGCCACGCCGCCGGCCGCAGCCACCCCGGCTGTCTCCTGCGCGGCGGTCACCAACCAGCTCCAGTCCCCAAGGACCCATCCCCCGAAATCCATCATCCCCCGCCTCAGGTAAGTTGCTTAATGCGTTCCAAAGGGCTGATGACGTCCGTCAGCCGGATGCCGAATTTTTCGTTGACCACCACCACTTCCCCCCGGGCGATAAGCTTTTGGTTGACCATGATCTCCAGGGGTTCTCCGGCCAGCTTGTTCAGCTCGATCACCGAGCCCTGGCCCAATTGCAGGAGATCGTTAATGATCATCTTGGCCCGGCCCAGTTCCGCGGTGATTTCCAGGGGGATGTCCAGGAGGAGGTCCAGGTTTTGGTGGCTGGCCGGTTTTTTCGCGGCTTGGGCTGGGGCCCCGGCGCCCGGATCGATGGCGGCTCCCCCGGCATCCGTCTCCGGATCCACGTGTTTGTCGTTCAGGGCCGTTTCCCAGTCGTAATCCTGCACTCTTTGGGAGTTCCCGTCGGTTGCCATAGTCCTACTACCCTCCAGTTTTCCTTAACTTAATGAACTTAATGGGCCGGTGTGTACAGCAGGCTGCGAAGCTGAAAAGCCTTGGCATTGCGGACCTGTCCGGCGCTGCCCAGGAATTTGGGGACGCCTTCCACCTTGGCCAGCAAAGGATCCGTCACTTTTTTGTCAAAGGTGATGATGTCCCCCACTGACAGGTTCATCACGTCCTTGGCGGTCATCACCGTGGAGGCCAGTTCCACCACCACGTTCACCGCCATGTCATGGAGTTGTTCCTGGATGCGGGCGGTCCAGCGGCTGTCCATCTCCAATTGCTCGCTCTGGAACCCGGAATAGAGCTTGCCTTTGATGGGTTCAATGATGGAATAAGGGATGCACACGGTGATGAAACCGTCGGTCTGCTCCATTTCCACCTGGAACTTGCTGATCACCACGATGTCGTTGGGAGTGGCGATACCCACGAACATGGGGTTGATCTCCACCCGCACCAGGTGCATCTTCACGGGATGCACCGGGGCCCAGGCCTTCTCCAGGTCCTGGAAGGCCATGAGCACCACCTTGTTGATCAGGCGGCGCTCAATGGTGGTGAAATCCCGGCCTTCGATCTTGAACCGGGTCCGGGCGCTTCCCCCCAGGAAGCACTCCACCAGGGCGAAGACCAGCTTACTGTCCACCACCATCAGGCATTGGCCCCGCAAGGGGTCCATCTTGTGGATGTGGAAACTGGCGGGCAACGGCAGGGAGCGGAGGAACTCGCCGAATTTCACCATCTGCACGAAGTTGGTCTGGATGTCCACGGTCCGCCGCAGGGTCATGGACAGGGAAACCCGGAAGGCCCGGGCGAAATGCTCGTTGATCACCTCCAGGGTGGGCATGCGCCCCCGGATGATCCGTTCCTGGGAAGTAAAATCGTAGTTGATTACCCCTTCTTCAGGGGCGCCGTGGTCGGTTTCAACGTCGATTTCTCCCTCGATCATGCCCTTAAGGAGGGCATCCACTTCTTCCTGAGATAAGACCTTGGTCACCTTGCTCTCCTATTGAGCCACAAATTCAGTGAAATACGCGCCGCTGATCTTCTTGCCCGTGGGCAGGGCTGTCAACCGGGCCAGGATCTCTTTCTTCAACTGGAGCTTGCCTTCCGGGGTGGAGATATCCTGGTAACTCTTGCTGCTGAGAAGGAAAATGAGCTGGTCCCGGATGCGGGGCATGGCCTTTTCCAGCTCTTTTGCCGTCTTCTCGGTGTCCACTTCCAGATCGATCTTTACCTTGAGATAGCGCCGGGAGTCTTTGTCCGCCAGGTTGACCAGGAACGGCTCCAGGGGCATCATGGCCTTTTCCACGTGCTTCGTCTTATCGGTAGTCGGCTCGTCAACAAGGAGGAGATAGGCAAACGCGCCGCCGCCCAATAGCACAAAGAGCAGGACTACCAGGATGATAATTTTTTTCAATTTCCCTTTGGGCTTGGGAGGAGCCTCCTCCGCCACTTCCGGGGGTAACTCTTTTTCTCGGGCCATCAACGCGCTCCTTCGCGCAATTTTTTTCCATAATGAGCAATGATTGTGCCAGTCGGGAAAGATGGCCCTAGTTGTCGCAACCCTTGATAAAGAAAAGGAAATCAGCTTCTCCGTCAAGGTTGGCAGCGAAAAAACTGTCAAAGATGAGAGGATTTGTCAAAATATTGACAAGATCAGTGGTCAGTGGTCAGTGGCCAGTGGTCAGTAGTTAATTGCCTTGTTTTTCACTGGTCACTGATCACTGGCCACTGACCACTTTTCTGTGCTCTCTGTGTCTCTGTGGTGAATCCTAATCCTTGTTGCAGGGGTTTTTGATTGCCAAAACAGGGCTCCTATGTTAAAAGAAATCCAGTTAATTTACTAATTTACCCAGATAGGCGCTTTACTATGCCCCGCCCCGGGGTGCCCGACCCCTACCGCACCAAAGCCCGGACCGAAGGATACGTGGCCCGGGCCGTATATAAATTAAAGGCGCTGGACGATAAGTACCACCTGTTGCAGGCGGGCCAGCGGGTGCTGGACTTGGGTTGCAGCCCAGGGTCCTGGCTGCAATATCTCGCTTCCCGGGTGGGAGCAGGCGGTCTGGTGGTGGGGGTGGACGTAACCCCCCCCGCCATCGAAGTGGCGCCGCCCATCCACTTCGTTCTCGGAGAGGTGGGCGGCCTGGACCTGGACGCGGTTAGCGCCATCAGCGCCTCTTTTGACGCGGTGGTCAGCGATATGGCCCCCAGGACCACCGGCATTAGGGATGTGGATCAGCAGCGCTCCCTGGACCTGGCCCGTAACGCCTGGGAGTGGGCTCGGAAGCTGCTCCGGCCCGGGGGATTTTTTCTGGTGAAGGTCTTCGAAGGACCCGGAGTCGAGGCCCTGGCCCGGGAGTTGGAGGCAGCGTTTAAGGTCTGCCGCCGGGTGAAGCCCCCTGGCTCCCGGGCGGCCAGCAAGGAAATTTATCTGCTGGCCCTGAACCGGCGGGCTGAGGTAGTGAAGGTGAAGAAAATAAATATTCACCACAAAGACACAAAGAGCACAAAGTGACACAAAGAACAAATTATTTCCTTTGACGCCAAGGCGTCAAAGGAAATAAAAATTCTCTTGGTGTAACTTTGTGTCTTTGTGCCTTTGTGGTTAAAATTTAAGGAGGAATAGCCCGTGTCCGGCCATTCCAAGTGGAGCACCATCAAGCGAAAAAAAGGGGCGGTGGACGCCAAGCGGGGGAAGGTCTTCGGTAAGCTGACCAAAGAGCTCACCGTGGCCGCCCGCCTGGGGGGCGGCGATGCCACGGGCAATCCCCGCCTGAGGGCGGCGATTGCCGCGGCCAAGGCGGAAAACCTCCCTAAAGATAATATGCTCAAAGCCATCCGCAAAGGCACCGGCGAAGGCGGCGGCGCGGCCCTGGAAGAGGTGATCCTGGAAGGCTACGGCCCCGCAGGTGTGGCCCTGATGGTGGAAAGCCTCACCGATAACAAAAACCGCACCGTCTCCGACGTGCGCCATCTCATCACCAAGTACGGGGGCAGCCTGGGGGAGCCCGGCTGCGTGGCCTGGATGTTCGACAAGAAAGGGGTCATCGTCTTCGACCGGGAGAGCGTCAAAGAGGATGAACTCCTGGAGGCCGCGCTGGAGTGCGGCGCGGAAGACCTGCAAAGCGATGAGACCCAGTTTGAAGTCCTCACTGATCCCGCCGGCTTTGTGGAGGTCAAAGAGGCCCTGGAGGCCAAAGGCTTTCAACCCACGCTCGCGGAGCTGCAACTGCGCCCCAAAAACACGGTGCGCATCGACGATGAAAAACCCGCGCAGCAGGTGCTGAAACTGGTGGAGATGCTGGAAGAGCACGACGATGTGAATAACGTCTTCGCCAATTTCGATATTCCCGATCAGCTCCTGGAGGCCTTGATGTGAGCCAAGTGATCTTGGGAGTGGACCCAGGTTCCCGGGATACCGGGTTCGGCGTCATCCAGGAGGATAAAGAGAATCTCCGGCACCTGGCTTCCGGGCGCATCCATGCCGGCAGCCGCCCGGCTTTGGAAAATCGCCTGCGTCAAATCTATGACGGGCTGACGGACCTGATCCAACAGCACCAACCCCAGGCCCTGGCCCTGGAAGAGATCTTTCTGGCCAGCAACGTGCGCAGCGCCTTCATCCTGGGACAGGTCCGGGGCGTGGTGCTCCTGGACGCGGCCCAGTCTTCCCTCCCCATTTTTCAGTATTCGGCCA
>JACQYN010000089.1 GCA_016208235.1 Deltaproteobacteria bacterium
CCCGGACCCGGGCCGCGGCTTGCAGGATATTGAGGGAGCCCAGGATATTTTCCCGCGCGTCCAGGAGGGGGTCGCCCACCGACACCTGCACGCTCATCTGGGCCGCATGATGGATGATTACCTGGGGGCGCCAGTCCATAACGAGTTCGTAAGTATTGCCGTCCTTGATGTCATAAGGAAAAAACTGGGCCGCGTCCGGCACGAACTCCCGCCGGCCGGTGCTCAGGTTGTCCACCACCGCCACTTCGTGGCCTGCGGCCACCAACCGGTCCGCCACATGGGAACCGATGAACCCCGCTCCCCCGGTGATCAAAATCCGTTGCATAAAAAGATTATCCCCTCATCAAGGATTTGCATCAATAGGTAAGGTGTCTTATCTTACTGCTGGAACATCATAACGGATATAAAAAGTCCCTGGCAATTTTTATCATCTTTCCATATCGGCAAAATTACTTATTTTGTCTCTATTTACAAAAAATAATGGACTTCCCTTAGGGCCTTGCTAAAATGGGCTGCTATAGACTTGGGGGAAGTATTGGCGAGCCCGCCATCCTGTGGGAAATCGTTTGCAGATTGATGAATTGGGGAAGTGAAAAGGAGGGGGATATGTGTCATTGGGTCCGTTTCGGGGGATTGTTTCTGTTCCTGGTCATCATGCTGGCGCCTTGGGGCGTCGGGGCGAAAGAGGCCCCCCAGCTCACCCTGCCGGAGCTGATCTCCTTGGCTTTGCAATATAGCCCGGAGGTCAAGGCCAGCAAAAGTGAAACAAGATTTGCCCAGGAACAGCAGAACGAAGTAAAAGGTTACTACTATCCGCAACTTGACGTCACCGGCATCACCGGCGTGGTTCCTAACGCCCGGAGGCCTTATGTGCAGGGCCGGAACATTATTTACCCGGACCCCAGTAACCGCCTCCACGGGGTCAACATCTTCGGACGCCTGGATTTCAGCGTCATCCAACCCCTCTACACCTTCGGCAAGATCGCTTACCGGGAACGAGCCGCGGCCAAGAACGTCAAGGTCAAGGAAGCCGGGGTGGACGCTAAAAGAGGGGAGGTCATCCTGCGGGTGGCTGAGGCCTATTACGGTCTGGTGCTGGCGGAACAGGGCAAGGACGCGGTGCGCGAAGCCCGCACCTACCTGGCCGACACCCGGGACCGCATCACCCGCCTGCTGGCGATCAATTCCCCCAACGTCAAGGAAACCGACAAGTATCGCCTGGCCATGTATGAGGGGGGGGTGGAAAAATTCGCAGCCCAGGCGGAAGAGGGCGCCAAGGTGGCTTACCTGGCCCTGAAAGCCCTCATCGGCTATGGCCCGAACCAGGACTTCAAAGTGCCCCCGGAGCTGCCCAACCCGGCTGCGGCTCCCGGCACCCTGGACCAGCAGATCCGCACCGCCCTGGAGCTGAGACCCGAGTTCACCCAGTTGAAAGAAGGCCTGGTGGCCCGGCAACTGCTGGTGGACGCGGCCCGGGCCGACCAGTATCCATCCTTATTTGCTGCGGTCACCGCGGCCCTGGCCGGCGCCCCGGGCCGGGATCAAAATTATGATCCTTGGATTTACGACTTTTTTAACCAGGCTTACGCCTTCCCGGTGGTGGGCGTGAAGTGGCACTTCGACTTCGGGATCACCAAGGCCAAGATCAGGCAGGCCCAGGCGGAATTGGAACAACTGCAACACAACGAGAAGACCGCGTTGATGGGCATCCCCGTGGAAGTGGCCCAGGCCTACGGCAAGGTCCAGGAAAACTATAAAGGGTCTGTGGGGCTGGAAAAGTCTTACGTCAACGCCCGGCGCTGGCTCATCACTTCTTTCAGCAACTTCGACATGGGATTGGGGAAGATGGAGGACATCTTCCAGGCCTTCGAGAAATACGGGGTCTTCCGGGGGGACTACCTGTTGGCCCTGTACCAGTATAATCTGGCCACCGCCCAACTGGATAAGGCCACCGGCGCTTACCGCCGCACCCTGGCCGCCGCGGCCCCACCTCCGGCCCCGGCCAAGGCTAAGTAAAGAGCTTAAAGGGGTGAATCTGAGGAAGGGGGCCAGGGGCCACTTTACAATCCCTCCCTCAGACTCCCTCCCCCAACCCCCAATATTTATGATTAATAGACAGGGGAAGTCAGGGCCTCGGCCCCGACTTCCCCTGTTAATTATGCAGGTTAGGAGGGAGGAAAAAAGTAAGCAGGAAACAGGAAAGGGTCTGGTATCGATTTCACTGCTCACTGCTTACTGCTCACTACTTATTGGCCCCTCCCCCCACAAAACCATTTCACCCTCCTAAGATAAAGAGGCGGGCATAGAGCACCGCGGGCGCGGCGAAAAGCAGGCTGTCCAGCCGGTCCAGCATGCCCCCGTGGCCCGGCAGGAGCTGGCTGGCGTCCTTCACCTGGGTCTGGCGCTTGAGCATCGATTCGAACAGGTCTCCCAAAAGCCCCACCAAAGCCAGAACCAGGGCCAGCACCCCCAGGGGCCGTAGGTTTACTTCCGGGAGAAGCCACTTCCCGGCCAGCAGCCCCGCCACCAGGGCGAGAATCACCCCTCCCACCGCCCCGGCCCAGGTCTTCCCGGGACTCACCGCGGGATAGAGCTTGCTCTTCCCCAGGGCCTGGCCCACGTAAAAGGCCCCGGTATCCCCGGCAAAGATGACGATTAAAAGCCACAACACCCACATCTCCCCTTGGGGCAGGTAGCGCAGCCAGATAAAATGCCCCAACAGGAAGGGCAGGTAGATCAGTCCCAAAACGTTGACCGCCAGGTCTTGGGCCAATTGCTCAATATGGCCATAGCTGAGAAGATAAAAGAGGAAGAGGAAGAAGGTGCACCAGAACAGGATGAACAATACCGCGGTAGGGGTGCAGGGTAATAAGCCGCCGGGATAACATATCGTATCGCTGTAGGGATAGGCCGTGCAGAAGCTAAGCAGCAAAAGGGACCCCAGGAGGATGGACTTCAGCCGTTGAAACTTGGGGGCCTCCGGCCGGAACATCCCGAGAAACTCCCATTGGGCCAGGGCGCTCACCGCCAGGATCACCAACACCAAGCCCAGGCGGCCCCCTTTCAAGAGCACCAACAACAGCAAGGGCAAAACAACCAAGGCGGTAAGCCAACGGCGGCGGTGCATGGTTACTCCTTTGGGGGTGGTTTTGGTGGGAGGGGCCAGGGGGATGTGGAACAGCGGCCCTCGGCTGTTCTCGAGCAGGCAAGGGCGCCCACTCTACATCCCTGCCCCCTCCCCCAAGCCCTTATTTATGAAGCTATTTCAGGACCCAGATTTGCCAGCCCGGCGCCAGAACCACCATAGTAATATGCCGCTCACCAGGGTGATCCCCAGGGCCACCACCTGGGTTAGGGGCATGTTCGCCCAGATGATGGGGCCCCGGTAATCCTCAGGGTTTCTGACAAATTCCGTCCCAAAGCGCACCGCGCCTGCCAGTAAGAAATACGTGAGCATCAACTGGCCCTGGAAACGTTTGCGGGTGCGCAGCCAATAGAGGATGCCGAAAACCCCCAGAAGCAGCAAAGCTTCGTAGATCTGGGAGGGATGGAGCGGCTCTCTTATGGGGCAAAGGCTCTCCGGGTTAGTAAAGGTCACGGCCCAGGGCAAACTGGAAGGCGCGCCGTAGCAGCAACCGGCCATGAAGCACCCCACCCGGCCCAGGGCCTGGCCCACGGGCATGCCCACGGCCAGGGCGTCAAACGCGGGCCGCCAGGGAATGGCGTGCCGGCGCATATAATAGAAGGCCACCGCCACCGCACCCACCAGACCGCCGTGGAAGATCAAGCCCCCTTCCCACAGGGCAAAAATCTTCAGGGGATGGGCCACAAACGTCGGCAGTTCCGTAAAGATATAAAGCAGGCGGGAGCCCACCAGCGCGCCCAGGACCGCGTAAAAACACATATCATAGAAGCGGGCCGGGGACAGACCCTGGCGTTTGGCCTCTTGGGCGGACAGGTAGATGGCGCTCAAAAAGGCCAGGGCCAGGAAAAAGCCGTAAGTAAAGATCTGTATCGGCCCGTACTTAAGCAGGACTGGAAACATCGGCAGCCTTCTCTTCCCGCAAAATTACCCACACCAAGAACCCCGCGCCCAAGCAGACCATCATGTCCGCCACGTTAAACGCGGGCCAGTGGTAGCGGCCCCAGTAAAAGTCCAGAAAATCCACGACCTCTCCCATCCGCACCCGGTCCACCAGGTTCCCCAGGGCCCCGGCCATAATCAGGCTGTAGCCCAGGGCCGCCAGCCTCTGATCCTCGGGCAGGCGCCACCAGAGATAGCCCACCACCACCAGCACAATACTGGTGGTGAACAGGAAAAACACCCGGATATAATCCAGGGGCCAAGAAGACAGCAGCCCGAAGGCTCCCCCCCGGTTGTGGATGTGCACCACATTGAAAAAACCCTTGACCACCGTAATCTGGGACCCCATCGGCAGAGACTGGAGTATCCACTGTTTAGTGGCCAGGTCCAGAGCCACCCCGAGAAGCAAAACCGGGAGAAGAATGAGCAGTTTTCGGGACATTACTTTTGACCTTCCAGCACCTGGGAGCACCGGGCGCACAATTGGGGATGTTGGGCATTTTGTCCCACCGTGGGATAAGAAAACCAGCAGCGCACGCATTTATTAGCCGCGGCTTTATCTACGGCCACCAATAAATCCTGAATTTCCTGTCCTGGTAAACCAGGGAAAGCCAAGCCCTCAATCCGATTGAGAATTTTCAATTCCGCCACCTGGGCCAAAGTCTGAAGTTCCGATGTCTGGGCCTGCAATTGCGAGTAGAGTTGGTCCTTTACGGCGACCAGAACTACCCGGGCCTCCTGCGCGGTGGCGATGGTCTTCGTCTTCCGGGCCTCTTCCAGGCCCCGGTTGATCTCCCCCCGCACTTGCAGCAGAAACTCGTATTTTTTAAGCAAATCCCCATCCGGAAAGCCCGGCGGCGCCTCGGGAAAGGCCGCCAGATGGACACTCTCCGCCTTTTCCTCGCCCGGCAGAAAGCCCCACACCTCCTCCGCGGTGAAGGAAAGAATGGGGGCCATCAACAGGGTGAGGGTGCGCAGCAGTTCCCAGAGGGTGCTCTGGGCGCTTCGCCGGGCGGGGGAGCCGGCCCCGGACACATAGAGCCGGTCTTTGAGGATGTCCAGGTAAAGGGAGGACATCTCCACCGCGCAGAACTGGTGCAGCCGGTGGAAGGCCAGATGAAACTCGTAGTCCAGGTAGGCCTTTTTCACCCGCTCCGTAAGTTGCGCCAGCCAGGAGAGGGCCAGGCGGTCCAGCTCCTCCCGGTCTTCGTACTTGACCCAATGGCGCCGGGGATCGAAATCGTAGAGGTTTCCCAGCATAAAGCGGGCGGTATTGCGAAAACGGCGGTAGGCCTCCGCCAGTTGCTTCAAAATGGCGTCGGAGAGGCGGATGTCGTCCCGGTAGTCCTCCCCGGCCACCCACAGGCGGAGAATTTCTGCCCCGTATTTGTTGATGACCTCCTGAGGGGCGATGACGTTGCCCACGGACTTGGCCATCTTGCGGCCTTCCCCGTCCACCACGAAACCGTGGGTCAGCACCCCCCGGTAGGGGGCCTCGCCCCGGGTGCCCACCGCGGCCAGGAGGCTGCTGTGGAACCAGCCCCGGTGCTGGTCGGAGCCTTCCAGATAAAGGTCCGCGGGCTGCCGTAATTCCGGGTTGGCCTCCAGCACCGCGGCGAAGCTCACCCCGGAGTCGAACCAGACGTCCAGGATGTCCGTTTCTTTGGCAAATTCTTCCTGGCTACACTTGGGGCAGCGAGTCCCGGAGGGTAGAAGGTCGGCCGCGGCCTCGGCGAAATAAAAATCCGCGCCTTCCCGGCGCACCCGGGCCACGATTCCATCCAGGATTTCCCGGGTGAGGAAGACCTCACCGCAACCCCGGCAGTGGAAGGCGACGATGGGCACGCCCCAGGCCCGCTGCCGGGAGATGCACCAATCCGGGCGGTTCTCCACCATCAGGTGGATCCGCTCCCGGCCCCAGCGGGGGATCCAGGTAACCCGGTCGATGGCCTCCAGGGCCTTTTTCCGGAGGCCGTTTTGCTCCATGGAGATGAACCACTGCTCCGTGGCCCGGAAGATGATGGGCCGCTTGCACCGCCAGCAATGGGGATAGCTGTGGGTAGTCTCTTCTGCGCCCAGGAGCTTCCCTTTGCCGCGCAGCAACTCGATAATCCCGGCGTTGGCCTCCCAGACTTTTTGGCCGGCGAACTCCGGCACCTCCTGGGTAAACCGCCCGTTGTCGTCCACCGGCGAATAGGGTTTAAGCCCGTACTTGCGGCCGCTGTCGTAGTCCTCCTGGCCGTGCCCCGGCGCGATGTGCACCAGACCCGAGCCCGCAGTGAGGGTGACATAATCCGCCAGGATTACCCCTCCAGGGCCCGGCCCGGATATTGGGCTATTACTTTGCCCTTAAGGCCCCACTGGGACAGGAGGCCGGCTGCCAAATCCGCGGCCACCACCAGGGTTTCCTCCCCCGCGTCCATCAGGACGTATTCCAGGTCCGGATGCACCGCAATAGCCAGGTTGGCCGGCAGCGTCCAGGGGGTGGTGGTCCAAATCACCAAGGAAACGGGCTTATCTCCCGCCATGCCCGGCAGGGGCTTAATAAGCGGGAATTTGACGAAGATGGAGGGGGTTTTATGCTCTTCGTACTCCACCTCCGCCTCCGCCAACGCGGTGTGGCAGGTGGCGCACCAATGCACCGGCTTTTTGCTCCGATAAACGGAGCCGCTCAGGAAAAACTTGCCGTATTCCTCCAGGATGGCGGCCACGTAGGCGTTGTTCATGGTCAAGTAGGGGTTCATCCAATCCCCTAAAACCCCCAGGCGCTGGAATTCGCCCCGCTGGATGCCGATGAACTCCTGGGCGTAGGCCCGGCAGCGCTGCCGCACCTCCACCTGGCTTAATTTTAATCCTTTGGCCTTCAGGCCCTTGTCCACCTGGTGCTCGATGGGCAGGCCGTGGCAGTCCCAGCCCGGCACGTAAGGGCAGTCGAACCCCGCCATCTGCCGGGACTTGATGATGATGTCTTTGAGGATCTTGTTCAGGGCGTGGCCCAGGTGGATGTGGCCGTTGGCGTAGGGGGGCCCGTCATGCAGGATAAACCGGCTGCGGCCCCGGCTCTGGGCCCGGATGCGGGCGTACAGGTCCATTTCCCCCCAGCGCTTCAGGATTTCCGGCTCCCGCCGGGGCAGGTCCGCCTTCATGGGAAATTCAGTGCGGGGGAGGTTCAGGGTCTCTTTATAGTCCATGAGGTTCAAGCCTCTTTTTAGTCTCTAACCTATTTAACATACCCCATCGGCCCGAAAAATCAATAAATTGGTGGGAGGAAGGCTGATCGTGAAGAGATATTGCAAACGCAAACCTTTTTGATTATATTATCGAAAAAGTAGTTTTTCGATAATAACTTTTTTTATATGTTCGGAGACGATAATAATGAAAAGCAGGCTGACCACTAGAGCTGGCAATTATGTGCAGCAATCAGGGGGTTATAAGGCCTTCATTCCGAAGCGACTGCCTCCGGACCCTCCGCTTCGTTATGACGATGAAATGTGGGCACTATTATCCAAGGCAGACCGCGCTCTGGGGCGTCTGGATGGCTCCACTGATATACTCCCCGATTCGGATCTTTTTGTCTTTATGTATGTGCGCAAAGAGGCTGCGCTTTCTTGCCAGATCGAAGGAACCCAGGCTTCTTTGATGGACGTCTTGGAATTTGAAGCCCAAGCTTTGGAGCCGGGCCGACCTCAGGATGTGGGAGAGGTGATAAATTATATTAAAGCAATGAATTACGGACTTGATCGCCTGAAAGAACTCCCTCTTTCCCTCAGGTTAATTGGTGAAATTCATGAGAAACTTTTAGAAGGTGTACGCGGGGGAGAAAGAAGACCGGGAGAATTTCGCCAATCTCAAAACTGGATCGGCACTCCTGGGATAGATGGGTTAACAACTGCGGAATTCGTGCCACCGCCCCCACATGAGATGATGGACGCCCTAAATGACCTGGAAAAATTTTTTTATTATCAAAAGCCCATCCCTATGCTGGTCAAGGCAGGCTTGCTTCATGCCCAGTTTGAAACAATTCACCCATTTTTGGATGGTAATGGCCGTTTAGGACGCCTCCTTATAACTTTTCTAATCTGCCAACAAGAAGTTCTAAATCGTCCCCTTCTTTATCTTTCTTATTTCTTTAAGAAAAATAAATCTGAATATAATAGTAGATTGCAGGCCATAAGAGATAAAGGAGATTGGGAAAATTGGTTAAAATTCTTCTTGCGCGGTGTTTATGAGGTAGCCCAGGAGGCAACCCAAAAAGCTCGCCAAATTGTGAGGTTACGGGAAGAGCATAGGGCTTCAATTTCAACAAAAATGGGGCGAGGTGCCGTTAACGGTCTTGCGGTTTTGGAAATACTTTATTCTAATCCATTAATTTCGGTAGAAAGTGTTTCTACAATCACAGGGCTTTTCTATGCGAATGCAAACAAACTAGTAAAAGATTTGTGTAAGGTAGGAATTTTAGAAGAAATTACCGGCAGGAAGCGAAATCGACGTTTCGCCTATTCTTCTTATTTAGAACTTTTCAAGGATAGTGATCAAAATGGCTTAACCGAATAAAAGCCTTCGACATCTATCACCCCATAACAATCCCTTCTACCCCGCCTCCCTTGACCCCGGAAACCTCTTCCGATAGAATCAGGCGCATGCGGCAAGCCATTATCGCTTTTCTGCTCTCTGCCTTCGTCTTTCCGGGGTTGGGGCAGCTCTACAACCAGGACCGGAAAAAGGGCATCATCCTGGTGCTCCTGGCCAACCTGCTTTTTGGGGTCTTACTCCTTGCGGGTTTGGTCCTCTTTTCCCGGGGATATTATGAATATTTCTATCCCAAGCCCCTGACCTGGGACATCGTCCGGGAACTGTTCAGGTATCTTCTTGGCCATCCCTTGTTTTTTCTCCCCTTGAGCTTACTGGTGGGATTATGGGGTTTTGCCGCGCTGGACGCGGGCCGCGGCGCTCGACGCCAAGCTCCCGCGGCTCAAAAGGAGGAGTAATGGCGACCACCGAGATTTTCTGGCTATTTTTAATCTTCATTGCCCTGCAGCCGCTCATTAAACAGAAGGCCATGGAATTCGCCCGCAAACGCCTGCTGGTGAAGATGGAGCAGAAACGCTCCTCCCGGATGATCCTCCTGGTCCACCGCCAGGAAACCATGGCTTTGCTGGGCTTCCCCATTTTCCGCTACATCGACATCCATGACTCCGAGCAAGTCATCCGGGCCATTCACCTCACCGATGACGACGTGCCCATCGACCTGGTGCTCCATACCCCCGGCGGTCTGGTGCTCCCCTCCACCCAGATCGCCCGGGCCCTGAAGAAACACAAGGGCAAGGTCACTGTGTTTGTGCCCCACTACGCCATGTCCGGGGGCACCCTCATCGCCCTGGCCGCGGACGAAATCGTCATGAGCGAACATGCGGTCTTGGGGCCCGTGGACCCGCAAATTGGGCAGTTTCCCGCGGCCTCCCTGCTCCGGGCAGTGGCCAAGAAACCGGTGGCCGAGGTGGATGACAGCACCTTGATCCTGGCGGATCAGGCGGAAAAGGCCATCTCTGAGGTGAGAAACAGCGTCCTGGAACTCCTGGACCAAAAGTTTCCCCCGGAAAAGGCCGAGGAACTGGCCCGGCTGCTCACCGAAGGCACCTGGACCCACGACTTTGCCATCACCTTCGAAGCCGCCGGGACCCTGGGCCTGCCGGTTTCCTCCGAGATACCCAGGGAAATCCTGCAACTCATGAGCCTCTTTCCCCAACCCATGCGCCAGATCCCGGCAGTGGAATACATTCCCTTCCCCCGCCGGCCGAAGCGGTGAGAGGGGGGCGGATAGATTTTTGGGGGAGGGGGCCAGGGGTCACAGACCCCTGCCCCCTCCCCCAAACCCCCTTCCCCAACCCCTTACATTAAGTTAGATGGGAGAAAGGCTTTCAGTATAAGTAACCTTGGTCATTGCTTTTTACTTGATAGATTTCCTTGGTCTATTAACCGAAAACTGAAAACCGAAAACGGTATTAAAATGCGCCAATATGTGTTAGACGAAATCAGCCGTAAGGATATCCCCCGGGTCCGGGACTATCTCCAGGACCACGCGCTGGCCTCCAGCCTGGAGGGCGTCTGGTGGGTGGACCTGCCCGAAGACCTCTTGAGCGCCGAGCAATTCGCCCACCAGGACCACCGCCCCTTCCGCTTTGCCGTGGAATTGGGGGACAATTTCGTGCGTTTTGAATTCCTCATCCGCAGCCGGGAGACCATGCGCTGCGCCTGCATCGGCTACGCCACCCGCGGGCAAAGGGACTTCATCCTCGCGTTCGCCGACCGCCTGGTGGAGGACCTGTCCCTGCGGACTTGATTCAGAAAGAGAAGCAGGATGATCCTCAGAACCTGACCCCTTCCCCCAGCAACCCTACTTCGCTTCCGGCTGCACTATTTGCGGCGGCATTACCACCGGGATATTGACCTCCAGGACCTGGGGACCCGCGGCATCCGCCAGCAGCACCCGGACCGAAGTGATTCGCAGCGCCGGGAAATAGACCAGACCCTCACAGGACATCCCCCGGCTCAGGGTCTGAGTCCTCAACGTCTTGGCATGCAACAACCGGCGGACCCTGGACTCCATCTGCGAGCGGCCCGCCCCGGAGCCCACCAAAAGCCCTTCTACCCCCCCGAAGCTGGCGCCGATGGCCGCGCCCGCGGCAGCCGACCTCCCGCCTCCGGCAATGCCCCCCACCGCCGCGCCCAGGCCCGCGCCCAGGGCCGCGCCCAGGATGGCCCCGGCCAGAGCCCCTCGCACGTGCGCGTCAAAGGCCTCAGACGCCACGACCGCGTCTCCCGCCTCCTTGGCGTCATATGGCTTATAGGTGACCCCGGCCGCGTCGGTGCAGGTGATTTGCAGAGGATTAACTACATAAGAGATATCCGAGTCATTATTGAAGATCAGCCGGGTGGGGCAGACCCCGGCCTTGAACCAGTTGAAGTCCGGTTTCCGGGGCTTAGGGTCGTTGGGAGCCGCGTATACGTCCCGGTTAGGGTCAAAGGGCACCGCGGCCACCGTCACCCCGGCCACGTTCACCGCGTTAGGGTAGCTGGCCGCGGGTATCACCACCTTGGGCTTGGGGGGCACAGGCGTGGCGCAGGAGGACACCAATGCGCTGATAAAAACGACCAGCACCACCCAGACCAGATAAGCTTGTTTCCTTGACTTCGTTTCTTCTCCTCCCCTCATGCCCTCCCCCCACACCACCTTCCAGCCCTTATATCAGTGATCAGTGGGTTTCAATTCATTTTCTGGCCACTGACCACTGACCACTAAAATATCCCTGGCCTCCTCAGAAATCACTGGTAAAACTCCCAAAGTTAATACGGCGACAGGGTATATTTCTGCTCCGCCTTCGGCACGTACCATTTGATGAAATTATAATCGATGCCCGCGGCTGCGGGTTTGATGCCCCGGAAGCGCCGGGAGATGGCCGGCAGCGCGTCGGGGACGAAAAGAAAGGTGTAGGGCTGGTCTTCGGCCAGGATCTCCTGGAGGCGGAAGTAGGCCCGGCGCCGTTTTTCTTTATCGAAGGTGTGGCGTCCCTCTTCCAGGAGCTTATCCACCTCCGGGTTCTTATAGTGGATAAAATTGAGTTCCCCGGGCCTGGTCTTGGAGGAGTGCCAGATGTCGTACTGGTCCGGGTCCAGGCCGGTGTTCCACCCCAGGAGCACGGCCTCAAAGTGACCCTTTTCGATGAATTGCTTGATGAACGTGGCCCACTCCACGGTGCGGATCTGCACCCGGATGCCGATCTCCTGGAGGCGGCGTTGGATGATCTCCGCGGTGCGCTGCCGGAGGGTATTCCCCTGGTTGGTGAGAATGGTGAATTCAAAGGGCTTGCCGTCCTTGGTAAGGATGCCGTCAGCACCCGGCTGCCAGCCCGCTGCCGCCAGCAGGGCCCGGGCCTTGGCCGGGTCGTAACTAAACTTGGGGACATCGGGGTTATAGAACCAGGCGCCGGGCTTGTAGGGGCCGAAGGACTCCTGGCCCAACCCCATGAGCACCCCCTCGATGATCTCCTTTTTATTGATGGCCAGGGTCAGGGCCTGGCGCACCCGGCGGTCTTTGAAGCGAGTGTCCTCCAAATTGTACCCCAGGTAAATATAGGAGAAGGGGATATAGCGGTATTTATTATACATCCGGGCAAACTTGGGGTACTCGGTCTGCCGGGCATATTGCAAGGGTTCGAGGCCCATGCGGTCGATGTTCCCCGCCTTCAACTCCAGGAACATGGTGGCCAGGTCGGGCTTGATCAGGTAGATATAGCCGTTTAGATAGACCCGGCCTTCAAAATAATCGGGATTATAAACGAGGGCGATCTTCTCCCCGGCCTTCCATTCCTGGAAACGGTAAGGGCCGGTGCCGATGGGATGCCGGGCCAAGGGAGACTTGGTGATGTCTTGCCCTTCCAGGAGGTGCCGGGGCAGGATGTTCAAGGTCCAGGTCCCCAGGGCCGGGGCAAAAGGCTGGGGATAAGTAACCCTAAAGGTGTAGTCATCCACGGCTTCCGCCTTCTTCACCTGGAGGTAATCCCCGGAATAGGCCGTGGGCGTCTTGGGGTCCACCATCACCCGGTAGGTGAAAAGGACGTCTTGGGCGGTGAAGGGCGCGCCGTCTTGCCATTTAACCCCCCGGCGCAGCTTAAAGGTGATGGTCAGGCCGTCGGGAGAGACCTCCCAGGACTCCGCCAGATCGCCGATGAGGGTCAGATCGCCGTCGTACTTCACCATGCCGTTATAAACCAGGGAGGCGATGGCATGGGACGCGGCATCCGAGGCCAGGGGGGGAATCAGGGTGCTGGCGTCGCCGATGGAGGCGTCGATGAACAGGTCCCCATACGCAGGGCCGGTATCCGGGCCGCCGTAGACCTTTTCCGCCTCCGGGGAGCCGCAGCCGGCACCAGTCAAGAGAGCCACCCCCAGAAAGAAAAATAGCCAGCAAATCCGGCCCTTTCCCCGGTAAAATCTCCTAATCGTTATCAATTTTTTCACCTTCCGGCCTCTCCCCCTTTGAGAGGTAGCACAGGCTTTCCAGCCTGTGCCGCCGCGGGCTAAACATTCATGAACCAAAAGTTTGGCTCACCCTGGGGGGATGAAAAATCCCCCCTACCCCCCTTTAGAAAAGGGGGGTTCAAAAAGTCCCCCTTTTCTAAAGGGGGATTTTGGTTTTCACGGTAACGCCTGCGGCTACCCAAAATTGCAGTTTGAATGCAAACTCTCTAGGCTAGGGAAACCCTCAATTTCTCTTTTCTCTTGCGCTAAGAGAGGCTTTTGGATAAATTTTCATTAGTCGGGACGTGGCTCAGCCTGGTAGAGCACAGCGTTCGGGACGCTGGGGTCGCTGGTTCAAATCCAGTCGTCCCGACCATTCCTTCCTTCCCGTCCTTCGCCTTAACGCCTCCCCATTATAATTGACCTTCTCGGGAATAGCTATGTTAGCCTCCAGACCCCGGAAACCGGGTATGGCAGACCGTCCCCGCCATAACCGGCACAGGCTGGAAAGCCTGTGCTACCAACAATATGAGGGTTGGGAAGAGAGGTGTGGGGCATAAGCGCTAATCTAAGGCTCGTTTGTCATTCTGAGCGCAACGAAGATTCTAAAATGTTAAGGAAAAAGCGAGATTCTTCACTCCGCTTCGCTCCGTTCAGAATGACAAATATTGTTTAAGTTAGCGCCTCTAGGGGTGTGGGGAAAGGGGCAGGGACCTGGTAGGGCGGGCGTCCCCGCCCGCCTTTAGACCCTGGCCCCTCCTCCCACTACCTGCCTCACGCCGCGCGCAAGGCGTCGATCAGCGGCAGCCGCGCGGCCTTCAAGGCCGGCAGCAGGCCCCCCACCAGGCCCATTCCCAGGCCGAAGATCAGGCTTTTCAGCAGAATCTCCGGGGTGAGGGTGAAGCGGAAGGTGATCTCCGCAAAGCTGGACCAGTTGATGGTGGACAGGGTGATGAAATTGAGCAGCGCCGCGGGGAGCATGCCGATGAGCCACCCCAGGGCCCCCAGCAGCCCAGCCTCCAGCAAAAAGGCGATGAGGATGTGGCCCCGCTGAAACCCCAGGGCCCGCATGGTGCCGATTTCGTTGATGCGGGTGCCCACCTGGGCGTACATGGTGATCATCGCCCCCAGGACCGCGCCCAGGCCGAAGATGGCGGTGAGCACCAGCCCCAGGAGGCGGATGAAATCCGCCAGCCGCCGGGATTGGGCTTCGTAGAATTCCACCTCCCGGCGCACCTGCACCGGCAGCCGGGGGTCGGACTCCAGGCGGGCCTTTAAGCCGGCAAAAGACCCGGGGTCGCTGAGGCGCAGGGTGGCGGAGGAGAAGGCCGTGCGCCGGAAGGCCTGGAGGAGCTGTTCCACGTCCCCCCAAATTTCCGAGTTAAACCCGGTGTTGCCCGCGTCAAAGACCCCCACCACCCGCCAATCGCGCATGGCGAAGCGCACCGTCTCCCCCAGGCCCGCGCCCTGGTAGCGCTGGGCGATTTGGGCCCCGGCCACGATCTCGTTGGAGCCCGGCCTAAACCAGCGGCCCTGGGCCAGGCGCACCTCCCGGCGCAGGCCGAAAGACGCGGGCTGCACCCCCCGGATCATGACGTTGCCGGGTTGGCCGGTGCCCCGCCGGGGGAGGTTCACCAGGATGATGGCTTCCGAGGCCACCTGGGGCCCTTCCGGCCCGGTGGCGATCTCCGGCTGGGAAGTGATGATCCCCGCCTGGGTGCGGTCCAGGGCGCTTTGCACCTCGGTTTCGGTACCGGCCCGGAGCACGATGGCGTTGTCATAGGAGCCGGTGGACACCAGGGTCTGGCGCAGGCCCTCGGCCAGCATCAGGACCGCGGCGAAGACAAAGACCACCAAAGCCATGCCCGCGGCGGTGAGGAAGGTGGTGAGCCGCCGGGCCAGGAGATTGCGGTAGCTGTAGGAGATGGGGATGGGCATTTTAGTGGTCAGTGGTCAGTGGTCAGTTTTTGGTTTTCGGTTTTCGGTTAAAAAAATCAATATGAAATCGATAATAATTCAAATTCATCTCATTCCCAAGTTCGGATTGGGAATGAGAATATCATGTTCCCTGCCCTCTCCTCAAACCCATCTCTCCAACCCCATGTAAGGGGTTGGGGGAGGGGGTTTGGGGGAGGGGGCAGGGGCCCGCGGCCCCTGGCCCCCTCC
>JACQYN010000121.1 GCA_016208235.1 Deltaproteobacteria bacterium
TGTTTTCCCCTGAAGACCCTCTCCCCGGACATTCTCAAGGCCGTTCTCCGGGGCGGCCTGGACAAGGTGCACGAGTCCGGGGCCCTGCTGGTGGGGGGGCACAGCGTGGAAGACCCGGAATTGAAATACGGCCTGGCGGTGACAGGAGTGGTACATCCGGAGCGGATTTTCACCAAGGCCGGGGCCAGAGTCGGCGATCTTTTGGTGCTCACCAAACCCCTGGGTACGGGGATCATCGCCACCGCCCTGAAAGGACATCTGGCATCTGCAGAGGCGGAGGCGGTCATGATCCAGGTTATGAGCCAACTCAATCGGACCGCGGCGGAGGCGCTTAAGGGGCTGGAGGTCCACGCCGTCACCGACATCACCGGCTTTGGCCTCCTGGGGCACGGCCTGGAGATGGCCCTGGCCAGCCTGGTGGAGTTGACCATCTATACCAGCCGGGTGCCGGTTTTGCCCTGGGCCCGGGAATACGCCGCCCTGGGGCTGTTGCCCGCCGGCAGCCACGCCAACCGGCGTTTCTGTGAAAAACATCTGAGCATCTCTTCCCAGGTAAGCCAAATAGACGTTGACCTGTTAAGCGATGCTCAGACCTCCGGGGGTCTGCTTATCGCCATCGCCCCCCAAGATGGCGAGATACTTTTGACCCGCCTAAAAGAGAACGGCGTGACCCAGGCCGTTTTAATCGGTGAAGTTACCGCCGCGGGCACTGGAAAAATTAAGATAATTCAATAAATAAATCTATCGGTTATGGAAGTTTGCCACCGCTGGGTCGATGGCATGGATTCAAGGATTAAATATCCACCCAAGGAGGAGGAGATAATTTATGGAAACTATGGACTTAAGCAATCTGGCCGAACTACGAAAGAAGAGCATCTTCGCCGACCTGTTTACTGACGCCCATGTCAACGCCTGCTTCACTTGCGGCACCTGTTCCGGCGGCTGCCCCTTGACCGGGATGGAGAGCATGAAGGACGAGGGCCTGGACTGCCGTAAGGCCATCCGCATGGCCCTCTATGGCATGGACCAGGAGCTCATTGACTCCCGCTTTGTCTGGGTCTGCACCGGCTGTGAACGTTGCGTATATGGGTGCCCCATGGGCGTCAAGCTGGTCAAGGTGTGGGGCCGGGCCAAAGCCCTCCGGCCTCGGGATAAAGTTCCCGGGGTGCTGCACAAGGGCGTGGACATGTGCCTCAAGACCGGCAACAACATGGGCATCCCCGAGGATGACTACGTCACCCTGCTGGAGGAACTGGGCGAAGAACTGGCCGAGGAGTGCTGCCCTGGCTTCGTCACCCCGGTGGAGAAGGTGGGCGCGGATTACCTCCACTTCCAGAACTCCAAGGAGGCCTACGCCGAACCCGACGACATGAAGTGGTGGTGGAAGATCTTCCATGCCGCCAAGGCCGACTGGACCACCTCCTCCAAGAATTGGGAATCGGTGGACTGGGGCATCTTCACCGCCGACGCCAAGGCCTCCAAAGAGATCGCCCGGCGCAAAGTGGAGAACATGAAGCGGCTTAATGCCCGAACCCTGATCCTACCGGACTGCGGCGGGGCCTCCTACGGCACCCGGCTGAACATTGAAACTCATTTCAAGCACGAGTTCGGCCCCGAGACCGGCCATAACTACGTTTATTTCTACGATGTGCTCCTTCAGTGGCTGGAGGAGGGCCGCATCAAGGTGGACAAGAGTGTCCACGCCGACCGCCTCGTCACCTGGCACGACTCCTGTAAACACGGCCGCTCCGCCTACTTTGCCTTCGGCGACGACTCCAACTTCGAGAAGGCCCGGAAGATTATCTCCTACTGTATTGACATGCAGAACTTCCGGGAGATGCCCCACAACCGCATGGAGAGCTACTGTTGCGGGGTCGGGGCCGGCAACTGGCCGGGGCCCTTCGAGAAGGAAAAGACCGAACACGGCGGCTTCAAGGCCCGGGACATCCAGGCCACGGGCGCGGACCTGGTCATCTCCGGCTGCTCCAACTGCCGGGACCAGATCATGAAGAACCTGAAGCCCAAGTTCAACCTGGATATAGAAGTGAAATACATCTGGGAGATGATCGCCGACGCCTTGATCCTGGAAGGATGAGCCGCAGTCAGCTTCATCAAGGCTGAATAAATCTCAAGAAAAGGAGGAGGTATTATGCCTCTAGTGACCATTAAACTGATTGAGGGCGTCTATTCCCAGGAACAGAAGCAGGAGATGATCAGACGCATGACCGACACCATGGTCGATCTCGAAGGCGAGCACATGCGCCCGGTGACCTGGGTGGTCGTCGAGGAAGTGAAAAGCGGCGACTGGGGTGTAGGCGGCAAGGCTTTTTCCTGTGCGGACGTGAAGGCGCTGGCGGGGGGAAAGTAAAGGGAATCCCGCTTTGTCTCCATTACCTGCCCCAGTACTTTAGGTCCATGGGGAAGCTCTGAAAAAGCCGGAAAGATCATTACATATGAAAAGGTGGAATGAAAGATGGAAGAGAAACCCAAGTGCCTTAAACGGCGCACTTTCCTAAAAACGGTGGCGGGTTGCGCCTTAGGGGCGGCGGCCTCCGGCATCGCCCCGGTTTGGGCCGTCACCAGTGTTTTTAAAGACAAGCATCTTCAGGTATGGTCCTGCGGCGGTCTGGCGGAGGCGATGATGCCCGCCCATCGCCTTTATGAGGAACGGACAGGGGTAACCATCAATTACACCGGGGCTTTTGCCGCGGCCCTGGGGAAATCTCTCCTGGGAAGCGCCCAGACGGAAGTGTTTGCCGGCCGGGTCCTGGATTTGGCGAAAAAACTGCGACAAGCGGGCAAGATGGTCTATTTCAAGCCTTTGTGCTTTACCAGCTATGTTCTGGTAACCCCCAAGGGCAATCCAGGTGGCATCAATAAAATCGAAGACTTGGCCCCGCCGGGAGTGCGCCTGGTCTTGGCGCCGGACGCCTCCCCACCCGGCGGGGCCGCGGCCTTAGCCGTTCTCAAGAAGGCGGGTATTTTCGACAGCGCCATGAAAAACACCGTGGAACGGGGAACTTGTGTCCAGAGGGTCATGGATACTTTGCTCGCCGGCAAAGGAGACGTTTCCATAGTGGAACTCCGGATCACCCGGATGGCGGAATTTGCCGGCAAACTGGAAGTCATTCCCATTCCCGCCGCCTTTTTCCCGCCGCCGCCTCTGACGTTCACCGTGGGAGTGATGAAGTATGCCAAAGACCGGGCCCTGGCCGACGATTACGTCAGTTTTCTGACCTCCCCTGAGGGCCAGGCTTTCTTTGAGGCCCAGGGGTTTATTCCCGCGCTTTCCGCCAGGGGGCAGGAACTCATCGAGAAATTGGGGGTGAAAGATGTCTAACCGCGAGGAAGCCGTTGCTGTTGACGTGGCGCCGACTGCAGGCACAACCTCCAGGGCGCTGACTCTCTGGCGTCGGCTCAGCCAACTGGCGGGGTTGGCCATTTTGGGGCAGTGGTCCTTCTATGGGATTTTCCGTTGCCCGTTTATCGTGCCCTTTCTGAGTTGCCAGAATTGTCCGGTCATTACCTGCCATGGGCGTCTGTTCACCATGTTCTGGGGGTTTTGGCTGCTCTTGCCCCTGTCTGCGCTGCTCTTTGGCCGCGCCTTCTGCGGTTGGGCCTGTCCCGGCGGCCTGGTCACTCAGCTTCTGGGCAAGCTCGCCAGGTTTAAACTTCGCAGCCGCAACCTGTTTACCCGCCTGGCTCCTTGGGGGGCCTACCTGGGCCTGGCTATCTCCCTTTATGTCTGGCTGGTGATGAACCAGCCCCGCAGCAATATCCCCATGCGCGTCGGGGAATTCTTCCCGGCGGTGGCCCTGACTTTCGAACATGCCGGAATCCTCTGGCTGGTTCGCAGTTTCCTGGTCCTTGGTTTTCTCGCTTTTGGACTCTTGTTGGCCAATGCCTGGTGCCGCTTCGCCTGTCCCACTGGCGGTCTGCTGGAACTGGTGAAACGATGGTCTCTCTTCAAAGTCTATCAAACGGACAAGTGCACCGACTGCGATAAGTGCCTGCAGGTCTGTGAAATGGGCGCCCGCCCGGAGACGGCAAACTGCACCAACTGCGGCGATTGCCTGGGCGCCTGCCCCCAAGGGGCTATCCGGATAGGGCGGAAAAGATCTTTATGACCAGAAACCTCAGCAAACATCCCTGCTTTAACGCTGCGGCCCGGCGCCACTGGGGCCGGGTGCACCTGCCGGTGGCCCCCGGCTGCAATATCAATTGCGCCTATTGTCAGGCGAAAACTGACTGCGTGCACGAGAGCCGTCCGGGAGTGACCAGCGCCCTCCTGGACCCTTTTGAGGCCGCGGCCTTCTTCCACGAAATTAAGGCACGTCAGCCGGAAGTGAGCGTCGCCGGGATCGCCGGTCCGGGGGACCCGTTCTTTGCCCCGGAATTAACCTTAAAAACCCTGGAGTACCTGAGGGCTTCTTATCCTGACCTGCTCCTCTGTGTCTCCAGCAACGGCCTGAACCTGGTAGACCACATTGAGGCACTGGTGGACCTGGGGGTGGACTTCGTGACCGTAACTGTCAACGCGATGGCCCCGGAAATTCTCCAAAGGATCGTCTCCCGGGTGCGATTGAACGGCCGGAGCAAGCACGGTTATGAAGCCGCGGGCTTGCTGCTTGACCGGCAGTTGACCGCCATATCCCGACTGAAGGCCCGGAAGATAAACGTCAAAGTGAATACCGTAGTGATCCCCGGCGTCAACGACCGCCATGTGGAGGCCCTCGCCAGCCGCCTGGCCCCCCTGGGGGTGGACCTGATGAACCTGATTCCGCTGATCCCCGTACCCGGAACTCCCATGGCCGGTTATTCTAACCCCTCGCCGACAGACATGGCTCGGCTGCGCGCGGTCGCGGGCTCTTTTATCCCCCAGATGCAGCATTGCGTCCGCTGCCGGGCGGATGCAGCGGGCCTTCTCAATTCTGGGACCGTTCAACACTCTCACCTCGCAGCCAGCAAAGGGGAATGGGGCAGGGAGCTTGAGGGAGAGGGGCTTGCAGACCTTTGGCCTCCTCTCCCCAGATGATATTTCCAGAGGTCTTATAGCCATAACTAACATATGTTCCAGGAAACATTGATCAATTTGGAAAAGATAGAAGAGGGGATTGCCGGGCGGCCTCATGCTCAATGCGCAGTAGTGATGGCCAGGCCAAGAAAATCCGGTTTTATCAAGCGCTTTGATGGGACTGCAACTGGACTCGTTTGCAATCAGTTTTATCAGATCATACTCTCCAACGGCTGTCCGTTTGACTGCCAGTATTGTTATCTGCGTTTGACGCTAGGGAGAAACAAAGGCCCGTTGGTCTTTACCAATCCCTGGCCGGAGGTGGAAAGGCAGCTGGAAAAAATTCCCACCGGGGTTTTTTCCACCGGAGAACTGGCTGACAGTCTCGCCATTACACCGCCGTTGCTTAAGCCGGCCATAGAATACTTCCGCAGGCAGAGAGATAAATTCCTCTTCCTCACCACCAAGAGCACCAATATCAAGTTGCTCCTGGGAATGAGACCAACCCCGCAGGTATGGATTTCCTTTTCGCTGAATGCTGTCAAGGCCTGGGAGCTATTTGAAAAGGAGACTCCCCATCCCGATGCGAGGTTGAAAGCCGCCTGGAGGTTAAAAGAAGCGGGCTGGAGAATCAGGGTCAGAATCGACCCCATAATCCCAGAGGTCGGGCTGCATCACTACCGGGAAATTGCTGAAAAGGTGAGTGTCCTGGCCCCTGAACGAGTAACGGTGGGCGTGCTCAAGCATTTCCCCAGGCTGCCTCGTTGCCAGCGGGAAGGACTTTGGAGGCAGCTTACGGAATCGCCTAATGGGATCAAACGATACCCGGCGAACATTAAGGCCCACATTTTTAATAGCCTGGCGGAGTGGCTGGGATTTCAGCCCGCGATTTGTCGGGAGACCCCCGGCCTCTGGGAAGAATTGGGATGGAAATCTAATGGCTGCAATTGCACTCCAAATCAGACTTGCGGTGGGCCATGCTCAGAGACAAAACCCGTTAATCCCCAAAATAACGGCAAAGGCGCCGTGACTACAGCATTGCTGGCGGCTGACATAGTAACCCCAGGAATTATCGATGCCCTCGATCTTCTGCTCTCTCCAGACCGCTTGAAAGCTACTTTAAGGTTTTAATCCCTAATTTTTGGCTTGTTAGCATAACTTGCCAAAGCAAAGTCTTATCTCCAAAGCTAAAGAATTGCTGATATGATCCTCATCTGCGAATAGATCGCATCATAACGGGGGAATTCTTTGATTAATAGGATGAATTCTCTCCTATAAATCAAACCCTATCCGCGATTAAAGTTCGCCAAAAGGAAGCGCTGTCACTTCCGGTGCCAGGGGCAGGCGGACTTCGCCGGGATGAATGACGTACCCGGGGGCGGCAAGGTCTTCCAGGTCCTTCTGGAAGGACGTAAGGTTACGGGCCATGACCGGTCGGGGCGTAGCGGAGAGTTTAACCTCCAGGGGGATCAACCGTCCGCCTTCTGCCACCACTATATCCACCTCAGCGCCGGTCGCAGTGCGCCAAAAGTACACCTGGGGTTCCTGGCCCCGGTGGCTGATGGTCTTGATGATCTCCATCAGCACTGCGGTTTCGAAGATGGCTCCGCCCATGGGGCCGGTGGCGGCGTGCTCCGAGTCCTTGAGGCCGGTCAGATGGCAAAGGGTGCCCACGTCAGAAAAATAAACCTTGGGTGACTTGACCAGGCGCTTGCCCACGTTGGCGAAGTAAGGACGCAGGATGATTACTTGGAAGGAAGCTTCCAATACCGCCAGCCAGGCTTTGGCGGTGTTGAGCGCGACCCCCAGGTCCCTGGCCAGTTCGGCCAGGTTGAGAAGCTGGGCGCTCCTGGCGGCCAAGGTCCGCAGGAAATTCTGGAACAGGGTGAGATCGCCGATTTGCCTCAATGAGCGCACGTCGCGCTCCAGGTAGGTCTGCAGATAGCTGGCATGCCAGAGCCAAATATCTCGATCCGGCTCGACGGTCAGTTCCGGGTAGCCCCCGCATAAAAAACTTTTGAAGAGTTCTGATGGAGAAGCCACTCCGGAAGGCGCCTGGCTCAGGGACCGCTCCCAAGGAAGCGGCTTCTCGGGCTCTCCCTGAGCTTCTCGCCGGGACAAAGGCAGGAGCCTGAGGATGGCCGCCCGGCCGGCCAGAGATTCGGTCACCTGAGCCATGAGCATAAGGTTCTGGGAGCCGGTTAACAGGTAGAGCCCTCGCTCTTGGCGGCGGGAGTCTATGGCCTCCTTGATGTAAGGCAAAAGATCAGGGGCGTACTGGACTTCATCCAGGATTACAGGCGCAGGGTGCATCGCCAGAAAACCGCGGGGATCTGCCGCAGCCGCGGCCCGAACGTCTGGAGGCTCCAGAGAGACGTAGCTGTGACTCTCGCTGAAGAGATGCTTGAGCAAGGTGGTCTTGCCGGACTGGCGGGGTCCGGTCAGGACAACTGCAGGAAACTCCGCTGCTGCCCGGATAAGCACCGGCTCCAGCGACCGTTTGAGGTAGCGCCAGGCCATTTAACCCCTCTTTCATGCAATTATGCATTTTGAATGCAAATTTGCAAGAAAAAATCTCGCAATTCATGAGGACAACGTTAAACAGGGTGAATTTCAACTTGACATCGAGATATCCGGTGCAGTACAGGCAGCATTAACCTACTTTCTAAATTTAACCAATTAGGTCTCTTGCCCTGAGGTATTGCCAAAGCGTGCCATGATGGATTTCAAAACGTTGCTTCGAAAGCATCAGGCCTTGCTCGCTGAGAACCAGGCATTGAAAGAAGAAAACCTATCCTTGAAGGCCCGGCTGGATCTGGCCGACCCCCCGGAAAGCCGGTCTTCCCAGGAACGGGTGCAGCAGGATGCCTCCCGAGTGGAACCGTCGTTTCACCTCAAAGATAGGGCGAATCCCGCGGAAAAAATCCGACTTTTCATGTCCTTGTTCAAGGGGCGGGTGGATCTGTATGCGAAAAGATGGGAGAGCAGGGAAGACAGGTCCGGATACGCGCCTGTGTGCCTGAATGAATGGAAACCTGGTTTTTGCGGAAAGCCTGAAGTCAAGTGCGCTTTCTGCGACCATAGATCATATGCCGCCCTGGATGAAAGGGTCATAGAAGCACATCTGCGGGGAAACCTCGTTGCCGGCATCTATCCCCTGCGCCAGGATGAAAAGTGCCACTTTCTGGCGATGGACTTCGATAAAGACGGCTGGCAGCAGGATGTGTCCACTCTCAGAGACGTCTGTACGGCCTTTGCTGTGCCGGTGGCGATTGAACGTTCGCGCTCCGGTCATGGCGCCCACGCCTGGTTCTTCTTCTATGATCCGGTTGCCGCGAGTTTGGCACGAAAATTCGGTTCTGCGTTGCTTACCCGCGCCATGAGCGAGAGGCATCAAATTAAGTTCAAATCCTACGACCGGTTGTTCCCCAATCAGGACACGATGCCCAAGGGTGGATTTGGCAATCTGATTGCCCTGCCGTTACAAAAGGCGGCGCGCAAAAACGGCAACAGCGTCTTCATCGATGAGCGTTTCCATCCCTATGAGGATCAGTGGGGATTCCTGGCCCAAATCAGGAGGCTTTCCGAAGACGAAATCGGTGCTCTCATTTCGAAACTCTGTCATGGAAGCGAGCTCGGTGAACTGAAACAAGACGATGAAGAGGCCACAAAACCCTGGGAGACGAGGCGGAGCAAACTCTCACGACATGAATTTCCGAACGTAATGCAGGTGGTCAAAGCCAATATGCTCTACCTAGGCAAATCCGGCATTTCCCAGAGGGCGTTGAACGCCTTGAAAAGGCTGGCCGCCTTCCAGAATCCTGAGTTTTACCGGGCGCAGGCCATGCGTACGTCGACCTACGGAAAACCGCGCATCATCTCCTGCGCTGAGGAGACGCCTGAGTACCTTTGCCTGCCGAGAGGGTGCGAAGCGGATCTCGCGACTCTGCTGGTAGAAGCTGGCGTTGAAGGCGAATGGTCCGACAAGACCCATTCGGGAAAACACGTCGAGGTTGCCTTCACCGGAGTGTTGAGGGAGGATCAGGAGCTTGCGGCGGAGGCAATGCTGAAGCATGATTGCGGGGTCCTTGCGGCGGCAACGGCCTTCGGGAAAACGGTCATTGCCGCCAGGCTGATTGCCGCGCGAAAGACCAACACGCTCATCTTGACGCACCGGCAGCAGCTTCTGTCGCAGTGGATGGCGAAGCTGGCCCAGTTTCTGGAAATCGATGAGGAACTTCCCGTGGCGGCGACAAAGCGGGGGCGAAAACCGAGGCAAAGCCTCATCGGGCAGATCGGTGCAGGAAGAGTGAATCCGGGCGGTATTATCGATGTGGCGATCATGCAGTCCCTGGCAAGTGGTGGGGAGGTGAAGGAGTTTATAAGGGATTATGGCATGGTGATTGTTGATGAATGTCACCATGTCCCGGCCTTCAGCTTCGAGCAGATCCTCAAGAAGGTCCACGCCAAATACATCTATGGTTTGACGGCAACGCCGGCTCGGCGTGACGGGCATCATCCGATTATTTTCATGCACTGCGGCCCGGTAAGGTACCGGGCGGACGCCAGGAAGGAGGCGGAGAAACGACCATTCGAGCATTATGTCATTCCCCGGTTTACCGGCTTTAGAGCGCCATTTGACAGGGAAGAAAAGGATATGTCGATCCAGGAGTTCTACTCCGGGATCGCCTCGGACGAATTGCGTAATCAGCAGATTACCGATGATGTTATCAGAGCTCATGAAAACGGCAGAAACGCGCTCATCCTCACTGAAAGAACCGCCCATGTGGAATTGCTGGCAGGGAAGCTACGCGAAAAAATACTCGAGGTGATCACCCTCACCGGCGGGAGGGGAGGGAAAGAGACCAGAAATATCTTGGCCAAAATCGCCGCAACGCCGGTCAGCAAGCAATTGACGTTGGTGGCCACCGGCAGATATATCGGCGAGGGCTTTGACGAACCCCGGCTGGATACCTTGTTTTTGGCTATGCCCATATCCTGGAGAGGGACGCTGCAGCAATACGCAGGAAGATTGCACCGATTGTTCGAGAACAAGAAAGAGGTCCAGATCTATGACTACGTCGATATCCGCGTCGGAACCCTGGAGAAGATGTACTGGAAAAGACTTGCCGGATATAGTGCCATCGGCTATCGGGCCAAAGCGGAAAGCATCCCGGATGAACCCGCGGATATCATCTTCGATAACACCAACTTCCTCCCTGTTTACCATCACGACATGATGAACGCAGCCCGGGAGGCGGTGATTGTCAGCCCCTTCGTGACGAGGAGGCGAGTCTTGCAAATGCTGCCGAACCTGGAAGCGGCATTGGCAAAGAGGGTCTCCGTGGTCGTTATCACCAGGCCGACAAATGCCTACAAAGATAAGGACCGGCCAGCCTTGGAGGAAACCCTCGCATCCCTGCAGGACGCTGGCGTGCGCCTTCTGTTCAAAGCCAACATCCATCAGAAATTTGCCGTCATCGACCGGAAAATCGTTTGGTACGGCAGCATCAATCTTCTCAGCTACGGGAGTGTCCAAGAAAGCATTATGCGGCTGGAAAGCCCAAATATCGCCCAGGAATTGATAAAGACCTTGGAAAATCCATCAGCACCTGACCGATAAGACCGATGGATGCAAAGTGAGCCGCGGAGTTAATCCTACCTGAGGAAGTTCTCTCCTTTTTGGTAGGTCTCATGATGGCTTTAAGCAGTTAAACCAGCACCCCTGCTATTCCTACCTCAAAGCCTTTTTCAATTTCATCAGCTCCGCCTGCTCACCCAAGAATTTTTTTCCCCGCTCGGCTTGACAAAATAACCAGTAAATGGGTATTATTATCTCATGAACTGGGAAGTGTGGTTTTCAGCTAAGGCCAAAAGGCAAGCAGAAAAGCTTCCCGAAGCGGTGCAGAGAAGATTGAAGTACTTGATGGAGGAGATAAGAGTTCTTGGTCCGGTGCGGACCAATTGGCCGAATTATGGCAAGCTGAAAGGTCATGCCGATTGTCATCATTGCCATCTGAGAAAGGGGAAGGCGACCTATGTGGCGGTTTGGCAGGTGAAGGACCAGGGAATCAGGTTGGTGGAGGTAAGATATGTTGGAACCCACGAAAAAGCAGACTACCGACGAATTTGCTGAACTTTGCTTTCGGGTGCCTGCCGTCCATGCTGACAGAATTAGGGCAGTGGTGGATAATATTTTGGCACTGATCGGCGGTAAGGACCAAGGGGTGCTGCCGAACGAGGGGCAGGATGAAGAGGATCGTCTTTACAGCATCGAGGAGGTGTTTCCCGATTTCCATCCCGGCGACACCCTCAAAGGGGCGCGTTTGATGCATGAACTGACCCAGGCGCAATTGGCCGCCATGATCGGGGTTAAGGCCAGCCATATTTCGGAAATGGAGAAGGGCAAGCGTCCCATCGGCAAGGAGATGGCCAGGCGACTGGGCAAAGCCCTGAATACCTCGTACCAAGTCTTTTTATAGTTTTTGTCCCAGGGGGAGCGATGGCGACACCCACCGGAAGCGCCCGGTAAAATCGCTCAAATCATCCCAGTTGAAGTACCACTAAGAGTCTTCGTGTTAGGGGGCGCACCAGAATGCTAACGGCTTTTTAAGAATTGGTGCCAAGCCAAGTGTTATAAATTATAAACAAAATAATGGTGGGCCGTTTTCGAACCATCGGGTGAATTGTCGGGGCGTTTTTTAAAGGTGATCTAATTTGACCTTAAAAAGCCTAAAATGACCTAATTTGACATATCGGATTAGCCGTCATATCGGAAAAAGATAGTTACATTAACTGGTTATGACAAATAAGAACGCAATCCCGCCTTCGGCACCAGATTAATTAAGTAGCAATTTCTAATACTTATGCGGGGAACTCAGTCCTCCGTTAGTATCCCTGGTCCCACAGTGAAACGGCCAAAGTCCCTGACCTAGCCGGGGGACTGAGGGACGGGCTTTTTGTCAGTTCCCCGGCTCATTCTTCCTCCACTGATAGGGTCCGGTCCGGCTTGGCTACCGGACCCCGCAAGGCTTGCAAAAGTTCTTCTTCCCTTTTTCCGGAACCTAAGGCTTGTAAATATCTTGCAGTCTTTGAAATAGAGTGGTGTTCCTGCGCCTGGACCTAGGCAGGTGAGTAGTGGTCCATGAGCAGTAATACCAAGTTCTCTTTCTATTGCAACAAATAGGAGCACTGACAAAGCTCCATGAAGCGGGTTGGGGTCAGGTTTGTCAAAGTCTCTGCAAGAGTATTCATCAGGTCATCCATGTATGCAAAAAGGCGGTTCCGGCAAACGTGTTTTTTAACCACTGCCAAAGTTTTTCAACCGGGTTAAGCTCGGGAGAATAAGGTGGCAGAGATTTAAGACTAATATTTTCAGGCACTTTTAAAGACTTCGATTTATGCCAGCCGGCTTGATCCCAGATCAACATGATTTCCTTATCTGGAAAGGCAGCAGACATCTCTGCCAGGTAGAGGTTCATCATCTCTGTATTGACCCAGGGCAAGAAAAGGGAAAAGGCGTCTCCGGTTAATGGAGAAACCCCGGAATAAACATAGAAATTCTGGTAACTCGGATTTACTGGAGCGGAAACCCGAACCCCTTTCCGCGCCCAACAGCGTCCTACGCAAGGATGCAGTCCGAAACGACTTTCGTCAAAAAAGAACACCATACTCTTGGGGGAAGAGAGAAAATCTCTTACTTCCTCATAAGTTTTTTTTAAAAGATTCCTGGGCTTGCTTATCCGTCTTGGCATGCCGGGGCCGTGGCACCTTCTGCCTAAAGCCCAGATGGCGCACCAAGTCCCAAGTGGCGGTTTTCCCCAAGGAGATGCCGAACTCCGTCTCTATGGCCAGCATCAGTTTCGGCAAGGTCCAAAAGATGGATTCTCCTTGGCTATTGCGGCCTTCTTCCAGCCAACGGCCCACCTGTTGCCGCTGGTCTGTACCCAACTTGGGGGGCTTATGCCCTTTGGGTTCATCGGCCAGACCAGATATCCCGTTGGCGGCAAACCGCTTGATCCATCGCCATAATGTGGTTCGGTCAGTGCCAAAAACCGAGCTGACCAGACTGATAGGATAGCGGGCGCTGCTAATAATGGCCTTCAGCCGAATACAAACTTTGCAATTTGGCAGATCCTTTAGGGCTGCTTCAGCCTTTTCCGCCAATGTTGCATCAATTACCGCTTTCGGTCGGGCCATGGCAATCCCTCCTCAATTGGTTTGATTTGGAGGGATTATTAAATATTATTTGTTGCATGTCAATACGAATCTGGTATAAGGCCTCCTGACGGTTTTTATGGACGGCAAACTTCGGGTCCCAGTTATGGATGAAAAGGCCAACCGAAAAATAACCTATCGCGACAATGAAAAAAATGCTCCCTCCTTGTCTGGAATTGGTTCAAATGTTAGTATCAAGCTGTTAACTATGCAAGCATCTGGTCCAGGTTGTCAAAGGAGCCTTTGATGTCCAGATCCAGCACCCAGTCGCTACGCCAGCATCGCTGCCGGGCGAGACTCACTGCCTGAATCGCAGACTTGCCAGGCCGGTACCCGTAAGAGTCCTGATGAAAGTGAGGCTCCACCAGGGGCTGGAGGTACATCTTGACTACCATCTGGGCTATCCGGTCTGTTACCGTAGGGATACCCAGCGCCCGCTTCCCACCATCACTCTTCGGTATTTCTACCGTTCTTACCGGTGGTGGGAAATAACTCCCGGATGACATCCGATTCCAGAGTTTGTAGAGATTATTAGTCCAGTCTCTCTCGAACTCCGCAATCGATTTCCCATCTACACCCGCAGCACCCTGGTTTGCTTTTACCCGCTGGTAAGCCTCCCATACCACTCGCTTGGAAATACCAAACGGCCTTGCCTTATTCAATGGCTCCTCCCATTCCTGGTTGACCATCCAATAAAGCCGATCGACACAACTCCTTCGCTCCATCCCCATTACGGGACTTCCTTGCTACTACGGGTTGTTCCGCCCCTGTGCCCCGCCTTGGTACTCTTACTCTCATGGGTCCTCCACTTGAGTTTCTCCCTTCACATCGGGACGACAGGTTCCCACGTTCCGCACGAAAGCCTAGATCAGGTTCACGCCACCTTTATGCCGGACGCCGCTCAGGCGGTAAGCAGGTTACCTCTGAACTTATCCTGGCGTCTCTATAGCCACCAGTTTCGACGTCACCTTTAACTTTTCGACACCTCATCAGTGGTTCGCTTGTACTCGTCTCCCTGATCCCTACCTGCCACGGTCTTAAGCCATGACTTTTCCTTAACGCTCACCACCCTGGCTCTTTACCAGCGCAGCTTAAGGCGGTTTGGAGCCTGCTCCTGCAAGCCGACTCCGAGGGGCCTTCCCTCATCTCTCGCACAGTTGCGCACGCTTTTTCCTTATATGACTCCAAGCGCACTCGTGGCGCACTATAGAGCAGAAACCTGCAATCTCATTTCCCCACTTCTCTTTCCAGTTCCAGCAATTTGATTAGTATGAGCCCGGCCGCCCGTTGCATCAGGATTCTCCAAGCGGGAAAACTTCCCGCCGCCGTCGCACAACCTCTTTGAAAAAACCATCCCTGATTCGTTTCTCGTCATCATTTGCCAAATGCCTTATAATGGGGACCTGAGAGGGGCATGCCCATGAGTGATAACTTTCAATTTGCCGACGAATTGGGGCCGACAAAGATACTCCACGTCTATGAACCTTCTGTTAATCTGAAAGCGGTATTGGTGGTGGACAACGTGGCCGCGGGGCCGGCCCTGGGCGGAGTGCGCATGGCCCCTGACGTCACTACGGAGGAATGCTTCCGGCTGGCCAGAGCCATGACGATGAAGAATGCGGCTGCCGGTTTGCCGCACGGGGGCGGCAAGGTGGTACTCTACGGCGACCCGAAGATGCCCAAACCGGACAAGGAGCGCCTGATTCGGGCCCTGGCCTGTTCCTTGCGGGATGTGCAAGAATACATTTTTGCCCCGGACATGGGCACGGACGAGGGGTGCATGGCCTGGGTCAAAGACGAAATTGGCCGGGTGGTGGGGTTGCCGGCGGAAATCGGCGGTATCCCTCTGGATGAAATCGGGGCCACGGGGTGGGGGCTCAGACATGCCCTAGAGGCCGCGCTCCATTTCTGTGATTTCAAGCTGAAACACGCGCGTCTGGTGATTCAGGGCTTCGGCGCGGTGGGTCTCCATGCCGCCCGGTTCCTTACCAAAAAGAAAGCCGTCCTGGTGGGCGCGGCGGATTCCCAGGGGGCAGTCTACCATCCGGAAGGCCTGGAAGTGGAGGAACTCATCAAATTAAAGAAAGCCGGTCAAAGCGTGGCCGATTACTCCCGGGGCGAGAAGCATGAACGGGACGCGGTCATTGACTTCGAATGCGATATCTGGATTCCTGCGGCCCGCCCCGACGTGGTTAATGAGGATAACATGCACCGCCTCAAGACCCGGCTGGTGGTGCAAGGGGCCAACATCCCCTTCACCTATGGCGCTGAGAAATACCTGCATGAAAAGGGCATCCTCTGTATCCCGGATTTCATCGCCAACGCCGGGGGGGTGATCTGCGCCGCCGCGGAATACCGGGGGGCCAGTCAGACTGCGGCCTTCGAAGCCATTGAAGAAAAAGTAAGCCATAATACCCGGTTAGTGCTGGAAGAGGCCGAGGCCAAAAAGATCCTGCCCCGGGATGCGGCGGTGAATCTCGCGGTGCAGCGGGTAAAGAAAGCCATGGCTTACAAACGCTGGTCGATTTTTTAACCGGCGCTACAAAATCAGAGGGTGTGCCATGTATCGCCTTCGTTTTCACGGCCGCGGCGGCCAGGGCATGAAGACCGCCAGCCGCATTTTGGGCACGGCTTTTTTCCTGGCAGGTTTTGAGGTGCAGGATGCCCCCCGTTATGGCGCGGAGCGCCGGGGCGCGCCCATCTTCGCCTATGTCCGCGCCGACCGCCGCCCGATCAATGAACGGGGCGTTATCCGCCGGCCGGACCTGGTCATCGTCGCGGATGAGACCCTGGTGTTGATCCCCGCAGCCGGGGTGTTGGAGGGGATCACCGCCCAGACGGTGCTCCTCATCAGCAGCATGGAAAAACCTGAAATCTGGCAGGAAAGGCTCCATCTTGCCGGTCCGGTGCTCACCCTGCCCCGGGCCGCGGCCCTCACCGACCCCCTGGAACTGCGGTTTATCGGCGCAGCCTGCGCCGGGGCCGCGGCCCGGCTGGTGGGGGTCATTCCCCGGGACTCCCTGGCCCAGGCCATCCGTGACGAACTGGCCCACCTGGGAGAAGCAGTCGTGGCCAGGGATCTGGAAGTGGCCCTCGAGGCCTATGATCTCCTGGCGGAGCACGCAGGGTGCGTCAGGGAAGCACCAGAGGCCCCGGCGGACACTTATCAGAAGCCTCGGTGGATCGACCTGCCCTTCGACGACGCCGGCCTCTCCGCGCCGGACATTTTCGCCCCGGCCAGCAGCGCCAAGGTGCCCACGGGCCTCTGGCGCACCATCAGGCCCGTGATCGATTATGCCCACTGCAAACGTTGTGTGTGGATCTGCAGCACCTTGTGCCCCGACAGCACCATCAGCGTTAATGAAGAAGGGTACCCCGAGATCGACTACGAACACTGCAAGGGCTGCCTCATCTGTATGACCTCCTGCCCCTCCCACGCCATCCGGGCGTTGCCGGAGGAGGAAGCGGCGGGAAAGATATCGGGGGGAGGGGGGTAAGGGCCGCAGGCCCTTACCC
>JACQYN010000123.1 GCA_016208235.1 Deltaproteobacteria bacterium
AATCCCGCCTTCGGCACCATACCTTTATTCATGCGGGTTTCCGGGCCTTTTGGCCCGAATCGTCCCCGAATCGTCCCCGGTAAGACCATTAAGAACCCGGAAACCCGGGAATAGTGGCCGGGGACTCCGGGGACTGTCAGTCCCCGGTAATCACAGACAGAGGTTGCCCTGGCCGGGCCTTGGGGCCCCGCAGGGTCTTATCCAGGAGTTCCCTTCCCTCTCCCGGAATCCAGTGGCCGTAAATATCCACCCCAGGGGGCAGGTCTTCCACCTTAATGGTGCCTTGCTGAATCAGGGGATTTTGCCTGGCAACCTCGCGCAGAGAGAGCATAGGTGGAGAGCCTTCATTTTCGGTGATCCTGAGCCGTCCTCCCATGGCCCCGACACCCCACAATCTTCCGGGGCTGTAAGTTTGGCCAGGCCCCGGGCCGCCAAGACCCAGGAAGGGGTTAAGAATCCTGGCAGGATTACCGGGTCCCGATATCCAACGGCCTACCCCTCGCGCGGTAGCTCGATGAATGGCGTCCCGGATTTCTAACCATTTCCGGGCCACATCCGGCAGGTTAGGGGTAGAGGGTTGATTTTCTTTTATCCCTTCAGGCGGAACGGGTTGGAGTTCTCTCATATCTTCAGGCATAATTTGCACCTCTCATATTCATAGACCCTCGCTTAGGTTGGCGAAGGACAACATGGCCTTGATCTGGCTGAGCCTGGCAGAAGGCAGCCGGTTCAGTTAAAGGTGCGTCCGGTTGTCGATTTTGAGGGTGATCATCCTTCTTTTACTCCCCTCAAAAATGCCGCCATTTTTGCCGCCACTCATTTGGCGGCGCTGAAATCCGCACTATTTTTGAATAAAAAGCAGTTGCCGCCACTTTTTGTATATAGGGAGAGATTATTAACTGTGATAAACCCCACCCCCCCCTTTTTTATTGGCGGCAATAGTATAATTACACAATGATTTGACACAGTTATAGGTGCCGCCACCACTTGGCGGCAAAAACGGCGGCAACTACGAATCAGAGAGCCTCCGGTAAAATTTAGTCTTTGCGTCAAAACTGATTTCCTCTGCCGTGGTTAAATTTTTGATAGCCATACTCCAGAGCCATGAGCCTACCCGGTGTTTATGGCCGTGCTTCTCCAAATCCCGTTTTTGTAAGGGACCACTAGCCAGCAGCCTCCTTATTTTCTCTTCGACCCTTGCAAGGTAGTTGTCCGCATCTATGGGGTCGGCAAACCTGCGGGCCGCTAACTGATAATCGAGCAAGGCCACGGTTCTTTCAGCAATCTCAGGTGTGATTGTGGCCTGCATATCGTTCACCGCAAGCAGAATCATTATTCGATGCCCATAGGTGTCAAGGCGTTTGCTGTATATGGACTTTTCCAAGCCGAAATACCATGATTCAAAGATGTCTCGGGCCTCTGAGGTCAGGGGCAGGGGATGGCGGCCAGCCTGAGAAATGCTTTCCACAAACTTTAGGACTTCCCGCAAATCACTTCTCAGCGTCTCTTTTTGATGTTCGGGCACCACCTGAGGGATCGCAAATTTTCTCTCGCTTCCGCCAACGATAATAAAGAGTCGGTTCACAAAACCAATGTCCAGAAACTGGGGGGTGAACATGCTGCGATAGGTGTCTACGGTAGAAGCCGCCAAGAGGCAAAGCTCAGCGTTGTCAATCTTAATGTCATGGTTCTTGGTCAAGCTGTGATATAGGTTTAGCTCAAAGAGGGTGTTGATGCAGGGCAAGAGTACCGAACTGTCTATCCTCATCTTTTGCACCAAGGCTTTTAATTCATCCAGGACCAGAACCCCTCGATGATTCTCTCTGAAGGCTTTGGTTAATCCTTCCGCACTCCCCACCCCAAAAATAAGGTTAATGTCCTCAGGCTTCACCACGTCCAAAAAGAAGCTGTGAACTTTATTTATTGACGTAGTTTTTCGTGTGTCGGAGGACTCCCCAAGGTTGATCGTGTAGAGTCGAGGTTGAGGAGCTATCTCTGAGGCAAGGGTGATTTTGTCCGATACAACGTGGCCTAGCAGGGTCAGATAATTTAAAAACAGAAAGGGCTTTGGGGTTTCGAGGTAAGAAGCATAGCAACGGGCAAATGCCCCCGCCGCTCCAGTCATAACTCCTTCGGGAAAGATGGGGATTAATGGGTCGGGGGCCTCAATCGCCGCTTTCTCCCCTTTCTCCCTATGGCTTGAGGCATCGTCAGGGGGGCCCTGCCCGGGGGCATAAAACTCTGTTGCCCGGGCCATGGCTTTTTGGATCTCCAGCGCCCCCCAAGTGCTTCCGGACGTTGGCCGATCCCATTTATCGCGTATAAGCCCAGATTGTCGGAAGAGCCGGTCTATCCGGGCCGGGTTCGCCCCGAACCAGAATACCAGAAGATTCAGAAGGGCCGCGGTCGCCTCCGAGGCGCTGGAATAGCCTGAGGTGTCCCCCCGCCACAGCCTCCCAAACTTCTCCCCATTGGTCGCCTGGTGCGCTCTGTCAATTAATTCCTGGTCGCTCAGGTCAAGGGCAGGTATGGGTCTGGTCGGGGGCGTCTTGGGCTTCTGGGCCTCTCCAAACACCTCTCGGTGCAGGGCCTCAAGCTCCTGTTGCCGGTCCTCAATCGTGGTAGGGGTCCCCTCCAGGTGGCGGCCGGTCATGGTGAAATAATGCCCCCTGGAGTACATCTCCACTAGACCTTTCTTGTTGCCGCCGGTGTGGACGGCCCCCTTGATGATGATGTGAACGCCCCGGCCAGATGGTGAAATTTCAGTGTAGGAATCAAGGCTGGTGATGATCTCCTGGGCCCAGGGTTCGATCTCCCCGGTCTCCGGGTTGTGGCAATTGTCCAGGTCAACCCCCGAGAAAGGATCATCAGCATCGAACTCATAGCCTATCCCGGCTATGCCGTTGTTTTTGTGGGCTTCCCAATGCCGAACAGCAAGCTCGAACTCTCCCCAGGTTCGCGGGTTGTTCGCCATGGCATTGCCGCCCGTCATGGGATTCTTTGGAATTTTTGTAGGTTTTCCTTCCCGCTCCTCCAAACTCCAGGAGACCCAATGCGGCCGGGCTTTTAGCTCTGGGGGAATCCTTTCCAGGTCCCTGGAGCAGAAGGGAAAACCTGTATTTTCACGGCTTGTTTGTAACCTGAGCGACATCACATTATCTTTTTTGGGTTTTTTAACTTTTCGCCTCTGTTCCTCGCAGGGTTTTCTCTTTTATTGCCCAGCCCCTGCGGAAAGGTCGGCTCTCAAAGGTTTTTCCAGTTGAAGACGTATCAAGAAACGGATAAGATCGCTCATCGGAATACCCCTTTTCCTTGCTGCCTTGGCGATCAATTTCTTTTCCTCTTTGCTGATGCGAAAACTGAAAATAATTGGTCGCATCTCTTGCCTCCAAGTAGTAATTACAAATGGTTAGCGAAATTCAAGCTGTCAGAATTGTCATAAATCCCTTTATATATCAAATTGTTAAGGGTTATTTTACATACTCATGTTGGACAATCAAGAACTTTTTTTGATGCCTGGTAATGTAAAAACGGAGTGATATTGGAAAAGACCATGCGTCACATTGGGTTTTGGCTAAATAAAAAAATTATAAGGGTATTTTAAATTGGTGGGATAGGTAAATTACTATGCTATCATTGAGATATTGGTGATCTAATCTAATGCATTAATTAATTACACCCCACTTCAATAACAAAACCGAATACTCACTATCCTCACTTGCTATAAATCTCATTAAAAAATCATTAGCAAGACCCCATCATTCCCACCTTGAAAATAACTCCGATTATACCGGGACCGAATTTTGAAAAAAGGTCCGGATGCTCTATTAGCAAGTAGGGGGGGGTGGAGTCCCGTTTCCGGGTTTGCCTCCAGGGCCGGGAAGAGGGGGACGTGTACCAGGGGGCCAGGGGGCCGGGCCGGGCAGGTGGAAGGGGGGCCCTGCCGTCTGGCAGGAGTGCAGCGCCGGGGCCGGGGGCGGGGGGCGAGGCAACCGACAGGAAGGAGAAGGACACCATCAGGGTAGGCCCCCAAGCCAGGACCGGGCGGGGTCCTTTGGCTGCACATGATGATGGCCACCACGCACCCTCAGCAACTTGCAGAGATAGAAGGGAAGGCAGGGACTTCAAGAGACCTGATCACCAGGGACAGGCGGGGTGAGGACTCGCTTTTAAGGGCAAGGGGGAAAAGGGGGGCTTGGTATCCTGGCTGCACGCCAGGGTTAAGCAGGCTCATCCCTGAGCCTCCAGTGTGGGGAGCACCTCTCAGTATTAGTTTTCTATGCTATAGCCCAATAAATCAGCCACATCCTCAGCATACTCCACGAGCATATAGCCGATAACCGAGACCGTATCATGATAGGGTTCAACTCCCGCTTGAATCGCCGCGTGGATGCTGTTTAGACTATCTCCCAGGGCCTTGATGGCTTTCAAATCCATCACCACCTCCATCGACACATCTCCCCGAGATGACCTTGGCGACTTAGCTTCCGGCTTGCACTCCTCCTGAGCCTGATCTTCACCTAAACCATTCTGCTTTAATTGCATCCGAGAGGATAAAGGCCGTGAAGGCTAAAGAATTGGTGGTTAAAGATGCTGGCCAGGTGGGGCAGGTGGCCCAGGCCGAAACTGATAATCAGGTCATCAGTATGTGGCTCCATGGCCGACCACCCACTACCCAAAAGGCTTACGCCTATGAGGTGCAAGGGGTCCTGGCCGCCGTGGGTAAGCCCTTGGCACAGATCACCTTGGGGGATCTCCAAAGCTATTTCTCCACCCTGGAGAGCCTGGCCCCGGCTTCCCGGGCCCGGGCAATCAACGCGGTCAAGTCTTTGTTCAGCTTCGCCCAGAGGATCGGCTACCTCCATTTCAACCCCGCGGCTGCCGTTCAGGGACCGAAGATCAAAAACACCCTGGCCGAAAGAATCTTGTCGGAGGCCCAGGTTCACCGCCTCCTGGCCCTAGAACCCCACCCCCGCAACCGGGTCTTACTCCGGCTCATGTATGCCGCGGGGCTCCGGGTAAGTGAAGTTTGCGGGTTGAAATGGCGGGACATGCAGGAGCGGCAAGAGGGCGCCGGCCAAATCACAATTTTCGGAAAGGGGGGCAAAACCCGGGTCGTGCTCTTATCTCCGGAGACCTGGACAGAGGTGCTTGCTCTCAAGGGGGAAGGCGGGGCCGATGCTCCGGTATTCCCCAGTCGAAAAGGCAAAGGCCACCTTCACCCTTCCCAGGTGAAGAGAATTATCCAGGCCGCCGCGGAACGGGCTGGTATAGCGGCCCCAGTTTCCCCCCATTGGCTACGCCATGCCCACGCATCCCATGCCCTGGACCGGGGCGCACCCATCCATCTGGTTCAAGCCACCCTGGGCCATGCCTCAGTTGCTACCACAGGCCGCTATCTTCATGCCCGGCCGGAAGATAGCTCAGCACGGTATCTTGGAGTTTAATTAATAGACCAATATCGATACAAAATAGGGAGTGCGGATCATGGCAAGCTAGTGTCTACCTAACCCTTTCCTCTTGCACACCATTATCGGGCGGTGCTGGCATCGAGAAGGTCTGCGGCGATGGGCACGCCGAGATTGCCGCGCGAGCCATGCGCTAGGGCTGGGACGTGACTCGCACGGAACTGGAAATGCTCCGCGCGGACCGGCCGAAGGCCCCCGCCGCCCACGACGGCGGATGAAACCAACGAGTCCGGGGCAGTATCCCAGCGGAGCCCTGATCGGGGCGGGCGCGACCACGAAAACCCGAAAAGCATGCTCCCCGGTGATTTGCTTGATTGCTCTTAGCCTCATTGAGCTTGGGAGGACTATCTTGTTGATTCACTTGTTTTTCCGGGATTACTGAGGAATTTGCGGGGGTTGGAGAAATTGGTGAATTTTCACCAACTATTTTTTTTCTCTCAGTCTGGATCTGTTTCCACCAGCGGTGTTGACGGGCTCGCTCCCTGTGGTATAATGTCGCCATTTCTTGAGGCGGCGGACAGTTGCGGGTTCGGTCGTTGCTGTCGCCAGGTCGGGGGCCTTGGTGCCTGTTTAGGCCCCTCTCCCGGGCTCTTGCCTGGCCTTGGCAGCCGTCTCGGCTCGCCAAACCAGCCGTCGGGGGGTAGTTTTGACCCATGACCCCTTTCACCCGGAGGTTCACCCATGCGGTCCGTCGGATCATTTTTCCTATCAGTTTAAGCCATGAATCCAGGAATCGGGCTGTGCTTTCGGGCCGGGGTGCTTTGTATCGGGATGCTATGGATCTTGGGGTGCGGCTCGCTCGCCACCGCCCGCTCGAGCACATTGTCGGCCATTTCCAATCCTGCTTCTCCGCACGACACGGATTATCTGGAATATCGGCAAGGGCGCCTCACGGAAGCGCAACTGATGGACTGCCTGCCCCATATTGCGATGGTCGGCGACAGTCTGAGCAGGGATTTTTTTCTGTCCTCCCTCGTCAGCAGCGTATGGCGTTCAAAGATGAACCATCGTTGCGACTGGTTTCTCGACACCGACCCGTCCGCCAACAGCGTATACAGCCTTTATGAGCGACTTGGCCAGGAAACGCCTTTGGTGGCCTGTGAATATTCGAGCGTTGGAGGAAGGGTTGATTCGGGCGGAGGCGGGAACCGCTTCCTCGGGTCCTGGCTTCCCCTCAGTTTCTCCCAACAGACGGATTTGATTTTAGAGGAGAAACGGTTCCCGGATTTGGTGTTGATCTGGATCGGGCACAACAACTTGCACTGGGTGGGCTCGGTGGATCCCCGCCGGCAGGAGAATGTCGAAACCGGGTTGCAAAATATGGCCGCCAATTTTCGCAAGGACTATACGCGACAGCTTGGCCGCCTGGTGGAACGGGCGCGGGACCAAAAACAGCGGCGGGCCATCATCGTATTCGGCCTCGTAAATTTCAAGAGTTTTTTCGAAGCCAGGGACGCTGCGGAACAACTCCGGAAAAAGAATCCGAAGCTATACCCCTATTTTGATGTGTGTTATCAGCGCTACGAGTCCATGAAACCGGAGTATCGGGCAAACATGGTGAAGCTCGCCCTGATGATCAACGAGGAGCTTCGCGCAATGGTTGGCGAGTTCAACAGGAAATTGGGCGGCGATTCACAGGTGCGCCTCGAGTACTCGGACGCGCTGGCGACCGTTGATCTCAGCGACGTGGAATGTATTCACCGAATCGACGCCTGGCATCCTTCTTCCAAAGGACACAGCGTGCTCGCCGAGGCAGCGTTTGGCGCCCTGCGCCCCAGCCTGAATTTCCTTGGAATCGTTCCGCTCCAGAAAAATACTGATTCAAGGTAAGACCCATCAACCGAACATTTTTTATGGTCCGTCAATAACGAGGTGCCCTTGCCTTCCATCGAGGAACAGATTGCCCAGCTTCGTTCAGCCATCAGCGCCCAGGAGACGCTTCGGCCCACCCTTGGCGATGGCGTGATTGAGGTCACCCTCAAAGCTCTTCGCACGCAGCTTGACTCCCTTCTCGCCGAGCAGAAGGACGGAGCCCAGCCGAAACCAGGGCCGTCACCAGAGGCCCTGCTCGCACAGCTCCAGAGCTATGTCCCGAAACAATTGGCCGACAAGACGCGCGCGGCAGGGCAAATCGAGGGCGAACGCAGACAGGTCACGGTCGTTTTTGCGGACATTTCCGGCTTTACCGCTCTCTCCGAACGGCTCGACGCCGAGGACGTTGCCGGCCTCGTCAACGACTGCCTCAAGGAACTCGCCCTGGCGGTTTACCAATATGAAGGCATGGTCGACAAGTTCATCGGGGACTGCATCATGGCCGTCTTCGGCGCTCCGATCGCACTGGAAGATGACGCGGAACACGCTCTGCGCGCCACAATTGCCATGCGCGAAAATCTCCAGAGATTCAACCGTCGCTGGATCGAGAAACTGGGCCAACCTCTGGACGTGCACATCGGGGTCAACACGGGAATGGTGATTGCAGGGAACATCGGAAACGACCTGCGGATGAGCTACACCGTGATGGGCGATACCGTCAATGTCGCGGCACGGCTGCAGGACGCCGCGAAAGCGGGCCAGGTTTTCGTGAGCCGCAACACCTACCGTCTGACACGCGGCGCCTTTGCCTTCCAGGAAATGGACCCCATCAAGGTCAAAGGCAAACGAGATCTGTTGACGGTCTATGAGCTCCTCCATGCGAAACTGCAGCCGGACAAGTCCCGCGGGGTCGAAGGATTGTCCTCCCCTCTCGTCGGCCGCGATGCGGAGCGCAAAGCGCTGGTTGAATGCCTTGAAAAACTCCAAACCGGCAGGGGGCAGGTTGCCGCGATTCTTGGCGAGGCCGGGATTGGCAAGAGCCGCCTGCTCGCCGAAATCCGCCGGCGTGAAGGGAAGGACCTGACCTGGCTTGAAGGCCGTTCTTTTGCCTTCAGCAGGTCCCTCGGCTACGGGGCGTTTTTGGACCTCTTGCGCCGTTATGCCGGTATCGCCGACGAAGACGCGGAAGCCGAAGCCGCCGCCAGCCTGAAAGCGCGGCTGAACGGCATTTTGCCGGGCGATCTGGAGATTTATGCCGTACTGGCGCAACTGCTTTCAATGCGCCTCGACAGCAAGGAGACGGCTGCCGTCGGCGCCGTCACCGGTGAAGCCTTTCGCAATCGTTTATTTGCCGTATTGGAGCGGCTGCTGCTCGCGCTGGCGAAACAAAAGCCCGTTGTCGTTGTGTTGGAAGACTTGCATTGGGCCGATCATAGTTCGCTGGAACTGCTGGACCATCTCTTCCGACTGATTACTCAAGCCCCCATTGCCTTCGTATTGCTCAGCCGTCCGAAACAGGAATCATCTGGAAACTGGGAAAAACTTGGTCCCGCACTGGAGGGTTATCGACCGTATCTTCTGGAAATCCCGCTCAAGCCATTATCCGGCGAGGCGAGCGGCGATCTGGTGCGCGGACTTCTCGATGGCAGCATGCTTCCAAAAAAACTATCGGAGGTCATTCAGAACAAGTCGGAGGGTAATCCTTTCTTTGTCGAGGAGGTCCTCAGGTCGCTGATTGAGCGCGGTGTTCTGGCGCGTGAAAATGGAGTCTGGAAAGTCACCGATCTGGTCGAGAACATCCAGGTGCCTGACTCCCTCCAGGGAGTGCTTCTTTCCCGTCTGGATCGCCTTCCCGAGGAAACAAAACGGGTGATCCAAAAGGCGGCTGTCATCGGGCGCGTATTTCTTTTCCGGGTGCTCGAACACATGGCGCGCGAGGAAACCGAGTTGGAATCCCAAATGGCTTTGCTCGAAGACGCGGCCCTTGTCCGGGAGCGGGAGCGTGTTCCTGAAATTGAATATGTCTTTGACCACGCCCTGACGCAGGAGGTCGCCTATCAAACGCTTCTGGCTCCATCGCGCAAACTTCTTCATCAAAAAGTCGGGGAAGCGATGGAATCCATTTTTTCCGAGCGGATTGACCAGCACAGGGCTCTCCTGGCCTATCACTTCTTCAAGGGGGAAGAC
>JACQYN010000122.1 GCA_016208235.1 Deltaproteobacteria bacterium
CCACGGTCTCCATTTTCCGGGCCGTCTCCGGGACCTGGATGGTTAGAGGTTGCACTACGAATTGCTCCTCCAGGGGCACCTCCAACTCCCGCCGGGCGATGGCTTCCCAGAGGTGCTGGAAGCGGTGGCGCTCCTCTGCGGTGGCCTGCTTTTGCACCATTACTTTCTCAAAGAGGGGGGCGGCCGCGGGATAGCGGGCAAACATCCCCTCCCGGAAATCCGCCCGCACCGCCAGGCGCACCCCTTGGCCGTCGTGCTTCCGGGCCACGGTGACCGCGGCCTTGCCCAGGTCTTTCAAAATCAGGCCGTTATTCCCCAGGGTGCAGCCGGTGACCATCTGGATGCCGTCCACAAAGCAATTGTTCCCCTCCACCAGCGCCACCACTTCCCCCGGCCCCTGATGCCTATGGCCATGGGTATGTCCGTGCCCGTGCCCGTGTCCATGTTCATGTTCATGTTCATGTTCATGATGACTCAGATAATTCATGGCATACTGCCCGGCCTTCACCCCCAGGGCCAGGAAGGGACAGCGGTGGCCGTGAAACGCCTCCGTCTGGCGCAGCAACCCCTCCAGATCGCCGCTTCTGATCATCTGCTCCAGGGCCTGCCGGGCCGACGCGTGTTCGTGCATGGGTGCTCCTTGAAGTGATTTGTGGGGGGAGGGGCCAGGGTCCTGGTAGGGCGGGCGTCCCCGCCCGCCTTTAGACCCTGCCCCTCCCCCACACCCCCTCCCCAACCCGCATCTAGATAGAATTTAAATAAACGGATTTGGGAGAGGATGTTTGATGGAGAGGATAAGGGTCTTAGGGCTTTTCTCCCTTAATAATAGCTTCCCTTTTACTGGATTTTTTGGCTTTTGTCGAGACTTAGGTTGGGGGAGGGGTCAGGGACTCCCACAGGCGGGACGCCTGTGTAAATGATCCCTGTCCTCGCCCCACAAAAATCATTCCCTCCCACCCAGCCTCCAGAACAGAAAAGGGGTGCCATAGTAGTTAAGCCATTGGCGGCGCTCTGCGTAGTCAGGCAAAATCTGTTTCACGCGTTGCCAGAAGCGAGGGGTGTGGCCGGGGGCTTGGAGGTGGGCCAGTTCGTGGACCGCCACATAATCCAGGATCTCTGGAGGCAAAAGAATCAGCCGCCAGTTAAAGCGCAGGGCCTCCTGGGGGTGGCATTCCCCCCAGCGCCGCTTCCACTCCCGGAATTCCACCCGGCGCACCTCTAGACCCATTTCCCGGGCATAGTGGTTGACCCTTTCCCGGATCAGCCGCTCCGCTTCCTGGCGATACCACTCCCAGAGTTGTCCCCAAGCCGCGGATTCTTGGGCTGCCTTGACCCGAATTTCTCCGTCTGCCAGTTCCACCGGGGCGGTGGCCTCTGGCAGCAGCGCGAGACGATACCCTTGCCCCAGGAAGAATACCCCGCCTTCCTGCAGCCGGGCCCAGGACTCCTGCCTTTCCGCCACTTTCCGGGCAATCCAGTCCCGGTGCCTGGCCAGGGCTTCAATAAGCCTGGCCAGGGGAGTGCCCTGGGGGGCGGCGACGATCACTTTCCCCTCGCCGGTCACCGTCAGGCCGATGGTGCGGCGGCGCCGGCTCCATCTGATGGAGGCCTCTTGCCCGTCAAAAAGAATCTTTTTCTGTTTTCCTCTGTCTCCCAAACCTTTGATTTCCTGATTATCTCTTGATAAGTTGATCAATCCGTGGTACCCAAAAACTCTAATTGAAATCTTCGCGAATGTCTTATATATTTTTTCGACTAGACGCTCAAAAGATAGGTCTTGCAAATTAGTGGAAGTGTCCAGGGTCGGCCTGGTAAAATTCACTAGCGGCAAAGGAGGAGAGAACATGAAGTTCTTGAAAAGCTGTCCGGTCATTCTCCTGGCAGTTCTTGGTCTGCTGCTCCCGGGAGCGGTCTCTTCGGCGTTGGCGGCCGAAAAAACCGTAGTTATCGGTTTCACCGCGTCCCGCACCGGCAAGCTCAACGTGGAAGGCATGCGCCAGATCAACGGTCTGAATCTGTGGGTCGAGCAGGTGAACAAGGCCGGGGGCGTGAAGCTTCCCGACGGCACCCAGGTCAAATTCGTGGCCAAGGACTATGACGACGAAAGCAAAAAAGAGCGGGTCCAGGAACTGTACACCAAGCTGATCAGCACCGACAAGGCGGATTTCCTGATCAGCCCGTATAGCAGCGGTCTGGCGGACGCGGCCGCAGTCATCGCCCAGCAGTACAACAAGATTATGATCACTACGGGCGCGGCTTCGGATTCCACTTATAAAAAGGGCTACACCCTGGTTTACCAGGCTTATACCCCGGCTTCCCGCTACCTGACCGGGGCCCTGGATTTACTGGGGAAACTCGACCCCTCCGCCAAAAAGATGGCCATTGTCCATGAAAAAGACAAGTTCTCCACCGACGTGGTGAACGCGCTCAAGGCTTACGGGGAAACCAAAGGTTACCAGATCGCCCTGTTTGAAGGTTATGACAGCGGCACCACGGACTTTGCCCCCTTTATCAACAAGATTCCCCCGGGGGTGGACGCGATCATGGGTGGCGGCCACTTTGCCGACACCACCACCTTTGCCAAGCAGCTTTACGAAAAGAAGGTCAAGACCAAGATGATCGCCTTGCTGGTGGCCCCCCCGGAGCCCAAATTCGCGGAACTGGGGGAGGCTTGCATCTCGGTGATCGGCTCTTCCCAATGGGAGCCTCTGGCCAAATACAGCCCGGAGACGGCCAAGGCAGCCAACCTGGAATATTTCGGCCCCACGGTGGCGGATTTCGTTTCCAGCTATAAGGGCAAATTCAACGAAGATCCCTCCTACCACAGCGCCGGGGGATACGTGGCCGGTTTAATCCTGCAGAAGGCCATCCTCAAATCCGGCTCCACCGACACCGCCAAGGTCAAAGCGGCCATGGACGCCATGGACCTGATGACTTTCTACGGGCGCATCAAGTTCGCCGCGGACCCCAAAAACCACGGCCTCCAGGTGGGCCACGAAATGGTTTACATTCAGTGGTTTAAAGACAAGCAGGGCAAACCCAAGAAGGAAGTGGTATGGCCGGAAACCGGAAAAACCGCGTCGGCCTTTGTTTGCCCAGTCCGGTAAAACTTTCGCCAAGCCCGGCGCTCTGCCCCAAGGGAGAGCGCCGGGTTATAAAGGATCTGGTAAGTGTTTAGTCAACTCGCCTCTTCTTTGACTGACGGCCTGCTGCTGGGCTTTGTCTATGGCGTGGCGGCCATGGGGCTCACCCTGATCTGGGGAGTGATGAGCGTCATCAATCTGGCCCACGGCCCGGTCATCGCCCTGGGCATGTTCGCCACCTATCTGATGTTTACCCTCCTGGGGGTGAATCCCTACCTGGCCCTGGTACCGGTGGCCTTTTTCGGGCTGCTGATGGGGTTCGTCATCTATGGGGTGGCGGTGCACCGGGTGATCAACGCGCCCCATCTCTCCAGCCTGCTGGCCACCTTCGCGGTAAACATGATCATCATCGGTCTGGGCACCGCGATCTTCAGCACTTCTCCCCAGAATATTGATTTCCCGCTGGGGTCCTTGGAGATCGGCTTTCTCACCATTCCGGTCACCAGGCTGTTGGCCACTGCGGGGGCTGTCTTGTTCACCGCCGCGCTCTATCTGTTCCTCTACTTCACCCGTACAGGCAAGGCTGTCCGGGCCGTAGCCAACAACCGCCGGGCCGCGGAGTTGATGGGGATTCCCTCCTCCCTGGTGCTGGCCCTCAGTTTCGGCCTGGGCACCATGCTGGCCGCGGTGGCCGGCGGCCTGATCGCCACTTTCTTCCCCTTCACCATTTTGAGCGGCGGCCCCTATGAATTGAAGTCCTTCGTGATTTGCGTGCTCGGGGGCCTGGGCAATCCCCTGGGGGCCCTATTGGGGGGCCTGATACTGGGGGGCCTGGAAGGCCTGATCCCTACGTTTATGCCGGTAAGTTGGGTGCCGGTGGTGGAATTCGGCCTCTTCGTGCTGGTGCTGCTGGTTAAGCCCAGCGGCTTGCTGGGGGCCAAGTAAATGAAGTTCTGGCGGCAAACCGGCTTCTGGCTGCCCCTGGTGCTCGTGTTCTTGTGGGGTGGGGCGGTCTTGGTCCTGCGGCAGGACACCATCCGGGAAACGGCCTTCACGGTGTTGATGTTCATGGCCCTGGCCTCCAGCCTCAACATCCTCCTGGGTTACACCGGCTACGTCAGCTTCGGCCACATCGTCTTTTTCGGGCTGGGAGGATACACCGGGTTTTATCTTCTCAGCGAACAGGGCTGGCCCTTATACCTCGCGGCCGTGGGCGGAGGCGCCCTTTCCGGGCTCATCGCCCTGCTGGTGGGGCTGGCGGTCTTGCGATTGCGGGGCGCCTATTTCGCCCTGGCCACCATCGGCATCAACGAGGCGGCCCGGGCCTTTGTCAGCAATTTCGGACCCTTCGGCGGCGCCACCGGCATGTTTGTCAACTTTTCCGCGTACGAGAAATACGGGGGCGCAGGCCAGGCCCTGTGGACCACCTTCACCTTCCTCTGGATCACCACCCTGGTGGTGCTGGTGGTGAGCTACCTGGTGAAGCACTCCCGGTTCGGCCTGGGATTGCAAGCCATCCGGGAAGACGAAGACGCGGCCATGGTGATGGGCGTACACGCGCCCCGGGCCAAAACCATCACCTACGTCATTTCCGCGTTCTTCCCGGGGATCATCGGCACGCTCTACTTCTTTAAAAACGGCAACGTGGAGCCGGGGGACGCGTTCCAACTCCACATGTCCATCGAGATGCTGGTCATGGTCATGCTGGGCGGCATGGGCACGGTGCTGGGCCCCATGGTGGGGGCCACGGCCTACCAGGGCCTGCGGGGCTACCTCCTCACCAGCCCCATCTTTAAGGACCTGCACCTGGCGGTGGCCGGGTTGATCCTCCTGTTGATCATTCTCTTCGTGCCCGCAGGCGCGGTGGGCTGGGTGCGGGGCCGCATCCCCGCCTTAAGGAAGGTGCTGGAATGATCCTCCAGGTCCAGGACGTCACCAAGCGCTTCGGGGGCCTCCAGGCCTTAACCGAGGTTACCTTTGACCTGCCCGAGGGGCAGATATTGGGGCTCATCGGCCCCAACGGCGCGGGCAAAACCACCCTCTTCAACGTGATTAACGGGGTTTATGCGCCCAACCGGGGGAAGGTGATTTTCCGGGGCGAAGACATCACCGGGCTGCCCTCCTATGAAGTGGCCCGGCGGGGCATGGCCCGGGCCCACCAGGTGGTGCGGCCCCTAACTGAATTAACCGTGCGGGAAAACGTCATGGTGGGGGCCTGCTTCGGCCGGGAGGGACATTCCCTGGGCCTGGCGGCCCGGAAGGCGGACGAGGCCCTGGCCCAGGTGGGCTTGGTGGAGCGGGCCGACCAGCCTTCCGGCAATCTCAATGTGGCTCAAAAGAAGCGGCTGGAGTTGGCCCGGGCCCTGGCGGCCCGTCCTTATCTCCTGCTGCTGGACGAAGTCCTGGCGGGCCTGAATCCTTCGGAAATCACCCCCATGATGGAAACCATCCGCTCCATCCGGGACGAGGGGATTACCATCTTGATGATCGAACACGTCATGCAAGCAATAATGAGCATCTCGGACCGCATCATCGTCCTCGATTACGGCCAGCTCATTGCCGCGGGAAAACCTGAGGAAGTGGCCAACAATCCCCTGGTCATCGAGGCTTACCTGGGGGATCCGGATATGACCGCGAGGCTCATGGCTGAGTAACCATATGAACCTGTTAGAAATCAACGACCTGGCTTCGGGCTATGAAGGCGTCCAGATTCTCTGGGGCGTGAACCTGCGTCTGGAGAAGGGGAAGCTCACCACCCTGGTGGGCTCCAACGGCGTGGGCAAGACTACCCTGCTCAGTACCGCGATGGGGCTGTTGCGCCCCTGGCAGGGCAACGTGACTTTTGCAGGCCAGGATGTCACCCACCTCTCGGCCCACGCCCGGGCCCAGGCCGGTATGGTCCTGGTCCCGGAAGGGCGCCAGCTCTTCACGGAAATGACGGTTTACGAGAACCTGGAGATGGGCGCCTTTTCCCGCCGGTCCCAGGCGACTTTTAAGCAAAACCTGGAAAAGGTCTTCGACCTCTTTCCCCGGCTCAAAGAACGTTTCCGCCAGAAGGCCGGCACCTTGAGCGGCGGCGAACAGCAGATGGTGGCCGTGGCCCGGGGCCTGATGGCCGAGCCGGAAGTCCTGATCCTGGACGAACTCTCCCTGGGGCTCTCCCCCTTGCTGGCCCTCACCCTGTTTGAGTCCCTCACCCGCCTGAAAAAAACCGGCCTGACCATGCTCCTGGTGGAGCAAAACGTCTCCATGGCCCTGGCCGTGAGCGACTACGCCTACGTCCTGGCCGAAGGCCGGGTCCACCTGGAAGGCCCGGCCCGGGACCTCCTCAAAAACGACGAAGTGCGGCGCACTTATTTGGGGATTTAATACCGTTTTCGGTTTTTCGTTTTTAGTTAAAAGAAAAACGATTATCAAAACCGGGGGAGGCGGGCATTACCCGCCTCCCCCGGCTTTTTTTGCGTCTTTGCTTGAGGAATCAAAAGCCCGCCATGCAAAATGATGAATGTCTGCAGATAGGAAAAAACCTTGACTGTAGACACATAATGTGTACATATTTACCCATGCGCTTTGAATGGGACGAACGGAAACGTCTCGCTAACCTCGAAAAATACGACTTTTGGATGTCATCGAGGTTTTTGAGGCGCCGCATATTGTTGTCCCTTCAGCCCATGAAAGCGAGGAAGATAGGTTCCTGGCCATTGGGATTTTTAAAGGGAGGTTGGTGGCGGTCGTTTTCACCACTCGAAGCGAGGCCTTTAGGATTATTTCCTTTCGGAGGGCGCGCCATGAAGAAAGACAAACATATCAAGAGCTTTACGGCCGCGGAGCTTAAGGCCGAACGGGCGGCAAGCCGCACCGATTTGAGCAGGGTTGACGCGACCACGGATGAAGAGCTGGAACGGCTAGTTGCCGAAGACGAGGACGAGCGCGGCCTACGGCCCGACTGGACCCGGGCGAAACTGGTCTTGCCCCAAGCCAAGCAGTCCGTTCACTTGCGACTGGAGAGCGAGATCATCTCTTTTTTCAAATCCCAGGGTAAAGGCCACATCTCCCGGATGCAAGCGGTTCTCAAGGCTTACGTTGAGGCCCATAGAGAGCAGCCCAAATGACCATGCGGCCCGAAAACGCATGATCCCGAGTTGCGGTCAAAAGAGTAGAATTGTCATTCTGAGCGCAGCGAAGAATCTCAAAATACGAGATTCTTCACTCCGCTTCGCTCCGTTCAGAATGACATGAAAAAAGGCGGGGAAGGCGGGCATCGCCCGCCTCCCCCGGCTTTTTGCATCTTGCATCTTGCGTCTTTGCGTCTTTGCGTGAGAATTTTCTTTACAGCCGATACCGCTCCTCGACGATACGTTCCACTTCTTCTTCGGAGGGCATGGTATCCCGGTAGCCGCCCAGGAACTGGTTCCGGAGCCAGCGGAAGAGGCTCACGGTCTCGTTCACCCGGACGATCTCCGGGATATCCCCGCTTTTCACGGTCTTGATGTGCTGGTTGTATTGGCCCAGCATGCTCACCACGTCGTAGAAAGTGGCTGCGTCCCGCTTGATGCCCCGCTTGAAGGATTTACCCTCTTTGGGATAGATGCAGTCCGGGGCCGGGTTGCCGGTGATGTCCAGGCGCTGGAAGGGCCGCCTGATGGCCACCTGCCATTTCCGGGACTCCACCATCATCCGGCAAATCATGGGCCCGGCCCAGTCGTGGGTCTGGTGCCCCTGGGGGCAGGCGGAGAAAAATTCCACCAGGGACGGGCCGTTGTAAGCAATGGCCTCCTTCAAGATCTTGATGGCGTAGAAGGGATTGTCGATGGTCAACTTGGCCGCATAGACGTGGGAGATGGCAAAGGCCTGGCTGATAATCCGCCGGTGCAGGGTGGTCTTGCCCGCGTACTTCCTGCCGATGGGGGAGGTGGAGCGGTCGCTGCCGAAGCGGGTGGCCCCGGACTTCTGGGTGCCGGTGTTCATGTAGCCTTCATTGTTGTAAACCACCCAGGTGATGTCGTAGTTTTCCCCCATCGCGTGGTTGAAGGGGCCGTTGCCGATGTCGTAAATGGCGCCGTCCCCGGCGAAGACAATAATCTTGGTGAGCACGCTGTTGTAGCGGTTCTGGTAGGCCTGGTCCAGGCTGAACTTGGAGCCCAGGGCTGCGGCGGAGGCGGTGCCGAAGCCGTAGTGGCCCGTGGGGTAGATGCGGGTGTTGAAGGGATTCACCAGCTCCGAGACCTGGTTGCAGCCGGTGGCGTTGATGGTGTAAATGTTGAACCCATGGTCCAGCATGTGCTCGATGGCCCGCTTGTTCTTCTCGGAGAGAATCTTCAGGCCCTGGTAGAAGGTGGCGATCCCTTGGGGATGATTGCGCAAGGATTCGGCCGCGAAGAAGGTGAGCAGGTTGATCACCCCCTCGCTGCAACCGGGGCAGAGGGTGGGCTTGCCGGGATAGAGCTTGGACAGGACGAAGAGCACCTGGTGGTTGAGAGCGAGTTGGTCCACAAAGGGGG
>JACQYN010000133.1 GCA_016208235.1 Deltaproteobacteria bacterium
CGCCCCGGCCCGCGGCCGCGGCGCCTGCGGCTGCGCCCGCTGCGGCCCCCAAACCCGCGGCCGCGCCCGCGGAGGCGGCCCTGGCCTCCGGCGACGTGCCGCTCAGAGCGCCCATGCCGGGGATGATCATCAGCTACAGCGTGAAGGTGGGGGACAAGGTGGCCACCGGCGACCTCGTCTGCGTGCTGGAGGCCATGAAGATGCAAAACAGCCTCCCCGCACCCGCGTCCGGCACCATCAAAGCCATCAACTTCGAACCCGGCGCCTCCGTAGCCAAAGACGCCATCATCCTGGTGATCGGGAAATAAGCACATAACGGGGGGCTAAGGGCCAGAGACTCTTATTTCCGCCCCTCACCCCCCCATCCCCAATTCCTTATGATTAAAAAGAGCAGGGGAAGGCGATGATAAAAAACCTCGCCTTCCCCTGCTTAATTATTAATTTAGGAGATATTTTATCCTTAACATTTTTATGCTCCCCATATCTATAAAATCAGATGGTGAATGTAAAACCTTTTGGGGAGGAAATTATCGTGAACGCATGGCAGCGACTGCGGTCCACGCGCCTGATGTGCAAGCCAGTCTTGGTGTTGCTGCTGGCTTCGAGTTTGCTAATGGGATGCGCCTCACCCCAACAAAATCCCACCATGTACCAGGGTGCTGGTCTGGGTGCGGCCCTGGGGGCCGGCCTGGGAGCCGCCATCAATCACCGGAATCCCTGGAAAGGTGCGGCTATCGGCGCTTTGCTGGGCGGCGCTGGGGGTGGCATTGCCGGGGATATTTACGGGCGATCGAACCCCCCTCAGGGCTACTATAACCAGGGCTATGCTCCGCGTCCGGGCTATGGTTACCAGCAACCTCCGCCCAATTATAGTTATAATCAGGGGGACCCCAACTATTACAGCAGCCAACCGCCCCCCCAGCTTCAGTACTAAAATCAGCCGCACTTTTATAGGTGTCGGCAGAAGTTACCCGGCTGGGCGAATTAGGCAACTAAAATTGGCTGGTGCTGGATATCTTGGGGAAGGGATCAGGGGATAGCCGCCCTCTCCCCTAACTTCTGTTATTTTATGCAAGGGAAGGCGTGCCTTTGGGCCGCCTTCCCTTTTCTATGCCGGGATTGGGGGAGAGTTAGTAAGCGCAAGACGGTCCCTTAATTACCAAAAAAATCTTTGGAGTTTAGGTCCGGCCCCTTGCTGCTTATTAACTTCTTGGTCTTCTTATGATTTAATACTTCCATGATCGTAGCCGCTCCTCTCCAGGAAATTCCCTTGAGTGCGCTGGACTTGGAGGATCGCTCCTTTGTCTTTTCTCCCCCCGGCGATCTCACCCGCTTGCAGGACTCCATCCGGGAAGTGGGGATGCTCAACCCCCCTTGGCTGCGCAGCATCACCGACCGGCAATGGCAGGTGGTCAGCGGGTTCAAGCGCCTCCTGGCCGCGGCCCGATTGGGTTGGGAGCAGGTGACCGCCCGGGTCCTGCCCGGGGATACGCCGGAGGCCCGCTGTCTCCTGATCCACCTTCACGACAACGCCTTCAACCAGGATTTTAATCATCAGGAACGGGCCCTGCTGGCGGTGCGGCTGCTAAAACATTGGGACGGGGAGACGGTAATCCAAAAATTCCTGCCCTGTCTGGGCCTGGCCCCGTCTTTCGCACTTCTGGAGCGCCTCCAGGCCCTGGCCTCCCTGGATGAGCCGCTGCAACAACTCGCGGCCCAGGGCCGCCTGGCCCTGCCCGCCGCCCCGTTGCTGGCTGCCTGGGAGAGGGAAGATCGGGACGCGGTGACGCCCTTTCTGGAGCGATTGCCTTTATCCCAGAGCAAGCAGGAGGAATTTCTCCAAGGTTTGGATCTCCTGGCCCGCCGGGGAGGCACCCGCCCCGCGGCGATCCTCTCCCGGGAGGAGTTCCGCCGCCATTTGCAGGAGGATAGCGGCACTCCCCAGGCCCTGGCCGCGGCCGCGCGGCGGCTGCTTCAAAGATTGGTCTCTCCTCGCTTCTCGGCGGCCCTGGAAGCGTTTCAGGCCGGGTTGCAGCGGCTGGGACTCCGGCATCACCCCCGGGTGCGGCTGCAGCCGCCCCCGGCCCTGGAGGGCCCCGACTTTCACCTGGAGATCAAGTTCCGGGACGCCGGGGAATTGCAAAAACTCTTGGATGAGCTGGCCCGCCTGGTCCGGGAGGAAGAGTTTAACACCCTGACCCGCATCTGACCTCCCCTTGACTCAAGGCCCTGGGGCCTTAACTTCTTAAAAACAGTTTTCAGTTTTCAGTTTTCGGTTTTCGGTTAAAAGAATCAAGAATATTCTTGGGTTAACTAATATAAGTGGGTTCTTATCATTTGAAAGAGAATAAGGGATAACGCGCGTCTGAATCTTCCTGTCCCTGTCAGTGATAAGTTGGTGGGGTTATTCCGTATCTGTCAAAGAGCCTGGAGGCAAGTTTATGGAAGAGAAAAAGACTTATCTGAAAAAGATGGCGGAACAACTGGAGCAACTGGACGCCAAGATCGCGGAATTGAAAGCCAGGGCCGCCAAAGCCGGGGAAGAAGCCAAAGCGGAAATCGACAAACGGATTGCCGAATTATCCGCCAAGCAGCAGGAGGCCCGGCAAAAGCTCCAGGAACTGAAAGGCGCGGGCGCGGAAAAGTGGGAATCCCTCAAGGCCCGGGCGGAAAAGGCCCGGGGCGAAGTGGAAGAGGCCTTGGGCAAGATAATCTCAAAATTTAAGAAGTAAAAGATTCAAAAGCCTGCAGCTTTTTCTCAAGGCAGGAGCCGCGGCCTGTGAGAAGGGTCAGGCTTCCTTTCTCCTTTCAATATCTCCAACAAAGGAAGCAGCACATGGCACCGGAACGCACTCCCAACCGCCTGGCCCGGGCCACCAGCCCTTACCTGAAGCAACATCAGTACAATCCGGTGGGCTGGTATCCCTGGGGGCCGGAGGCCCTGGAGCGGGCCCGCCGCAAGGATAAGCCCATCTTTTTGAGCATCGGCTACTCCACCTGCCACTGGTGCCACGTCATGGCCCACGAATCCTTTGAAGATGAAGGGATCGCCGCCATATTGAACGAACATTTCATCAGCATCAAGGTGGACCGGGAAGAGAGGCCGGACCTGGATGAGACCTACATGAACGTGGTCACCGCGCTCACGGGCCGGGGCGGCTGGCCTTTGAGCGTCTTTCTCACCCCGGACCTGAAGCCGTTTTATGGGGGCACGTATTTCCCCCCCACGGACCGGGGCGGGCTGCCGGGCTTTCCCCGCCTGCTTTTGGCCCTGAGCCAGGCCTACCGCCAGAACCAGGAGCAGATCGCGGAACTGTCCCGCCGGGTCCTGGACCATTTGCAGAAAGTCGGTGCAGTAGGCGGGGAAGGGCCGGAGCCCGACCAGCAGACCGTATTCCAGGCGGCCCAATTCCTGCTCCAGGATTTCGACGCGGTTAACGGCGGCCTGGGCGGGGCCCCCAAATTCCCCCGCTCCCTGGAGTTGGGTTTCCTCCTCCATTATTACCGCTTTTCCGGAGAGTTCCCGGTCCTGGAAAAACTGGCCTTTTCCCTGGAAAAGATGGCCCGGGGGGGTATTTACGATCAGTTGGGGGGCGGCTTCCACCGCTACACCGTGGACGGGGCCTGGGTGGTGCCCCACTTTGAAAAGATGCTCTACGATAACGCCCTCCTGGCACCCCTCTATCTGGCCCATTATCAGCTTAAGGGCAGCCCTTTGTCCCGGCGCATCGCCATCGAAATCCTGGACTTTGTCCTCCGGGAGATGCAGGCACCCGACGGCGGTTTCTATTCCGGGTGGGACGCGGACAGCGAAGGGGTGGAAGGGAAGTATTACGTCTGGAGTTTGGAGGAAGTGGAGCGGGTGGTGGGGCCGGGCCGCGCGGCCTTGACGGCTGCGGCCCTGGGGGTAACCCGGGAGGGAAATTTCGAGGGCGAAAACATCCTGACCCGGCCTCTGACCCAAGAGGAGCTGGCTCCCCGCTTTTCCTTGACCCCGGAGCAGTTGGACGAGGAGCTGAACAGGGCCCGGGAGGCCCTGCGCCAGGTCCGGGAGAGGCGGGTTAAGCCCCACCGGGATGAAAAAATCATCGTCTCCTGGAACGGCCTGATGCTCTCCGCCCTGGCCCTGGGGGCCCAGGTCCTGGGGGAGCGGCGCTACTACGAGGCCGCGGCCAAAGGCGCCCGGTTTATTCTGGAAAATCTCCTTCAAGGTGAGGTCCTCCACCGGAGCTGCACCGCGGGCCAGGTCAGCGGGCCTGGGTTTTCCGAGGATTACGCCTCCCTGGCTCAGGCCCTGCTGGACCTCTATGAGACCGATTTCGACCCGGCCTGGCTGATCGCGGCCCGGCGTCTGATGGCTCTTCTGGAGAAAAATTTCCTGGACCCGGAAGACGGGCTCTATTTTTACGTGGCTAAGGCCCAGGAAAGCCCCCTGGTCCGCTCCAAGAGCATCTTCGATCAGACCCTTCCCTCCGGCAATTCTCTGGCCGCCCGGGTCTGCCTCAAGCTGCACCGGCTCACCGAAGAGGCTCCCTACCGGGAGCGGGCCCTGACCATTCTCCGGGCTTTCCTGGGCCGGGCCCGGGAGAATCCCTTCGGCTTTGCCTACCTGTGGACCGTGGCCGTTCTTTACCTCAGCCCCCCCCTGGACCTCACCCTGGTGGGAGAGGTCCAGGATCCCCGGCTGCAGGAGATGCTGACTGTGGCTTATCGCCAGTTTTTGCCGGAAAGGCGCTTGCTGGTGAAAGACCCGGTGGATTGCGCCCTGATAGAGGAGCTTTCCCCCGCAGCCCGGACCTATGGCCCCTTGGGAGAAGGACCCACGGCCTATTTATGCCACGATTTCACCTGCCGCCCGGCCATCAAGGCGGCGACGGAATTGGAAGCCAAGTTGGGGCAGTTTAGACGGTAAGCAGTGAGCAGTAAGCGGTGAGCAGGGGTCAGGGGCATAAGCGCTAATTTAATTGATTTTTGTCATTCTGAACGGAGCGAAGCGGAGTGAAGAATCTCGTTTTTAGCTGGCAGGGCTTTTCCAGGCCGTGCCGATGATTCCATGCAGATTGGAAATCCCGGGCGCTAAAATGCGAGATCCTTCGCTCCGCTCAGGATGACAAAAAAGGCTTTTCGCAGAGATATTCTATCTGGTTCCCAAGCTGAGCTGGGAACCTATTTGGGCGCAAAGCTTTGCTTTGCAATTAATTAATAAATATCATCTTGATATTTTCATCAGTTATGAGCCGCAATAAATCAAAATCTTCTAGCAGCTTTAATTTTTTCGATGTTTTTTACCGCAGTCTTTAATACATTAAAAAGATAATCTTCCCGGGAGAATCGCGCTGGCGGGAGGCGCGGCGGCTTCAGCGGCAGTTTCCCGTTTATCCCGGTGAGTCTTGGTAAAGAAAGGCGCCCATGTCCAGAGGAAAAGAACGCCCCAGCCGGGGCCAAAAATTGGAAATCAAGGTTATTCCCCCTAATTATCTGGATTTGCCCCTGGCGGAAATTACCCATTTACTGGGCGACGGACCGTTATTGTGGCCCGGGGGGGCCGGCCGGGCCCAGGGGGTGAAATTCGTGCAATATGAACTCAAGAAGAAACGGGGCCGCAAGCCCAAAACTCAGAAGACGCAACGGGAGTCCCTCCCTGGTCCTGCCGGTAAGAACCTCCCTTGAGCCACGCCGTCGGCCTTCAGAGCCTGATCCCATGATGTCCCCTAACCAGATCATCATCCGGGGCGCCCGGGAACATAACCTGAAGAATATCGACCTGGAACTGCCCCGGGGGCAGTTGGTGGTGATTACCGGGGTGAGCGGCTCCGGGAAGTCCACCCTGGCCTTCGATATCCTTTACGCCGAAGGCCAGCGCCGCTACGTGGAGTCTCTCTCCGCCTACGCCCGCCAGTTCCTGGAACTGATGGACAAGCCGGACGTGGAGTATATCGAAGGGCTCTCCCCGGCTATTGCCATCGAGCAGCGCAGCGCCTCCCGGAATCCCCGCTCCACCCTGGCCACGGCCACGGAGATTTACGACTACCTGCGGGTGCTCTTCGCCCGGGTGGGGACTCCCCATTGTTATAAGTGCGGCCGCCCCATCGCTTCTTTGAGCGTGCCCCAGATGGTGGACCAGGTTATGGGCCTGGCCGGGGGGACCAAGATCACCATCCTGGCGCCGGTGGTGGTGAACCGTAAGGGCGAACACCAGAAGCTTCTGGAGAGGTTGCAGCGGGAGGGCTACAGCCGCATCCGCCTCAACGGCGAGGTGGTGGAGCTGGAAGAACTCCCTGTCCTGGACAAAAACCGCCGCCATACCATCGAGGCGGTGGTGGACCGGCTGGTCATCAAGCCGGACCTGGCCCCCAGGCTCACCGACTCCCTGGAACTATCCCTGCGCCTGGCCGAAGGGGTGGTGCGGGTGGCGGTGGTGGGGGGCGAAGAATTGCTCTTCAGCGAGAAATTCGCCTGCGACCACTGCGGGGTCAGCCTGCCGGAATTGACGCCCCGCCTCTTTTCCTTCAACAGCCCCCAGGGGGCCTGCCCCGGCTGCAGCGGTCTGGGCACCCGGCCGGTCATCGACCCGGACCTGGTGGTGCCCAACGAAGACCTGAGCCTCCGGGAAGGGGCCATCCGCCCCTGGGCCCACCGTCATTCCCTGCGGCACCAGCAGATGCTGGAGGCGTTGGAGAAGCATTACCGATTCTCCATGCACACCCCGTTCCGGGACCTGGAGGCCGCGGTGCAGCAGGTTTTGCTCTACGGGTCCAAGGGTGAGGCCATCAATTTCTTTTACGAGCAGGGGGGGCGGCGCTACCTGGTGCCCCGGCCCTTTCCCGGGGTCATCGCCCTGCTCCAGGAGCGTTACAAAGAGACGGACTCCCCCCTGGTCCGGGAAGAGATCGAGCAGTACATGAGCGTGCAGCCCTGCCCGGACTGCCATGGGGCGCGGCTGCGCCGGGAGGCCCTGGCGGTGAAGCTCAACGGGGCCAACATCAGCGAGTTGACCCGCTTCACCGTGGCCCAGACCCTGGATTGGTTCCGGGAACTGGATCTAAATCCCCGGCAGTGGGAGATCGGCCGCCGGGTGCTCAAAGAGATCGCCGACCGCCTGGGTTTCCTGAAGGAAGTGGGCCTGGAATATCTCTCTCTTGACCGCCCCACCGGCACCCTGGCGGGGGGTGAGGCCCAGCGCATCAGGTTGGCCACCCAGATCGGCTCCAAGCTGAGCGGTGTCCTTTATATCCTGGACGAACCCAGCATCGGCCTTCACCCCCGGGACACGCAAAAACTCCTGAATACTTTGAAGACCCTGCGGGACCTGGGTAACACGGTAATCGTGGTGGAACACGACCCGGAGACCATCCGCCAGGCGGACTTCGTGGTGGATATGGGCCCCGGCGCAGGCCGGGAAGGGGGGCGGGTGGTCTTCGGGGGCACCCCGGCCCAACTGGTGAAGGACTCCCACTCCCTCACCGGCCTCTATCTTTCCGGCAAGCGGGAGATTCCCCTGCCGGAGCAGAGCCGCGTTTCCCAGGGATTTCTGCGCCTCCAAGGGGCCCGGGGCCACAATCTGAAAGACCTGGAAGTGGCCATTCCTTTAGGGGTCCTCAACTGCGTCACCGGCGTCTCCGGCTCCGGGAAGAGCACCCTGATCATGGACACCCTGTACGCGGCTTTACGCCAGAAGCTCTACCGGGCCAAGGTGCCCGCGGCCCCTTACAACTCGCTCCTGGGGGTGGAAGAGTTGGACAAGGTGGTGAACATCGACCAGAGCCCCATCGGCCGCACCCCCCGCTCCAATCCGGGCACTTATTCCGGGCTTTTCACCCAGGTGCGGGAACTTTTCGCCCAGGTGCCGGAGGCGCGGATGCGGGGCTACCGCCCGGGGCGCTTTAGCTTCAATGTCCGGGGGGGGCGCTGCGAGGCCTGCCGGGGGGAGGGCATCAACAAGATCGAGATGCACTTTCTGCCGGACGTCTACGTGCGCTGCGAAGTCTGCCGGGGGCTGCGCTACAACGCCTCCAGCCTGGAGATCCGCTATAAGGGGAAAAACATTGCCGAGGTCCTGGAGCTGACCGTGGACCAGGCCCTGGAATTCTTCGGGCCGGTGCCGTCGATTAGGGACAAGCTGCAGACCCTGTCGGACGTGGGCCTGGGGTATCTGCAGATAGGCCAGGCAGCCACTACGCTTTCCGGCGGCGAGGCTCAGCGCTTAAAACTATCCCGGGAGCTGAGCAAACGGGCCACGGGCCGCACCCTCTACATCCTGGACGAGCCCACTACCGGGCTGCACCTGGCGGACATCGAAAAACTCCTGGTGGTGCTCAACCGCCTGGTGGACGCGGGCAACACTGTGATCATCATCGAACATAACCTGGAAGTCATCAAGACCGCGGACTATATCCTCGACCTGGGCCCGGAAGGGGGGGACGGCGGCGGCCGCCTGGTGGCCGCGGGCACCCCCGGGGAACTGGCCCTGCACCCGGAGTCTTATACAGGGCGGTTTTTGCGGGAGGTGTTGGATTAGGCTTTTGGTTTTCGGTAAAGATGGGGGTAGGGTAGGGATAGGGATGGCAGGCCTCAGAGCCTGCCATTAGTATTTTCTTATCTTGAGCAGTCCCTGCACGCCGCCCTCCCTCGCCCTTCCCTGGCAAGCCCGGCGGTTGCCCCTCATTGATACCAAGTCGCAAACAAAAGACAATTTTCTTGTAGGGGCGGACCCATGTGTCCGCCCTGGGTTAGGGCGCACACACGGGTGCGCCCCTACTGCGTTTTTTGTTTGCGACTTGGTATGACAAGTTCCAGGTTCCGAGTTCCAAGTTCAATGTTAATGCAGGGTCCGCACCACTCACCAAATGATAATGGCGGGCGGGGACGCCCGCCCTACGGCTGGTAACTACGCGGAAATTAACCCGGCGAGCACCGGCGAGGCGCCTGTGCCACTGAGATTATCAGGCTTGAACCAAGGATTTTCGGCAGGGAAATAAAGAAGTATCTATACGGAAAACGGAAAACTGAAAACGGAAAACAGCCGCTAACGCCTACTCCCCAATTAATTATCAAAAACCAAAAACCGAAAACTGAAAACCGTCTTTTAGGGTTCGGCCATGGTGAGGTGGTAGGCCAGGTTGTCCAGTTTGACGGTGAAATCCACGTTTTCCACCGCCATGCCTTCCGGCACCTGGAGTTGGATGGGGGCAAAATTGAGGATTGCCTTCACCCCGGAACCAATGAAGCGGTGGGCCGCGTTTTGGGCCTTGCCGGCAGGAGTGGCGATTACTCCGATCTCCACCCCTTTTTCCTTGACCACCTTGTCCAGATCATCCACGTGGTGGATAATCTGGCCGCTGGGCAGCCGCCGTCCCACCTTGGCAGGGTCCACGTCAAAGACCGCCACGAATTCGTAGCCTTGGCGCACGAAATTCTCGTGGGCCACCAGGGCCAGACCCAGGTTACCGATCCCCACCAAGGCCATCTTCCAGGTCTTGTTGAGCCCCAGGATGCGCTGGATCTCAGAGAGAAGCTCTTTAACGAAATAGCCCACGCCCCGGATGCCGAACTCCCCGAAGTAGGCCAGGTCCTTGCGGATCTGGGCCGGGTTGATGCCGCATTTCTGGGCCAGCTTGTCGGAGGCGATGATCTTCACGTCCTCCTGGGCCAGGGCCTCCAGGCACCGGGAGTAAATAGACAGGCGAGTGATGGTGACCGCGGGAATTTTAGAAAATTTCATGATGGAACGCATCGCTTAGCAGGCTAAGAATAAGAGGCCGTGCAAATTTTCACAAGAATTACCCTTAATTAGGGGGGCCAGGCCCCCCTAACTAAAGGCCTGCTTATTTAGATCTTGAACCCAAGGGCAGCGGCAATGGGTTTGGTCATCGGGTAGGCGTAGAGGATGATCAACGCCACGACCAGGGCGTAA
>JACQYN010000134.1 GCA_016208235.1 Deltaproteobacteria bacterium
CAGGGAGCCACCATCGAAGTTAAGTAGTCCCCTGAGTTTCGGCCATATTTTCAAGGAGTATGCATGGCCAAAGCATTATCGCCTTTAAGGGTGTATCGCAAGGGCTTCGGCAAGATCGAGCGGATAGTGGACATCTCCAATCTCATTGAGATGCAGAAGGAGTCCTATCACCGCTTCTTGCAAAAAGACCTCCCCCCTGTGGAGCGCCAGGAATTCGGGCTCCAGGGGGTATTTAGAAGCGTCTTTCCCATCCGGGACTTCAGCGGCGCGTGTTCGCTGGAGTTCGTGGACTATGGTCTGGGAGACCCCAAGTACGACGTGGACGAGTGCCTGCAGCGGGGCATGACCTACGAGGTGCCCATGAAGATCCGGGTGCGCCTGGTGGTCTATGAGGTGGGCCCCGATTCCCATGCCCAGGCCATCCGGGACATCAAAGAGCAGGAAATCTACTTCGGCACCCTGCCCTTGATGACCGAACACGGCACTTTCATCATCAACGGCACGGAACGGGTAGTGGTGAGCCAGTTGCACCGCTCCCCGGGATTGTTCATCGATCATGACCGGGCCAAGATCCACTCCAGCGGCAAGATCATTTACTCCGCTCGCCTCATTCCCTTGCGGGGGTCCTGGATCGACTTCGAGTTCGACCCCAAGGACATCCTTTACGTGCGTATCGACCGGCGGCGCAAGTTTCCGGCCACCATCCTGCTGAAGGCTTTGGGTTACACCACCGAACAACTGCTCAACTTCTTCTATAAAACGGAAAAGATTTTTCTGGACGCGGAGACGGTCCGCCGCAAGTTCATCCCGGAACTCCTGGTGGATAAGACCGCCACGGACGATATCCTGGACCCGAAAACCGGGGACGTTATCCATAAGAAAATGAAGCGGATAACCCCCGCGGTCATCCAGAAGCTGAAGAAAGCCAAAGTGGAATACCTGGTGAGCTCCCCCGGGGATCTCGCGGGCAAGGTAGTGGCCCACGACATCCTGGACCCCGAGACCGGGGACGCCCTGGTGTTTTGCAACGAAGTGCTCTCCCCGGAGAAGGTGGAGCTGCTGCAGACCCGGGGAGTGAAGGAACTGGACCTCCTGTACATCGACGGGGTCAATGTCAGCCCTTGTCTCCGCAACACCCTGGTGGCGGACAAAACCGCCAACATGGGGGAGGCCATCCTGGAGATTTACCGGCGTCTGCGCCCCAGCAACCGGCCCAACCCCGAAGTGGCGGGGAGCTTCTTCCAGAACCTGTTTTTCAATCCGGAATACTACGACCTCTCGCCGGTGGGCCGTCTGAAACTGAATCTGAAGCTCCGGCCCCAAGGGCAAGCCCTGCCTCTGACCCAGACCACCCTGGTGCCCGAGGACATCCTCCTGGCCGTGCGGGAACTCATCACCCAGAAGGACCGGGAAGGCCCGGTGGACGACATCGACCACCTGGGGAACCGCCGGGTCCGGGCCGTGGGGGAACTTTTGGAGAACCAGTTCCGGGTGGGATTGGTGCGCATGGAGCGGGCCATCAAGGAACGCATGGCCATCCAGGACCTGGACACCCTGATGCCCCACGATTTGATCAACGCCAAGCCGGTGCAGGCGGTGATCAAGGAATTTTTCGGGACCTCGCAGCTTTCCCAGTTCATGGACCAGACCAATCCCTTGAGCGAGATTACCCACAAGCGGCGTCTTTCCGCCCTGGGGCCCGGGGGTCTGACCCGGGAACGGGCCGGTTTCGAAGTCCGGGACGTGCACCCCACCCACTACGGCCGCATCTGCCCCATTGAAACCCCGGAAGGTCCCAATATCGGTCTCATCGTATCCTTGAGCACCTTTGCCCGGGTCAACGAGTTCGGGTTCATCGAGACCCCTTACCGGGTGGTGGAAAACGGCCGGGTAACCCGGGAAGTGAGATACTTGAGCGCCCTGGAAGAAGGGGACAACATTATCGCCCAGGCCAATTCCCCCATTGACGAGGATGGCCGGTTTCTCACGGAGACGGTGGAGGCCAGGCAGGGAGGGGAATTCCTCATCATCCATCCCTCCAAAGTAAACTACATGGATGTCTCCCCCAACCAGTTGGTCTCGGTGGCTGCGTCGCTGATTCCCTTCCTGGAGCATGACGACGCCAACCGGGCCCTGATGGGCTCCAACATGCAGCGCCAGGCGGTGCCGCTCCTGACCAGCAGCGCCCCCATCGTGGGCACGGGCATGGAGGGAGTAGTGGCCCGGGATTCCGGGGTCACGGTGGTGGCCCGCCGCAGCGGCTATGTGGAGGACGTGGACTCGTCCCGCATCGTCATCCGGGCCGCGGAGCCTGCCAAGGGGGGCAACGGCTCGCCGGTGGACATCTACAAGCTGGTGAAGTTCCAGCGCACCAACCAGAATACCTGTTTCAACCAGCGGCCCATCGTCAATCAAGGGGATTGGGTGGAAAAGGGCCAGATCATCGCCGACGGGCCGGCCACGGCCACCGGCGAATTGGCCCTGGGCAAGAACGTGATGGTGGCTTTCATGCCCTGGGGCGGCTACAACTTTGAAGACTCCATCCTGGTCGGCGAACGCCTGATGAAGGAAGACGTCTTCACCTCCATCCACATCGAAGAATTCGAGGTGATGGCCCGGGACACCAAACTGGGCAAAGAAGAGATCACCCGGGACATCCCCAACGTGGGGGAAGAGGCCCTGCGCAATCTGGACGACAGCGGCATTATCCGGGTGGGCGCGGAAGTGCGCCCCGGCGACATCCTGGTGGGGAAAATCACCCCCAAAGGGGAGACCCAGCTCACTCCGGAGGAGAAGCTGCTCCGGGCCATCTTCGGGGAAAAAGCCGGGGACGTGAAAGACACCTCCCTGAGAGTGCCCCCGGGGATCGAAGGCGTGGTCATCGACGCCCGGGTCTTCTCCCGGAAAGGCGTGGAAAAAGACGACCGCAGCCGCTCCATCGAAGATGAAGCGGTGGCCAAACTCCAGAAAGACCAGGCGGACGAAATCGCCATCATCACCCAGAGTTACCGCCAGAAGCTGGCGGAGCTGGTGGTGGGGAAAAAGGTGGAAGAGGCCCTGGACGACGAACGCCAGGGCACGGTCATCCTGGAGAAAGGCGCGCCGGTGCCTCCGGAAACGGCGGCCAAAAAACCCCTGGAGTTCTGGCGGCACGTCTCTTTCCAGGAAGCCGGGTTGGAGGATCAGGTGGACCTGCTCCTGGATCGTTACCAGGAACAATTGCATCTGGTGAACATGCTGTTCGAGGCCAAGCTGGGCCGCCTTCGCAAGGTGGACGAACTGCCCCCGGGGGTGATCAAGAAGGTCAAGACCTTTGTGGCCATGAAGCGCAAGCTGGCAGTGGGCGACAAAATGGCCGGACGCCACGGCAATAAAGGAGTAGTGTCTCGTATTCTGCCGGAAGAGGATATGCCCTATTTCCAAGACGGCACGCCGGTGGACATCGTCCTCAATCCCCTGGGAGTTCCCTCCCGGATGAACGTGGGCCAGGTGATGGAGACTCACCTGGGTTGGGCCTCCCACATGCTGGGCAAACAAGTGGGGGAGATGATCGACCGGTTCTACAGCCTGGACGCCATCAAGGCCAGGATGAAGCGGATCTTCAGGGGCCCGGACCTGGAGGCGGAGATCGATGCCCTCTCCTTTGACGAGCTGCGCCATTTCTGGGAAAAGAATTATAAGGACGGCATTCCCATGGCTTCGCCGGTATTCGACGGGGCCACGGAAGAGGAAGTGCGGGCCTGTCTCGCGGAGGCGGGGCTGCCCCTGGGGGGTCAGGCCGTCTTGTATGACGGCCGCAGCGGGGAGGCTTTTGACCGGGAAGTGACGGTGGGAGCGATGTACATGATGAAGCTCCACCACCTGGTGGCGGACAAGATCCACGCCCGGTCCATCGGTCCCTACTCATTAGTGACCCAGCAGCCCCTGGGAGGCAAGGCCCAATTCGGCGGCCAGCGTCTGGGGGAAATGGAGGTCTGGGCCCTGGAGGCCTACGGCGCGGCTTACACCCTCCAGGAATTTCTCACCGTGAAATCAGACGACGTGGCCGGCCGCACCCGCATGTACGAGAAGGTCTTCAAAGGGGAATACGACCTGGAAGCGGGACTGCCGGAATCCTTCAACGTCCTGGTGCGGGAACTTAAAAGTTTGGCCTTGAACGTGGAACTCCTGAAAAAGGACACCACAAAGGAATAAAGCTTTATGGAAAAAATGCGGGAAGTGGCTTTGGAAGATTTAAACAGCCTGTTTGCCCGTCCTGAAGACCCGATTGCCATCGAGGCGGTGCGCCTGTCTTTGGCGTCGCCGGAGATGATCCGTTCCTGGTCCCATGGGGAAGTGAAAAAACCGGAGACCATTAACTATCGCACCTTCAAGCCGGAGCGGGACGGCTTGTTTTGCGCCAAGATTTTCGGTCCCGCCAAGGACTACGAGTGCAATTGCGGCAAGTACAAGCGCATGAAGCACCGGGGCATTACCTGTGAAAAATGCGGGGTGGAGGTCATCCAGAGCAAGGTGCGCCGGGAGCGCATGGGCCATATCGAGCTGGCCTGCCCGGTGGTGCACATCTGGTTTTTAAAGAGCCTCCCCAGCAAGATCGGTAATCTCTTAGACCTCACCCTGAAAGAGCTGGAGAAGATCCTCTACTTCGAGGCCTTCGTGGTGGTGGATGGCGGGGACACTCCCCTGGTGAAAAGGTCCCTCCTGTCCGAGGAAAAATACCGGCAGTGCCGGGAGGAGTACGGGGACCGCTTCCACGCCGGGATGGGCGCGGAGGCCGTCCGGGAGATGCTCCGGGCCGTGGACCTGGATACCGTGTCCGCAGAGGTGCGGGTGGAGATGGCCAAGACCAGTTCCGACGCTAAGCGGAAAAAGTTGGGCAAACGCCTGAAGATCATCGACGCGTTCCGGGAATCGGGACAACGGCCGGAGTGGATGGTCATGGAGGTGATCCCGGTTCTGCCCCCGGATCTGAGGCCCCTGGTACACCTGGACGGCGGCCGCTTCGCCACCTCCGACTTGAATGACCTCTACCGGCGGGTGATCAACCGCAACAACCGCCTAAAAAGGCTGTTGGAACTTAACGCCCCGGACATCATCATCCGCAATGAAAAACGCATGCTCCAGGAGGCAGTGGACGTCCTCTTTGAAAACGGCCGCCGGGGGCGGACCATTACCGGTCCCAACAAACGGGCCCTGAAGTCGCTCTCTGACATGCTCAAAGGCAAACAGGGCCGCTTCCGCCAGAACCTGCTGGGCAAACGCGTGGACTACTCCGGCCGTTCGGTCATCGTCATCGGCCCGGAACTGCGCTTGCATCAGTGCGGGCTGCCCAAGCAGATGGCCCTGGAGCTGTTCAAGCCCTTTATTTTCCACCGCCTGGTGGCCCAGGGCCACGCCACCACCATCAAGGTGGCCAAGCGCCTGGTGGACCGGGAAACCCCGGAGGTCTGGGACATCCTGGACGAAGTGGTGCGGGAGCACCCGGTGATGCTCAACCGGGCCCCCACCTTGCACCGTCTGGGGATTCAGGCCTTTGAGCCCCTGCTCATCGAAGGCAAAGCCATCCAGCTTCATCCCCTGGTGTGCACCGCGTTCAACGCCGACTTCGACGGCGACCAGATGGCGGTGCACGTGCCGTTGTCCATTGAATCCCAGATCGAAGCCCGGGCCCTGATGATGGCCACCAACAACATCCTGTCACCGGCCAACGGCGACCCCATCATCGTGCCCACCCAGGATATCGTCCTGGGGCTCTACTACCTGACCCGGGAAAAACCCCTGGTCAAGGGGGAGCGGGTGGCCCGGGACGGGGAAAAGCCCATCCCCTATGCCTCTCCGGAAGAGGTGCGGGTGGCCTTCGACCAGGGAGAAGTGCATCTCCAGGCCAGGATCCCGGTGCGCATCAAGGGCAAGATCCACCAGACCACGGTGGGCCGGGTGATCCTCAGCGAGATTATGCCTGCGGACCTTCCCTTTGAGTTGGTGAACGGCACCATGACCAAGAAGGAGATCCGCAAACTCATCGCCTCCTGCTACCGTAAGTCCGGCATCAAGCAGACGGTGCTCCTGGCGGACCGTTTGAAAGACCTGGGTTACCGTTACGCCACCAAGGCGGGCATCTCCATCAGCATGAAAGATATGATCGTGCCTAAGCAGAAACCGGAGATACTCAGGCAGTCCCAAAGCGAAGTGAGCCAGGTGGAGTAACAGTACCAGGAAGGTTTGATCACCGAAGGGGAAAAATACAACAAAGTGGTGGACATCTGGGCCAAGGCCACGGACGAGATCGCCGCGGAGATGATGGCGGAGATGGCCCGGGAAGTGATCTCCGTGGAAGACCCGGTAACCAAAGAAGTGCACCAGGAAGAAATCTCCAGCTTTAACCCGGTCTTCATGATGGCCGACTCCGGCGCCCGGGGCAGCAAAGACCAGATGCGCCAGTTGGCCGGTATGCGGGGCCTGATGGCCAAACCCTCGGGCGAGATCATCGAGACCCCCATCACCGCCAACTTCCGGGAAGGGCTCACCGTGTTGCAATACTTCAGCTCCACGCACGGAGCCCGGAAAGGTCTGGCGGACACGGCGTTGAAAACCGCCAATTCCGGTTACCTAACCCGGCGCCTAGTGGATGTGGCCCAAGACGCGGTGATCACCGAGGAAGACTGCGGCACCATTGACGGCATCTATGTCACTCCCCTGGTGGAAGGCGGCGAGATCATCGAGCGGGTGGGGGACCGGGTCCTGGGCCGCGTGGCCCTGGAAGACGTCATGGACCCCCATACCGGGGACGTGCTGGTCATGGCCAACGAAGAGATCGATGAAGACGCGGCCCGGCTCATCGAAGATGCCGGTCTGGAAAAAGTGCAGATCCGCTCGGTTCTCACCTGCCAGACCCGCCGGGGCGTGTGCGCCAAATGTTACGGCCGGGATTTGGGCCACGGCACCTCGGTGTCCATCGGCGAAGCCATCGGCATCCTGGCGGCCCAGTCCATCGGCGAGCCCGGCACCCAGTTGACCATGCGTACCTTCCACATCGGCGGCACCGCGTCCCGGCGGGTGGAACAGAGCTACCACGTGGCCCGGGGCAAAGGGCGGGTGCGCTTCGACAACATGAAGTCCGTGACCGACCGCTACGGGGAGTTGGTGAACCTGAGCCGTCAGGCGGAGCTCATCCTCTTGAGCGAAAAAGGGATCGAACGGGAAACTTATCCCCTCACCTATGGGGCCCACGTCAAGGTCAAAGAGGGTCAGGAGGTGGACGCGGGCCAGGTGCTGGCCGAATGGGATCCCTTCACCAACGCCATGCTCACCGAAGTGGGGGGCCGCATCAAGTTCGGGGACATCATCGACAACATCACCGTGCAGGAACGGGTGGACCCGGTAACCCAAAAGGCCTCCCGTCTCATCGTGGAGTCCCGGGACCAGGAACTCAAACCCCGGATCTCGGTCAAAGACGAATCCGGCCAGACCGCCCGTATTCCGGGTTCGCCGGCCTCGGCCCGCTACTTCATGCCCATGGGCGCCATCCTCATGGTGGCGGAAGGGGATGAAGTGTTCCCCGGCGACGTCATCGCCAAGATTCCCCGGGAGACCACCAAGACCAAGGACATCACCGGCGGTCTGCCCCGGGTGGCGGAGCTCTTCGAGGTGCGCAAGCCCAAAGAGACGGCCATCATCAGCGAAATCAGCGGCTTGGTCTCCTTCGGGCGCCACATCAAGGGCAAACGCAAGATCGTGGTCACCCCGGAAGTGGGCAAGCCCAAAGAATACCTGATTCCCAAGGGCAAACACGTGGCCGTGCAGGAAGGCGATTACGTGCGGGCCGGAGAAGCCTTGATGGACGGCTCCGCCAACCCCCACGACATCCTGAACATCAGCGGCCTGAAAGAGTTGGCCCGCTACCTGGTGGACGAAGTCCAGGAGGTGTACCGCCTCCAGGGCGTGAAGATTAACGACAAGCACATCGAGGTCATCGTCCGCCAGATGCTCAGGCGCATCAAGGTGGTGGACCCCGGGGACACCGACTTCCTCATCGGCGAGCAGGTGGAAAAGTGGGTCTTTGAGGAAAGGAACGAAGAAATAATGGCCCAGGGGAAAAGGCCGGCCACCGGCGAACCCATGCTGCTGGGGATCACCAAGGCGTCGCTGACCACCGAGAGCTGGATCTCCGCGGCTTCCTTCCAGGAGACCACGAAGGTCTTGGCCGACGCCGCGATCCTGGGCAAGATCGACTTTCTCCGGGGCCTCAAAGAAAACGTGATTATGGGGCGGCTGATTCCCGCGGGCACCGGTTTGGACCAATACCGGGAACTGGAAATGAAGATCATCGGAGAAGAAGAGGAGTTGCCGCCGCCCGCGGAAGCCTTGCCGGAAACTTTACCCGAAACAACGGCTATTCCCGGGCAATAAACGATTGACAGATACTATAGAAATCTATTAAAATAATTAATTTTGAGTACCTCCCCAAATCGGGGTTACGGCAGGAGAGGGTATGCCTACCATCAGTCAGTTGATTCGCAAGGGCCGGGAGAAGATCCGCAAACGCACGGCGTCCCCGGCTTTGCAAAGCTGCCCCCAGAAGCGGGGAGTATGCGTGAGGGTCTATACCACCACCCCCAAGAAGCCCAACTCGGCGCTCAGGAAAGTGGCCCGGGTGCGGCTCACCAACGGGATCGAGGTGACCACCTACATTCCGGGAGTGGGGCATAACCTGCAGGAACACTCCGTGGTCCTCATCCGGGGCGGCCGGGTGAAGGATCTGCCGGGGGTGCGTTACCACGTGGTGCGCGGCACTCTGGACGCCTCCGGCGTCACGGACCGCCGCCGGGGCCGGTCCAAGTACGGGGCCAAGAGACCGAAATGACAGTTTTCGGTTTTCAGTTTTCGGTTTTCGGTAAAGGCTAAGAGCAGCTGGAACCGAAGCCTGAAACAGAAACCAGCATAAAAGCGGTTTTCGGTTTTTAAGGTTTCGGTATTCAATGGGAGAACATGCTATTAGAGTTTTTAAAGGAGGACCCATGTACAGAGAAAAGGAATCGGATGCACTGATTTGTGCAAATCTTGATGAAAGGTTTCAAAATCAAAAATATTTAGAGAGAACTTTCGAGGAAGTTTGGCGAATAGAACTGAATGATAATAACGATTACGATAATTACTTTCCTTTAGACGATAACGATTAGCACCTTTAAACAGGAAATGCAGAAAGTTTTCCCAACCGAAAACTGAAAACCGAAAACCGGAAACCGAGGTTTTAAAAATGCCCAGAAAAGGCGGAGTGGTCAAAAGAGGCGTTTTGCCGGACCTGAAATATAACGATACGCTGGTGAGCCGGTTCATCAACGGTTTGATGAGTAAAGGGAAAAAATCCGTGGCCCAGCGCATCTTCTACCAGGCCTTGGACATCGTGGGGCAGAAATCCCAGGATGAGCCTTTGAAGGTCTTTCATCAGGCCATGGATAACGTCAAACCCCTGATCGAGGTGAAATCCCGGCGGGTGGGGGGCGCCACTTACCAGGTGCCCGTGGAAGTGCGGGCCGACCGGCGCATCTCTTTAGCCATCCGCTGGATCATCGCCTACTCCCAGGCCCGGGGCGAAAAGTCCATGGGGGCCAAATTGGCCGGAGAACTTTTAGAAGCGGCCCAGAACCGGGGCGCGACCATCAAAAAAAGGGAAGATACGCATAAGATGGCGGAGGCCAACAAGGCCTTCGCGCATTATCGTTGGTAAATTGATTTGTCACGAAAAACTCCCCTAACCCGGGTACGGAATATTGGGTTTATGGCCCACATCGACGCCGGCAAGACAACCACCACTGAGCGCATCCTCTACTACACCGGGGTGACTCATAAGATGGGAGAGGTCCATGAAGGCCAAGCCGTGATGGATTGGATGGCTCAGGAACAGGAACGGGGCATCACCATTACTTCTGCGGCCACCACCTGCTACTGGCGGGACCATCGCATCAACGTCATCGACACCCCGGGGCACGTGGATTTCACCATCGAGGTGGAGCGCAGCTTGAGGGTGTTGGACGGGGTGGTGGCGGTCTTCGACGCGGTGGCCGGGGTGGAGCCCCAATCCGAGACGGTCTGGCGCCAGGCCGACCGCTACGGCGTGCCCCGGTTGGCCTTTGTCAACAAGATGGACCGGGTGGGGGCCGATCTCTTCCGGTGCGAAAAGATGATGCGGGAGCGCCTGAAAGCCAATCCGGTGCTGCGAGATCCCCGCGGATTACCAGGAACTGGCCCAAGAATACCGGGGCCGTCTGGTGGAGAAGATCGCGGAACTGGACGAAGGGGTCATGGAGCTTTATTTGCAGGACCAGCCGGTGCCCTCGGAGGATTTAAAGGCCGCGCTGAGAAAGGCCACCATCCAGTTGAAGGCGGTGCCGGTGCTCTGCGGGTCGGCTTTCAAGAATAAAGGCATCCAGCCCGTGTTGGACGCGGTGTTGGATTATCTGCCGTCGCCCCTGGATATTCCTGCCATCGAGGGATTGGATTCCCAAGGTCAGGTAGTGGCGCGGCCCGCGGCGGACGACGCGCCCCTGGCGGCCCTGGCTTTCAAGATTTTGACCGATCCCTTCATCGGCCACCTCACCTTTTTGCGGGTCTATTCCGGGGTCCTACCTTCGGGGTCCGCGGTTCTGAACAGCACCAAAGGGGTCAAGGAGCGCAGCGGCCGGCTGCTCAAGATGCACGCCAATAAACGGGAAGAGATCGACGCGGCTTATGCCGGGGATATCGTGGCTGCGGTGGGGCTGAAGAATACCACCACCGGCGACACCCTGGCGGATGAGCGCAACCCGGTGGTGCTGGAGACCCTGCACATTCCCCAACCGGTGATCGACATCGCCATCGAGCCCAAGACCAAGGCGGATCAGGACCGGCTAGGGCAGGCCCTGGCCAAGATCGCCGCGGAAGATCCCTCTTTCCGGGTCCACACTGATACGGAAACCGCCCAGACCATCATCTCCGGCATGGGGGAGCTGCACCTGGAAATCATCGTGGACCGGTTGATGCGGGAATTCAAGGTGGACGCCCAGGTGGGGAAACCCCAGGTGGCCTACCGGGAGACCGTTACCCAGGCCGTGTCCCAGGAGACCAAATTTGTGCGGCAGACCGGGGGTCGGGGCCAGTACGGCCACGTAGTCCTGGAGCTCAAGCCCCTGGAGATGGGGAGCGGTGTGGTTTTTGAGAACAAAATCGTCGGCGGCGTGGTTCCCAGAGAATATATTCCCGCGGTGGAAAAGGGAGTCAAGGAAGCCGCGGTCACCGGCATCATGGGCTATCCCATGGTGGACCTGGAAGTGGCCCTGGTGTACGGCTCCTACCATGACGTGGATTCTTCGGAGCGGGCCTTTCACATCGCCGGGTCCATGTGTTTCAAAGAGGCGGCCAAAAGGGCCAAGCCCGTGATCCTGGAGCCTATTATGGCCCTGGAGGTGGTGGCCCCGGAAGATTTTGTGGGCGAAGTGATGGGTGAAGTCAACGCCCGCCGGGGCCGGGTTACCGGCATGGAGACCCGGGGGGCGACTCAGATAATTCAGGCCCAGGTGCCCCTGGCCACCATGTTCGGCTATGCCACCGTGCTGAGGAGCGCCACCCAGGGCCGGGCCACTTTTACCATGCAGTTCGATCATTATGAGCCTGTCTCCGCAAACCTGGCGGAGGAAATTTTGGGCCGGCGTCAAGCCCGGGCATGACCCCTTTGAGTTCAGGAGGAAGTCCTAATGGCCAAGAAGAAATTTGAGCGCAAAAAACCGCACGTGAACGTGGGCACGATAGGTCACATCGACCACGGGAAGACGACCTTGACTGCGGCCATTACCAAGCATTTGGCCAAGAAGGGGCTGGCATCGTACGTGCCCTTCGACCAGATCGACAAGGCGCCGGAAGAGAAAGAGCGGGGCATCACCATCGCTTTGGCCCACGTGGAATACGAGACGGAAAAGCGCCATTACGCGCACGTGGACTGCCCGGGGCACGCGGACTATATCAAGAACATGATCACCGGCGCGGCCCAGATGGACGGGGCCATCCTGGTGGTGGGCGCGGACGACGGGCCCATGCCCCAGACCCGGGAGCATATCTTGCTCGCCCGGCAGGTGGGCGTGCCTTTCATCGTGGTCTTTTTGAACAAAGTGGACCTGGTGGACGATCCCGACCTGATCGAGCTGGTGGAACTGGAACTCCGGGAACTTCTTTCCAAATACGATTTTCCCGGAGACGATATTCCCATCATTAAGGGTTCGGCCTTAAAAGCCCTGGAGTCCGACGATTTCAAGTCTGAGGAAGTAAAACCCATCTTCGAGCTGATGGACGCGTTGGACAGCTACATTCCGGAGCCGGTCCGGGCCATCGAAAAACCCTTCCTGATGCCCATCGAAGACGTCTTCACCATCTCCGGCCGCGGCACGGTGGTCACCGGCCGCATGGAGCGGGGGTTGGTGAAGGTGGGGGACGACGTGGAAATCGTCGGTTTTGCCCCCACCCAAAAGACCGTGTGCACCGGGGTGGAGATGTTTAGGAAAACTCTGGACCAGGGCCAGGCCGGCGACAACGTGGGTCTGCTTCTCCGGGGCATCAAGAAGGACGAAGTGGAGCGGGGCCAGGTGGTGGCCCAGCCCGGGTCCATTACCCCGCACACCAAGTTCAAGGCCGAGGTGTATATCCTCAACAAAGAGGAAGGCGGGCGGCACACGCCGTTTTTTACCGGCTACCGGCCCCAATTTTACTTAAGGACCACGGACGTCACCGGGGTGGTGACGCTGCCTGAGGGAGTGGAGATGGTGATGCCCGGGGACAACGTCTCCATGGTGGTGCACCTGATCACGCCCGTGGCGCTGGAAAAGGAACTGCGCTTCGCCATCCGGGAAGGGGGCCGCACCGTCGGCGCCGGAGTGGTGAGCGAGATCGTGGAATAGGACGGTATAAATGATCACGCCCAAGATTCGCATCAGGTTGCGATCTTACGACCACAAGCTGCTGGATAAATCGGTGGTGGAGATCGTGGAGACCGCCCGGAGCACAGGCGCCCGGGTGGCCGGTCCCATCCCGCTGCCCACGGAGATCAACAAGTACTGCGTGCTGCGCTCCCCGCACATCGACAAGAAGTCCCGGGAGCAGTTCGAGATCCGCACCTATAAGCGGCTTATGGATATCCTGGAGCCCACCCAACAGACCATGGACGCCATCAGCAAGCTGGACCTGGCCGCAGGGGTGGACGTGGAAATAAAAGTTTAAAAGACGGTTTTCGGTTTTCGGTTTCCGGTTTTCGGCAAAAGAGTGCTGAGGTTCTGGAAACCACCGAAAACCGAAAACTGAAAACCGAAAACGGAGAAAAAAATGCCTGGCGGCATTATCGGGAAAAAATTGGGCATGACGCGCATCTTCGACCCGGATGGGCTGGCGGTGGCGGTGACGGTGATCGAAGCCGGCCCCTGCTTTGTGGCCCAGGTGAAGAGCGGCGCCCGGGATGGCTACGAGGCCCTGCAAATGGGCTTTGAACGCCGGTCCCTGGGCAAGGTCAACAAGCCCCTTAAGGGTCATTTTGAGAAGCACGGCTCCAAGAGTGCGTTTCGTTACCTTCGGGAGTTCCGTCTGGACGGCCCCGGCGAATTTGAGACGGGACAGGAGATCACGCTGGAGCAATTCGCCATTGGCGACAAGGTGAACGTCATCGGCACCAGCAAGGGCTGCGGTTTTAGCGGTACGATTAAACGCTGGAACTTTCACCGGGGTCCCATGACCCACGGCTCCATGTCCCACCGGGCTCCGGGGTCCATCGGCGCCAGCGCTTATCCTTCCCGGGTCGTGAAGGGAAAGAAGCTGCCGGGACAGATGGGCAACGCGCGGGTGACCGTCAAAAATCTGGAAGTGGTGGATGTGCGTCCGGAAGAGAACCTGCTGCTGATCAGGGGCGCGGTCCCCGGCCCGCGGCAGGGTCTGGTGCTGATCCGGAAGGCCGGGTGATGCTATGCCTTTAGTAGATGTCCTGAATATAAATAAAGAAAAAGTGGGAGAGGTGGAACTCCAGGAGGAAATCTTCGGAGTGCCGGTCAGGGGCCACGTGCTCCACGAAGTGGTGACCTGGCAGCGGGCCTGCCGCCGCGCGGGCACCGCGTCCACCAAAAGCCGGGGAGAAGTCCGGGGCGGGGGCCGCAAACCCTGGCGGCAGAAGGGCACCGGCCGGGCCCGGGTGGGCAGCAACCGGTCGCCCATCTGGCGGGGGGGCGGCATCATCTTCGGTCCCAAACCCCGGAGCTACGCCTACACCCTGCCCAAGAAGGTGCGCCGCCTGGCCCTGAAAATGGCCCTGAGCAGCAAGCTCCAGGCCGGGCAACTGCTGGTGCTGGACGAATATCCCCACACCACTCCTAAGACCAAGGATTTTGTCCAGGTGCTGCGCAACCTGGAGGTCGCCAAGGCCCTGATTATCGCGCCGGAGGCCCACCAGGCCCTGGAGCTGTCGGCCCGGAACGTGCCCCATGTGCAGGTGATGTTGCCCGCGGGGCTGAACGTCTATGACATCCTGCGCTACGAGCACCTGGTGATGCTCAAGCCGTCCCTGGCCCAGATCGAAGCGAGGTTGGCCCCATGAAGGCGTATCATCACCTGATTAAAGGTTCCATCATCACGGAAAAGACCCACCAGTTAAGAGAGGCGGGTAACAAGGTGACCTTCCGGGTGGCGGTGAAGGCCAACAAGATCGAGATCCGCAAGGCCGTGGAGGAGCTCTTTAAAGTCAAGGTCCTGGCGGTGAACACCATGCAGATGCAGGGCAAAAAGAAGCGCCTGGGCAAGACCGAAGGGGTGCGCCCGGCTTGGAAGAAGGCCATCGTCACCCTGGCCCCGGGGGAGAAGATCTCCGGGTTCGAAGGGATGTAAGAGAGTGGCCAGTAATCAGTAACCAGTAATCAGTAATCAGTAATCAGTGGCCAGTAACGCTTGGTAGCTTGTGAATTTCTGATCACTGATCACTAATCTTAAGAAGGGTTATTGAATTTCTTAAGGATATACAGACATGCCTCTGATTTCACGAAAACCAACCTCTCCCGGGCGGCGGTTCCAGACGGCTTCGGATTTTGTCGAGATTACCCGCAGCGAGCCGGAAAAGAGTCTGGTCAAACCCCTGAAAAAATCGGGGGGACGGAACAGCTACGGCCGGGTCACCACGCGGCACCGGGGGGGCGGGCACAAGCGGCGCTACCGGCTCATCGATTTCAAGCGGAACAAGCTGGAAGTGCCGGCCAAGGTGGCTGCCATCGAATACGACCCGAACCGCACGGTGCGCATCGCCCTGCTCCATTACCTGGACGGCGAGAAGCGCTACATCCTGGCCCCCCAGGAGTTGCAGGTAGGGGACATGGTGGTGTCTTCCGCGGAAGCCGACATCAAACCGGGGAATTCCCTGCCTCTGAGGAATATTCCGGCAGGCTCCCAGGTGCACAACGTGGAGCTGAAACCGGGGAAGGGCGGGCAAATGGCCCGGGCCGCGGGCGCCGCCGCCCAGTTGATGGCCAAAGAAGGCAACCAGGCCCATCTGAAGCTGCCCTCCGGGGAGGTGCGCGTCGTCTCCCTGGACTGCCGGGCCACCATCGGCCAGTTGGGGAATGTATTGCAGGAGAACATCTCCCTGGGCAAGGCGGGACGCCGCCGCTGGCAGGGCCGCCGCCCCCACGTGCGGGGCGTGGCCATGAACCCGGTGGACCATCCCATGGGAGGCGGTGAAGGGAAAAGCTCCGGGGGACGCCATCCGGTCACTCCCTGGGGCGTGCCCACCAAGGGTTACAAGACCCGGAAACCCAAAGACAGCGACCGCTACATCATTAAACACCGGACGCGGAAATAGAGGGAGAAACCGTGGCCCGTTCACTGAAAAAGGGACCTTACGTGCAGGACAGCCTCCAG
>JACQYN010000090.1 GCA_016208235.1 Deltaproteobacteria bacterium
GGGGTGAAATTTCTGGAAATTGCGATGGGTTCTCCCCCTCCCCCCGACCCCCTCCCACCAGGGGAGGGGGTTATGAGGATCAAACCTGCTAAAGTACTCCGGCGCACGATGTTTAGTTTATCCCGACTTATACCGGATTTTAATCTTAATCAGTGTCACCGGACCCGTCAATGATTTTGTCCGACGGCCGCGATTTTCCATCTCCCACCTGGTCGGGGGTTCGCCCTAGCCGTGGGGTCCCCTCTTTCTACTTGCTTTTTTACTACCATTAATTTAGAAAAGTATGGATTCGGGATAGGAAATTAATTAATCCAAATATATGGTTACCTTTATCCGCCACCTGGGCCGCTGGCTGCTGAATTGGGTGCAGGAAACCGGCAGCATGATGCTCTTTCTCCTGCAAGGTCTGGCGCTGGCCTTTGTGCCCCCTTTCCGGCCCCGACGGGTCCTCCAGGAAATCAATCTCATCGGGGTGAAATCCACCCTGATCGTTCTCCTCACCGCCGCGTTCACCGGCATGGTCCTGGCCCTGCAGGGCTACTACACCCTGAGAAAATACGGCTCCGAAGGCGCGTTGGGCTCGGCCGTGGCCCTGAGCCTCATCCGGGAAATGGGCCCGGTGTTGACCGCCCTCATGGTCTCGGCCCGGGCCGGCTCCGCGGTCACTGCGGAGATCGGCATCATGCGCATCACCGAGCAACTGGACGCCCTGGACACCATGGCCGTCAACCCCATGCAGTACGTGGTGATGCCCAAGCTGCTGGCCGGGTTGATCGCGGTGCCGCTGCTCACCGCCATCTTTGACGTGGTGGGCATCCTGGGGGGCTACCTCATCGGCGTGGTCCTCCTGGGGGTGAGTTCCGGCTCCTATTTTTCCGGTATGGTCCAGAGCGTGGTGCCCCTGGATATCAACGGCGGCATCGTCAAATCCCTGGTCTTCGGCGTCACCATCATCCTGGTGGCCAGCTTCAAGGGGTATCATACCGAACACGGCGCCGAAGGGGTGAGCCGGGCCACCAACCAGACGGTGGTCCTCTCCGCGGTTTTGGTGCTGGCCTGGGACTACATCCTTACTTCCTTCTTCATGTGAGCCATGATCAACGTCATTGATCTGTATAAATCCTTTAACGGCCAGATGGTGCTGGACGGCATCAACCTGGAGATTCCCACCGGCAAGATCACTTTGGTCATCGGCAAGAGCGGAGTGGGCAAAAGCGTTCTCCTGAAACATCTCATCGGCCTGCTGAAACCGGATAAGGGCCGGGTGCTCATTGACGACCTGGACATCACCCGGCTAAGCGGCCGCAAACTCCAGGAGATCAGAAGACGGTTCGCGGTCCTGTTTCAGGGGGGCGCGCTCTTCGACTCCCTGAATGTCTTTGAAAACGTGGCCTTTCCCTTGCGGGAGAAGACCAGGCTCCCGGAGGCGGAGATCAAGCGCCGGGTGGATGAGCGCCTGGAGCAGATGAATCTTTCCCTGGACGTGGGCAAGAAATTTCCCGATGAATTGAGCGGGGGTATGAAAAAAAGGGTGGCCCTGGCCCGGGCCATGATCCAGGAGCCGGAGATCATCCTCTTCGACGAGCCGGTCACCGGCCTGGACCCGCCCATGTCCAACACCGTTTTCCACCTGATCAAAAAAACCCATGCGGTGAGCAACTACACCGCCCTGGTGGTGGCCCACGATATCCCGGAGGTCTTCCAAATCGCCGACGTCGTGGCCATGCTGCACCAGGGCCGGATCATCGCCTACTGCGGGCCGGACGAAATTCAACAGCACCCGGACCCGGTGGTTCAGAGCTTTATCCGGGGCGAACCCGATTTTCTGGAGGCATAGAGATCATTATGAAACGAGGCAGCCTGGAGTTAGTGGTGGGCGTCTTCGTGTTGGCGGGGCTGGCCTGCCTGGCCTATCTGGCCGTGCACCTGGGGAAATTGGAACTTTTCGGCGGCGGCTACCGGGTGGTCGCGGACTTTGACAACATCTCCGGTCTCAAGCCCGGGGCCGCGGTGGAGGTGGCCGGCGTCGAAGTGGGCCGGGTGGAAGCCATCCAGTTGACCACCGGGGACCGGGCCAAACTGGTGCTGAGATTGTCGCCGGGAGTCAAGCTCAATGACGACGCCATTGCCTCCATCCGCACCAAAGGGATCATCGGCGACAAATTCGTCAAGCTCTCCACGGGTAGTTCCGGCAAGGCCATCCCCAACGGCGGCAAAATTCGGGACACCGAATCCGCGGTGGAGTGGGAGGAACTGATCAGCAAATATATCCACGGCAAGGTCTAAAAGACGGTTTTCGGTTTTCAGTTTTCGGTTAAAAGCAGGGAGTTTACCGATCGATTTGGATTATTAGGCAAGGCAATTTTTTCTGGTGTTCTTTCTCCTAAAAACCGATACTTTCTAAAAGCGCAAGGTAATTCCCACATCCTTATAATCCTTATTCCTTAATTTACTGAAAACTGAAAACCGAAAACTGAAAACTGCATTTGTAAAGGAGCACATAATGCGGCTTGTATTAATAGGGGTCTTGGCCCTATCCTTAACCCTTTCCCTGGCTCTGGCCGTGTCCGGGGCCCGGGCGGAAAGTCCCACCGATGCAGTTAAAAGCGTGGTGGATGAGGCCATCCGCATCCTGAAGGACCCCTCCCTTAAAGCTCCGGCCCTGAAGAAGCAACGCCGGGACCGGGTCAAACAGGTCGTTGACCGCCGCTTTGACTACGAAGAGATGGCCAAACGGTCATTGGGCGCGTCCTGGCGCTCCCTCAGCGCCGGCCAGCGCCAGGAATTCGTGCGCCTGTTCGCCCAACTCCTGGAGGCTTCCTACTCGGACAAGATCATGAACTATTCCGACGAAAAGGTCCAGTACGCCCCGGAGATCAAGGATGACGATGATTACGCGGAAGTACGCACGATGGTTTTGCGGAAAAACGACAGAATCCCCATGAATTACCGGCTGATGCGCAAATCCCAGGGGTGGATGGTTTACGACGTGGTCATTGAAGGGGTCAGCCTGGTGAGCAATTACCGCTCCCAGTTCAGCCAGGTGATCAGGGAGTCATCCTACAACGAACTGGTGCGGCGCCTGCGGACCAAAATCAACGAACTGCAAAGAATCGAGAGAATTTAAGGGCACTGGCCTTTAAAACCTTAAGAGTGCTTTACTAGAAGTCATTTCAAAACCTATTTCCGAAAGTCATCTCGAATCAGCCATATGAGTTTAAGCAAGGAAAGAATTACCCCCCTTTTCTAAAGGGGGGTAGGGGGGATTATATAAGCGCTTGATAATCCCCTTAAATCCCCCTTTAGGAAAGGGGGACTTAAAACCACACCTCCCAACCTTTTGCAGTTTGAGACTTCTGGGAAAGTCTTTTAAGGTGTCATTCTGAACGCAGCGAAGCGGAGTGAAGAATCTCGTATCTTGAGATTCTTCGGTCGCTTTGCTCCCTCAGAATGAAAATTTATGCACTCTCGCAGAGGTCTCAGTTTGAGAACATATCTGCAGCTTCAGATTAGGTTTTGAAATAGGTTCTAAACTTACAGGGCCGGACCGGGGGTCCGGCCCCCTTTTTTTTCCCCGACTCGAAGTCCGGGTTTTTAACGGCGCCTAATCCTTTACCGGTAGCGGTCGGCTCCCCTTTTCTTCATCCCGGGCCTTGCAAATTCTTTTCCGGAACTTAGCTTATATCCAAGCCTGGGGATGGGGATACCCACCCCCTTTCCCGGCTTCTCTCCGAAAAGGCCGAAAAAATCTTCAAATTAAAAGTGCTTGCCCGAAGGTCGGCAGGCGCCTGACTTCACCGGGCAGGTATCCACTATGAAGACCCAAAAAAGGATGGCGGCTGCGATAATCCGGGGGCTGGCCCTGGTTTTGGTTTTGAATCTAGGGGTGGCCGCGCCCCCTGTTTTTGCCGGTCCACCCACCGAGGATGTGAAGGCCATCATCGATGAAGTTATGGGCATCCTCCGCAATCCGGCATACCAGGCCCCGGGCCAAAAGACCGCCCGTCTCCGCCTCATCGAACAATCCGCGTTGCGTCGCCTTGATTATCAGGAAATGGCCAAGCGCTGCCTGGAAGAAACCTGGAACACCATTAGCCAGGCCCAGCGCGCCGAGTTCATCCGCATGTTCGCCGAACTCCTGAAGGCTTCCTATGCCGATAAGCTGGACGACTTCGCCAAATCAAAGGTGACTTACGAGGGAGAGAGCCAGAACGGCAACGCCGCGGAAGTGCGCATCCTGGTTTTGCGCACCAATGACAAGATTCCCGTGAAGTTCCAACTCCTGCAAAGCCCCCAGGGATGGATGATCTATGATTTGATCATCGAAGACGTGAGCCTGGTGAACAACCTCCGCACCGAATTCGGAAAGATCATCAAATCCTCCTCCTTCGCGGCCTTGATGAAATGCCTCCGACTTAAATTACAGTCGAACATCGCGGATTTGAAACCCTGCCCGCCTCCCCCGGGACCTGCCCCCAAGACCCGGAGCAAAGGGGGAAGCTGATCCTGATTCCCTATTAAAGCAGCATCAAGAGCCGAACTCCAACGGCTGACTCTTCCGGTAGGCCAAAGCCTGGCAGGAAGCCACCAAACCGCCCCGGGAATCCGTAACCTCGATGAAATAAGTGGCGGTGCGCCGGCCCGCGTGGAGTTCCCGGGTGGTGGCGGTGAGACGCTCCCCCAGGGGCGGGGCCGCGTGGAAAGTGAGGTTCATGTTCAGGGCCACGGCCACCGTGCCGTGGGCGTTGACCGCGGCCTGGAAGGCCTCGTCGATCAGGGCGAAGAGCGCGGTGCCGTGGACCATCCCCAGGATATTGGCCATGTCCGGCTTGCAGGTCATAGCCACCCGGGCCTGCCCCGCCCCCAATTCCTCCAGCTCCGTGCCGAAAAAGCGGGTTATCCCCTGGTCCGCCACCAATTCCTTATTATCCACGCGCATTATCCTTCCAACTGTAATGTGGTTTTCCGTTTTCAGTTTTCCGTTTTCCGTTTTCCGTTAAAAAAAACTCCTTGCAGGTAGCACAGGCTTTCCAGCCTGTGCCGGCGCAAGCAAAAAATCATGAATTCAGCCCTTACTCTTAACTTTGAACCTTGAACCTTGAACTTTGAACTACTGGCCCCTGTCCTCTGGCCCCTGACCCCTCCCCCCTGCCCTATTCATAAATCTCCGGGAACTGATTCTTCCACCGCCGGTGGAGCCAGAGCCACTGTTCCGGGCAGGCCCGCACCCAGGCTTCCAGGGCCCGGCTCTGGAGCTGCAGGTGCTTGAGGATATCCGCGTCCGCGTCCCGGGTTTTTTTCATGGGCAGGGGGGGGAAGATGGCCAGCAGGTGCCGCCCCCCGGCCAGCCGCCGGGAAAAGGCCGGCAGCACCGGAATATCCCGGTGCCGGGCCAGGAGCGCGGCCACCGGGGTGGTGCGCGCGGGTTTACCGAAAAAATCCACCAGCAGCCCCCCTTCGGTGGTGGTGTTCTGATCAATGACGATGCCCACCGCCCGGTTCTGTTTCAGTTGGGCCAGGATTGCTTTCAGACCCCGTTGTTTGTCCACCATCAGGTTACCGCCCCGCTGCCGCAAGTACCGGGCCAGGGCCCGGCCCCACGGCTGGTCCAACTCCCGGCCGACCACCGCGGCCGGCTGGTACTGCAGACTGTAGCCCAAGACCGTATATTCCCAATTGCCCGCGTGCGCGGCAATGACGATGGCGCCCCGGCCCTGGGCCAGAGCCGCGGCCAGGTGTTCCTCTCCCAGTACGATCACTTTTTTGCGAATCCGGGACAGCGGGGCCAGCAGCATCTCCAGGACTTCCCAACCGAAGAGGACAAAATGGCGGAAGACCCCCCAGGCCAGGCGCTCCCGGGCCTCTGGACTCAGTTCCGGCCCATACGCGAACTCCAGGTTGCGCCGGGTGATCTCCCGGTGCCGCCGGTCCAGGCGGTACCACAATGAAGCCAACGCGGTTATCAGGTATTCTTTCAGGCTCTGGGTCAGGTTTATTTTCATCTTGGCTTGAAGAGTTCCAGGTTCCAAGTTCCATGTTCCAAGTTAAGACTTCGGCTAAAGTCTTTTAATCTGTCATTCTGAACGGAGCGAAGCGGAGTGAAGAATCTCGTTTTTTGAGATTCTTCGGTCGCTTCGCTCCCTCAGAATGACAATTTATGCATTTCCGCAGAGGTTTCAACTTGGAACTTTGGAACCAGGAACTTGGAACTTCTATTTTATGAACAGCCTGGCTATCCTCAATTCTTCAAAGGAAAAATCTTCGCCCAGTATTTCCCGCACAGGCGAAAGGGCCGTGCCTCCGGATTTTTTAAAGGCGGCTTTTATTATTTCGAATTTCTCCACCGGCGGCCGCAAATAGTCAATATCAATTTCTTCTCCAAAGCTGGCCAACTTTTCAATATGGGCTGCTATGGTTGAGGGCGCAAGACCTCTGACCGTTGCCATTTCTTCAAGGGACATTTTCTGAATAATAAGTTTTTTGGTTTCCTGATAAGTCGATCCCTCCCGCTTTATCCGGCGCGACTTTGCCGATCTTTTTACGGGGATGATTTTTTCCCGGAGATTATTTTCCTTTGCGTAAGTTTGAATAACCTCCATAAATATCTTGCCGTATTGTTTCAGCTTTTGCTCGCCCACTCCGCTGATTCTGGAAAAACTCTCTTCGCTTTGAGGCAGATATAAGGCCATCTGGCGCAGGGCCAGATCGCCGAAGACGACAAACGGCGGCACCCCTTGTTCATCCGCGATTCTTTTGCGCAATAAACGCAATTCCTCAAATAATTCCCTGTCGTAATCGGCGTCAACCGCATCACTTGGGGAAGACAATTTGGCGATGGAAAAAAACTTTGGCAAACGAATTTCTTCCCGCTCCTTTAAAAAATCCTGGCCGCGCTGGCTTAAGGCCAGAATCGGATATTCCGCGCCACTTTTTTCGATCAGGTTTCGGGAAAGCAATTGACTGATAATGCGTCTTAGATCGTCCTTAGAAAAATCATTAACAATACCGTACACCGACAATCTATGATGATCACGTTCAATGATATTTTTATTCTTGGCCCCCAGCAGTACATCGATAATATAGTTCATCCCAAACCGTTGCCCCGTTCTAATAATAGCCGACATAATCTTTTGGCTGATTATAGTTGCATCGAATTTTTCCGGCGGCGAAAGACAAATATCACATCCATTGCAACTTTCTTGTTGATAATCTTCTCCGAAATATGAGAGTAAATGATGCCGGCGGCAAGTTGCCAGCTCACAATATTCCACCATCTGGTCGAGCTTCCGATAGGCGTTCTTCCGCTCGCTCTCATCTTCTATCTGCCGGATAAAATATTGCTGTTTAATGGCATCCGCAGAAGAATAAAAAAGAATGCACTTGCTGGGAAGTCCGTCGCGTCCGGCCCGCCCCGTTTCCTGGTAGTAGCCTTCAATTGATTTCGGCAGATGATAGTGAATCACCAAACGCACATCCGGCTTGTCAATTCCCATCCCGAAAGCAATCGTGGCCACGATGATTTGCGCTTCGTCCCGGATGAATTTCTCTTGATTGGTCCGGCGCTCCTCGCTTTCCAACCCCGCGTGATAAGGAAGGGCCTTTAACCCCTCCTCCCGCAAATCCGCGGCCAGATTCTCGGTGTCTTTTCGGGAAAAACAATAAATGATTGCTGATTCATTCTGGTGTTCCCGTAATATTTCAATCAGTTGGCCGTAAGAATCCTTTTTGGAAAGCACTATATAGGAAAGATTGGGGCGGTTGAAGCTGGAGATAAAAATTTTCGCTTGATCCAAAGACAACTGGTGAAGTATGTCCTCCCGCACCCTTTGGGTGGCAGTGGCGGTAAGGGCCATCACCGGAACCTCGGGAAAAATATCTCTCAGCATTTTAAGATTCAGGTAATCAGGGCGAAAATCATGCCCCCATTCGCTGATACAGTGGGATTCGTCAATGGCAATCAGACTGACTTGAATTTTCTTCAAGAAAAGCTGAAATTCAGGCAAGATCAATCGTTCCGGCGCCGCGTAAAGAATTTTTGTATTCCCCAGGCGCGCGTCCGCCTGAATTTTTGCAATTTCAGCGCGAGTTAAAGTGCTGTTAATGAATTCAGCCGGAATGCCGTTCGCCTGGAGAGCGTCCACTTGGTCTTTCATCAGCGAAATTAGAGGAGAAATAACCAAGGTCAATCCCGGCATCATCAGCGCCGGCAACTGAAAACACAGCGACTTTCCTCCGCCGGTGGGCATCAGCACAAAAGCATCTCTTTGCGCCATCACGCAACGGATAATCTCTTCCTGCAAAGGGCGGAATTGATCAAAGCCGAAATGGGTTTTAAGAAGATTTAGCATAGTGATAAAGGAGAAAAATAGGGACACTTCCTATTTTTACAGGCAAGACCTTAATATGGCGGAGAAAAAATGGTAAAATAGGAAGTGTCCCTATTTTTCTCCGGAAGCACGATGGCTATATAGCAACATCGCCTCTTCCCCCACAATATCCGCGATCCTCGCCAATGCCAGCCTCGCCGCCACTTCCTTGCTCCCCTCAAAGGCCGCTTTCCGGCCCCAATACCAGGGATTGGCGTAATTAATGGCCGCCCAGCCCCAGCGGGCCGCCTTGTCCAGGTGGTGCCGCTTGATGAACTGATACCCCCAGTGATCCTTGACGGTGCGGTACACCTCATGATAGCGCAGGACCGTCTGCACTTCCACGTCCCGAAAAGGCCGCAGCGCCCTGGTGTCCAAAAGCGCCTGGAGACGCGCTCCCACGCGGTTGTACAGGGCCACCAGGTCCTTAAGCGATGCCTTGAGTTCCGGCCTCTCCTCCTCGGGGTAATAGACCCGGGCGATCTCCTGGATCATCTCCAACGCCAGGTCATTGACCACCTTGAAGCTGAACGCGGTGTCCGGCCACAGCTTCAAGAGGTAGCGGCGGCGGTATTGGCGGATAATCTCCCGGGCCGCCTGGTCTTCCGGCCTGGACTCGGTCACCTGGGAAATGGCGGCGAGCCCATTGTCCGCTTCCTGCTCCACTAAGGCCCGGAGCAGGCGGGCCCGGGTCCAATGGCGCACCAGGAGGAGGGACGCGGCCCAAATAAGGATCAGACCGAAAATGAGCAGGAGTAGCCAGTGTGTTTCCATATTTAGCTTTCAGCCATCAGCTTTCAGCTTTTTTAAACCAAGAGGCAAGGCAAGCACCTGACCCTTGGTTGAAGTCGATTTATACCAATTCTTCATCAAACAGATATTCTCTCGTAGGGGCGAACCTTGTGTTCGCCCCGGATGATGGGCGAACACAAGGTTCGCCCCTACATGTTAATACTTGTTTAATTGCCAATTAGTATTAGCGCAAGCCTCTGGTATTTAAGCATTAAGCTGATAGCTGATAGCTTACAGCTTATTTCCCCCACACTAAATCATACACTCCTTCCACCGCCGCGGCCATCTGCTCCAGGGAGTATTTTTGGATTACCAGGTCCCGGCCCCGGCGTCCCATCTCCGCCCGTAGTTCCGGATGTTCCCACAATTGGCGCAACGCTTCGGCCAGGGCGTGAGAATCCTTGGGCGGCGCCAGCAGGCCGGTCTCCCCGGGGATGATCACCTCCGGGATGCCCCCCACGTAGGTGCCCACCACGGGTTTGCCCAGGGCCAGGGCCTGGAGCGCAGCCTGGGGCACGCCCTCGTGCGCATAAGAAGCCATGACCACTACGTCCATCAGGGCCAGCCAGGGGGCCACGTCCTCCTGGTAGCCCACCAGACGCACCTGTTCATCCAGCCCTAATTCCTTAATCTTGGGCTCGATGAGGCTGCGGTAAGGCCCCTCCCCCACCACCACCAGATGGGTTTGCAGTCCGGCATCGAGCAGTTCTCTCAAAGCCTCCAGCGCGTAAAGGTGCCCCTTCCAGGAACGGAGCACGGAGACCATCCCCCAGATAAAGGAATCTTCAGGAATCTGCAGCCCCTCGCGCAGGGACGCATCCGCCTGCCGGGGCGCGAACTCCGTCAGGGACACCCCCGTGGGAATGGAAAAGACGCGCTCCGGGGCCACCCCTACCCGCTGCTGCAATAACTCCTTGATGCCCTCACTGGTGGTGATGGTGGCCCTTGGCGCCTGATAGAGCCAACGGGTGGGCCGACTGCTCTTCACCGGGGTGGACAGGTGCCGGGTGCGCACCAATATGGGCTTTTTTAAGCCCGCGAGGGCCAGCATTCCCACCCAGGAGTCCAGGGAACTGTGGGTATTGAGGATATCCACTCTCTCAGCGCGTACCAGCCAGCGCAAAGCCCATCCCGCGCCGAGGTTGCGCCAGCCACCGAAATTGAGGGGGAACACGGGAAATCCGGCCCGTTGTCCCCGAGGAAAGAGCTCCCCCCGGTGGTCGCAGGCCAGGAGCAGGCGATGGCCCCGGGCCCGCATGGCCAGGGCTTCCGCCAAAATACGCCGTTCCTGCCCCCCCCACCCCAAGGAGGACTCGGTGTGCAGGATAGTGTAGGTCTGGCGGGATGGCGTCCTGGTGTCGTAGCTCATCTGGTGAATGATTTCCATTTATGGGAAAAGGCTGGGGAATATGGGAGGGTTTTCCCCCTTTTTAAAGGGGGGTTAGGGGGGATTTTATACAACTCATTGAAAATCCCCCTAAATCCCCCTTTAAAAAAGGGGGACTTAAAAACCCTCTTGGCCGCCTGCCGAATATTTATCACACAATTTATAAACCATGCCCTTAATCAATGCCCCCTACCCTTCTCATAAAGCTCCAGATAAATGGCCGCGAACTGCTCCAAAAAATGCTTTAGGGTATATTTCTCCTGCACGGTGCGCCGGGCCTGCTCTCCCCATTGCCGCCGCTTCCCGGGCTCCCGGTAAAGCTCCAGGATGGCCCGGGCCAGGGCCTCGGGGTCGGCCACCGGCGTCAGGCGGCCATTGACCCCGTCCTGGATGATCTCCGGGACCCGGCCCACCATAGTGGAGATCACCGGCAGGCCATAGCCCATGGCCTCCAGGATGGTTAAGGGGATGCCTTCCCAGCGGGAGGGCATCAAAAAGACATCCAGGGCCTGCAAAATCCGGGGGATATCCCGGCGAACGCCCAGAAACCGCACCACCTGCCCCAGCCCCAAATCTTGGGTAAGGGCCCGCAACCGCGCGCCCCGGCTCCCGTCCCCCACCAGCAGCACCGTGAGGTCGGGGATTTCCCCGCGCACTTTACTCACTGCCGCCAGCAGATCCTCATGCCCCTTCTGTTCCTCCAGGCGGGCCACGTTGCCCACGCAAAAGCCGCTAATCCCCAAGCGGCTCCTGATTTCCTCCCTGGTTTCCCCTGGGTTTGGCTCCTCCAGCCGCACGCCCGGCGTCAGCATCTTTAGCCGGGCCGCCGGCACCCGGTCAAAGCGAAATACGTCGTCCCGGACCTGGGGGCTGAACACCAATACATAATCAGAAACCCGGGCCAACAGATAATTGGCCAGGCAGCGGTGCCACTTCACCCGGGAATAGATATTATGGACCGTGGCCACCACTCCGGGCAGCCCCAGCCCCAGCGCGGCCAACCGGCCGTAAAGATTGGCATGATAGAGATGGGTGTGCAATATATCCGGCCGGATTTCCTTCAGAAGCTCCCTAACCCGCCGCACTAGACTGAACGTGGAAGTGCGCTTGAGATCCAGCCCCAGGCTCACCACCCTTTTCCCCCGGCAGCGCAGCTCTTCCCCCATGGGCCCGGGCTCCCCCAGGCAGGCGGTGACCACTTCGAACCTTCCCGGGTCCAGGCCGGTGGCGATGTCCGCCACCATGATCTCCGCGCCGCCCACGGGCATGGTGACCAGGAGTTGGAGAACCTTGATGGGGGTTTTAGGAACAGGGGCCATAATATTCATTAAGGGGTTGGGAGAAAATATAAAAACTTCACCACAAAGACACAAAGAACACAGAGGGGCACAGAGATATATTTTTTGCCTTGGCGGCAAAAGCCGCCAAGGCAATATTTTTCTCTGTGCTCCTCTGTGTCCTCTGTTTCTCTGTGAAGAATATTTATCTCTCCCTACCCCAATTTTTTCTTCACCTGCTCATCATAAGATTCATTAGCCACCCGGCCCATGCGCTCCAGAGAATATTTTTCCTTAATGTGTTCTTGGGCCTTTTGTCCCAGGCTCCGGGCCAGGTCGGGGTTTTCCAGGAGCCGGGCCAGGCTCCGTGCCAGGGCTTGCGGGTCCTTAGGAGGAATCAGCAGCCCGTTTTCTTCATGGCGCACAATTTCCGGTAAGCCTCCCACCGCGCTGACGATCACCGGCAACCCCGCGGCCATGGCCTCCAAGACCGCCAAAGAGACCCCTTCACTGTGGCTGGGCAGGACAAAAAAATCCATGGCCCCCAACAGCTCCGGCACGTCCCGGCGGTTCCCCAGAAAATGGACCCTCTCCGCCAATCCCAGGGACGCGGCCAGTTCCTGCATCTCCTCCTGCCGCCGGCCGCCCCCCACCATCAGAGCGTGAAAAGGGTGGGTGTCTTTGAGGGTGGACATTGCCTGAACTAATTCCAGGTGGCCCTTGGCGCGGTGGTCCAGGCGGGCCACCAGGCCCACCACCGGCTGATCCAGGGGCAGACCCAGTTCTTCCCGGACTTGGCGAGACGGTTTCCGGCTCTCCAGGGGGGCCAGGTCCACGCCGTTATAGAGCACCCGGATTTTGGCCGGGTCGGTCCCGCACTGCTGCTGCACGTACTCCCCCACCCCCGCGGACACCACGAAACTGAGATCCGTAAAGCGATTGTAAAGGCGGCAGAGCATTCTTCTTTTCAAATTAAAGCGATTAAAGCCGTGCCAATGGTCGATAATTACCGGCACCCGCAAAAAATAAGCCGCGAGCCGGCAATAATTTCCCGGATGATAACTGTTCATATGAATAATATGAATCTTATGCTTAAACATCACCCAACAAAGTTTCAGAGAAAAAAGAAACTGCCGCCAGCCGTGCAAGTTGGGCATATCGAATCTTATTTGGGGAAAGGAGTCGGGAATAGTCGCCTCTTCATCCGGATGAAGCCCGATGATGGCAAATATGACTTGATATTTTTCTTTATTTAAACGAGTCGCCACATCCAATAAAACTCTATCCGCCCCGCTCCATTGAACGGGTTTAATGACAAACAGCACATTGATCTTTTTCTCAGGCAATGGTTATTTCCTCTACATAATTTCCCGACGCGGCTGCGTCCGGCCCCGGGGTTTCCCCAACTTGGATAAGCCCTAAATTTTAATCATAAAATAAATCCGGAATCCCGGTCAACCGTTATTCCCTTTTCCCCTGCGCCTCCTCCACCTGTGTCCTCCTAGGCCTGGTTGGTGAAAAGCCCGGCTTTTCCTGGCGCCGAGGCAATTCTCCCCGACTGTCTTGACCATACCTTCCCGGCCATGTAACCCTTCCAGGCCGGGATCTTCTTCTCCGGGCAAATTCAGCGGGGAGAAGAACCAATTTCCCTTTCAAACGCTGCAAACTCCCTGTAAGCTACCGAAAATCCACATCCGTTTAACAGAAAACTGAAAACCGAAAACTGTGCTCCCGGCCTTTCAGCCTATGCCGCCGCAGGCTGCCTTCTGAGGCTGTCTTTTTCTTTTCTACGCCTTTAGAAGATTTATCTATCGGGCACTTGACAGCTTCCGGCGCTTTTGTTACAAAATTTGGGTCTGGGGCTGTAGCTCAGCTGGAAGAGCACTTGAATGGCATTCAAGGGGTCAGGGGTTCAAATCCCCTCAGCTCCACCATAAATTGACAGGAGTTAAGGCAAGTTAGCGATGAACTAACTTGCCTTTCATGCTTTTATGATGGTGTGCAGATGGGGTGTTATGCATTCATTTTGGACTTCTGACATCCTACCTCTCATGACCTCATTAGCCCAATAGTTCGGGTCATAATTTTCCGATCTGCTTTCCCTTTCAGAATCAATCATTCCCCCCAAAAGATATCTGCATGCAAACAGTTTCAAGTTTGGGGTTTCGTTTTAAAGATGAGGATAATCGGGAAGTTATCAGGTCAATCGGCGGAATGCGGGATACGAAAAGGAAAAAGGAATCAATCCATTTTCGCTTGCAAGTGCAACAATCTCTATCTGTAACTTATCTATAATTCTATTTATTTTAATTATTTTAACCAAAAACGTATTCCAGGACTGCCGCCCTAGTCTCCCAAGAGACCGGAATACGCCTCCCTGGCCGCCCGGCAAATGGCCAGAGGCGCGGTTCTCCCCTTGCCTTCGAATCTTTGGCATTTCCTGGGACTATAAAAAGAGGCCACCCAGAGGTCCCCGGAGATTCCCCCGAGGAATACGTCAAGTTTCAACTCGCAGAAGTACTTGTGCATCATCTTTTCCACCACCTGCCAGGTTTCCGTGATGTTGGAGGTGTAGAAAAGGGTGCCCTTCTTTTCCATAATCTTTTCAGAAATGAAAATATCCAGCTCCCGGTCGCTATATTCGGAACGCACCATATCAATCCCTTAACTTAAGGATGCTTCGGGAGATAATTTCCGGCTTGAGGCAGGTCGGGACAGTGAGCAGTAAGCAGTGAGCAGTAAAAAAAGACATTGCTCGATGCGCCCAGTTTTTAACTGCTCACTGCTCACCGCTCACTGCTCACTGTTTTAAGACTTGGCTCCCCGACCTTTTCTCTCATCAATATCGCCGGGATACATCACCGCGTCGTACCCCCGTTCCCGGGTACGGATGCGGATCACCTCTTCGATGGGGGAAACAAAGATCAGCCCGTCCCCAGTCTCCCCGGTGTAGGCCGTTTTGAGGATGGCCTCGATGGTCTCCTCCAGGTTACGATCGCTTAAGACGATATTCACCTGGATCTTGGGCAGCATATCCACCTGGTAGGTGCCGGAGCGGCCCGCCAGGGTGATGCCTCCCTGGCGCCCGTGGCCGCGAATCTCAAAGACGTTCAGGCCCACAATGCCAAGTTCCTTGAGGGCATCCTTGACGTCGTTCAGCTTGTCTTCCCGAATGATGGCTTCGATCTTTTTCAACATGGTTGTATCCTTCTATGAGTAGGCCCGTTCACCGTGAGCGCTGATATCCAGGCCCACTTCTTCTTCCACGGTGGTAACCCTGAGGCCGATGCTCCAATCCAGGACCTTCGCCACCAGGAAGGTCATCCCAAAGGTGAAGGCCATGGTGACCACAATGGCTAAGAGTTGAATCGGGAGTTGGCCGGGGTTGCCGTAGAAGAGGCCGTTGGCGCCGGCGCTGTTGACTTCCACGGTGGCAAACAGCCCGGTGGCCACCATGCCCCAGGTGCTGGCCAGGCCGTGACAGGCCCAGACGTCCAGGGATTCGTCCAATTTGCGCTTATCCCGGAAGCGGATGCCATAATAGCTCAGGGGCGCAGCCACCGCGCCGACAACCATGGCGGCCATGGGAGTGACAAAACCGGACGCGGGAGTAATTGCCGCCAGACCCGCCACCATGCCGGTAACCATGCCCAGAGTGCTGGGCCGGCCGTCCAGCCAGGAGAGCACCATCCAGACCAGCCCGGCGGTGGCCGCGGAAGTGTTGGTGGTCAACAGGGCATTGACCGCCACCCCGTTGGCCGCGAGGGCGCTGCCCGCGTTAAAGCCGAACCAGCCCACCCACAGCAGCCCCGCGCCGATCACCGTCAGGGGAATATTGTGGGGCTCCATGGGTGTCTTCCCGAACCCCTTGCGGGGGCCGATGGCCAGGGCGAAGGCCAGGGCCGAAAAACCTGCGGCGATATGCACCACCGTGCCTCCGGCAAAGTCCAGGGCGCCGAGAGCGCCCAGCCAGCCCCCTTTGCCCCAGACCCAGTGGCACAAAGGGTCATAAACCAGGGTGGCCCAGATCAGGCTGAAGAGCAGAAATGACTTGAAACGCACCCGCTCCACGAACGCGCCGGTGATCAGGGCCGGGGTGATCACCGCGAACATCATCTGGAACGCGGCAAAGAGCCCGTGGGGAATGGTCTTGGAATAGTTGGGGTTGGGCGCGCCGGCAACTCCGCTTAATCCCAAAAAGTTCAGGCCGCCCACCAGGCCGCCGATGGACTCCCCAAAGGCCAGGGAGTAACCGTAAAGGACCCACTGCACCCCGATTAAGGCCATAAAGACATAACTCAGGGTCAGAGTGGAAAGCACGTTTTTGCGGCGGACCATCCCCCCGTAAAAGAGCGCCAAGGCAGGAGTCATCAACAGCACTAAAGAACAGCAAACGAGTAGCCAGGCAGTGTCGCCGGTGTTTATGGGATTGCTCATCCCTCCCCCTCCTGAAGCTTATTGGCCCCCAGGCCCGGAATTTTTTGCAACCGCCGCCTTCCCAGAACCCCTGGGAACAATTTTGTCAGCCGTGGCCTTACCCATTCCAGACCGGTAGCCCGTGATTTTAGAACCTAAGTCTGAATCAGCATTTTCTAAATCAGAAATTATGCCAAAACCCTTTCCTTTTTAATTCAACACCTTAGCTAATTTCTTATTTACAATAATGTGTATTTTATGCAGATATGATGACATAATTGTAGATTATGAATTTTTCGGCTGGGGAGTTAATAATGGGGAAAAATGGGAGGATGGGGATGATACCGGTTTGCCTGCACACGGCAAATATTTGGTAGCCGCAGGCCTTAGCGTGAAAACAAAATCCCCCTAAATCCCCCTTTAAGAAAGGGGGACTTTTTAAACCCCCCTTTTTTAAAGGGGGGTAGGGGGGATTTTTCATCCTGGGAAGTGTGACATTTGTGGTTCATGAATGTTTAGCCCTGTGCCACCTTTGCTTACCAACTAATAGATGGACATACTCCTAACCTTGAACTTGGAACTTTGAACTTTGAACTTGGAACTTCAAGAATTCACTTTTCCGTATCTCTAAGATCTACGATACGCAAAGCCTTCCCTTCGCTCCGGGGGAGCGTCTGGGGTTCCACCAACTCCACCCGGGGGGTGACCAGCAGCTCGCTCTTCAGGGCCTCGGTGATCTTTTTCTGCAAGGCCTTGAGATGCCGGAGATCCTCCTTGAAGAAGCCCTCCTGCACCTCCACCTTAACACACATCAGGTCATTAAAATTTTCTCTGGTCAGTTCCACCAGGTAGTTGGTGTCCACCTCCGGCATGGCCATGAGCACCCGCTCGATCTGCATGGGGAAGATGTTCACCCCCTTGATGATCAGCATGTCGTCGGTGCGGCCCTGGATGCGGGAGAGCCGCCGGTGGGT
>JACQYN010000135.1 GCA_016208235.1 Deltaproteobacteria bacterium
AGGTTAACAGCCAAACGAGAAACAGGTGCCGGAGAGTTCGAGACGTCATGGGGTGGCCACCTCCGCCGCGGCCTGGGGTTTCGGGGTCAGACCCGAGGAGAGTAAAGTCAGGAGGAGCGGCAAGGCCTCTTTAACGGCCTCTTCCTGCCCTTCGTTCATCTGGTAGTAGCCCACGCCCCGGACCATACCCCGCAGCATGAAAGTAAGGAGCCGGGGATTGGCCGGGATAAAGAGCCCGGCGTTAATGCCCTGGGAAAAGACCGGCGTCACCAGGTCGAGGAATTTCTCTTCCATCTCCTGGAGGCGGAGCCAGTACCCTTTATGGGAGCCTCCCCAGCTCTGTTGGGAGTCCCGGGCATAGGCAGGAAACAGGGCCCTTTCCCTGGACAAATAATCCAGCAGTATTGACGCCACCTGGCGGATCTTTTCCGGGGGAGAGCCGGGGGCCTGGACGATGGCCTCGATATCCTGGAGCAGGATTTCCCCCACCTGGGTGATGAGGGCCTGGATCAATTCATCCTTGCTGGGGAAATAGAGATAGATGGTGCCCTTGGCCACCCCCGCGGCCCCGGCGATCTCCTCCATAGTGACGGCCTCCAGGCCGCGCTGCTCCATGAGCTTCCGGGCCGCGGCCAGGATCTCCCGGGTGCGAAACGCGATGACCACTTCCTTCTTAGTGGGCTTCGGGGAATAAGGCATAATGACTTTCCGGTCATTTTACTGACTTCATAGTCAATACCGGCATTCCCGCGCCATGTCAAGAAAAACTTGCAAACCCAAAGGCCCCCGTTTAGACTTGGTAACATCCAGAAGAACGGGAGGGGAAGATGCACCGCCGGGATTTTTTTCGACATCTGGCGGCCCTGGGGTTGATGGCCGGGGCCGGGCGGTATTGGATCTTGCCGAAACAGCTATGGGCCATGTCGCCCAAGGAGAAGCCCCAGGCTCTCCTGGCTAAGGTCCAGGGCACCAATTACGCCCAGATCACCGGGGAGGCCGTCCAGGCCCTGGGAGGGATGAAGAAATTCGTCAATGCCGGGGAAGTGGTGGTGGTCAAGCCCAACATGGCCTGGGACCGGGCCCCGGAGCTGGCGGCCAACGCCCATCCGGACGTGGTGCGCCAGGTGGTGGAACTCTGCCTGGACGCAGGGGCCAAGAAGGTGAAGGTCCTGGACCACACCTGCCATGACGCCCGCAAGGCTTATAAAAACAGCGGCATTCAAGCCGCGGTGGAAGGCCTCAAGGATCCCCGGGCGGTGGTGGAGTTCGTGGACGAGCGGCGGTTCGTGGAGATGCAGGTGGAAGGGGCCAAGGCCCTGAAGAAATGGTTGTTTTACAAAGACATCCTGGAGGCCGACCGCTTCATTAATATCCCGATAGCCAAACAACACGCCGAGTCCCGTCTCACCATGGCCCTGAAGAACATGATGGGGGCCATCGGCGGCTGGCGGGGCCGCATCCACGTGGGACTGCACCAGAACATCGCGGACATGAACCTGATTCTGCGCCCGGATTTGCACATCCTGGACGCCACGCGCATCCTGCTCAAAAACGGCCCTTCCGGAGGCCGGAAAGAAGACGTGGAGGTGAAAAACCTGGTCTTTGCCGGCCCCGACCCCGTGGCCCTGGACGCTTATGGCACCACCCTGTTCGGGCTTAAACCCGGAGATATCGGCTATATCACCAAGGCCTTTGAACAGGGCCGGGGAGAGATGGACCTGAGCAAAATTAAAGTCCTTTCTTCTTAAGTGAGTAAGCCCGCGCCGGTTTTCACCCTCAGGATTGTTAAATAATTAACCTGAATCATAACGGAAAAATCGCTGGAGAATTTGCGGGAGAAAAAACCTAAGTTTTGCCAGTTTCCTTAACCTCTATTCCTTCTTGGCTGACTCTGTGGATGCAAGCCCAGAAAATTGCCCATTGGGGTGCGGCCGACCTCCGTGAGTTCTCCACCCCCAAGGATGCAGAGGGACGGGGGTTTCCCTTCGCCCTTTCCTGGGCTGTACCCATACCCCCCAAGGTTATGGCAGAGGTCCAATATGGCCCAACCCAAGCCTATGCGGATGAGTATGACAGGGTGAACCACCGGATTAATGAGCTGGCGGGGATGTTGGCGGCGGAAATCAGAGGCCGGGGATTTCGAGCCCAGCCATTGGCTG
>JACQYN010000193.1 GCA_016208235.1 Deltaproteobacteria bacterium
AATTTTAAAACCCAGCGCTGTTTCAAGCCCCGGGAATAGCTCCTCAAAGTGCCGTCCAGGGCCCGTTCCCGATCAGTCTCGTCCTGGGCCAGCTCCTGGTAATCCCAGGAGAAGTTGACCGGCAAGCTATAGCTCTGGCGGCTGCCCCCCAAGGGAATCCATGCCAATTTGGCGTTGGCCATCTCTAGCCTCGCTACCAGCGGCGGTCCGCTTCTTTTTGGAGTAAGGGGAGAATATGGCGTTGCACCAGGCGGTCCCAGTCCACCCGGTTAACCCCCGCGGCATCCAGGCTCTGCACCTGGATGGTGACGTCCAAGCGGGGCCCTCCTTCCTGGCGTCCCATCTCAAACCGTCCGGACCGCAAGGCCTCGAAATTCCGGGTCCCCAGGCGAGCCATGCTTTCCCGGGGCAAGACGCCCTCCCCGGATTGGGCCATGATCAGTTGTTCCTCGCTGCCCCAGGCCCCGGGAGAAACAGTTATTCCCTGGTGGGCGGAGACGATGCCTCCCTGGTGGAAGAAGCCTCCGAATCCCAGGCCCCCTCCCAGCCAGGAGAGCCAGTCCCCACCACTGCCACTGCTTCCCCCAAAGATGCCGGTCCACGACTGGCCCACCTTCTCCAGGTGGCGGAGAAAATTTTCCACCCAATCCTCTAATTCTCCGGAGATCTCTCCCAAGGCCTTCCGTAAGCTTTGGCTCAAAGAGCTGCCCGCGGCTTCTCCTCTGGCCGCCAGGTCCTCGAACCTGGCCTGGGCCAGGCCGGACATCTCCTCCAGGGAATTTTGCCACTCCCGGGAGAACGCGGTCCAACCTTCCTGCATCTGCCGCATCTCGTCATTCCAGGAGGCAAGGCGGCCGCGGCTGTACTCCCGGCTGAGGTTCAGCATCTCCTCCTGCTGGGCCCGGAAGGCTTCCAGTTCCTGCCTGCTAAATCCCGTCGATCTGTCTCTGGCCATGTCTTCCTCGCTGGCGGCTTTCCAGGACGTCTTGTACTACTCCCAGCAGCAGCCAGGTTTCCAGGCTCAGGTCGTTGGCCCGGAAGGGGTAACCCGCCTGACGCAGCCGGTGGAGAAAAAGGAGGTGCCGGGTCCAGGGGGAAAGGGCCTCGGGTTGCAAAAATTCCTCACACGCGGCGCAGGCCCAGGCCGCGAACGCGCCGCTTTCCGTACGGCAGCGGCGCTGCTCCTCCGGCCCGCAGAGCCGTCCGCTGGCCACGGCCTGCAGTTCCCGGAGCAAGGGCCAGTCAGTGAGAAGACCATTCCCGGGTGGCGCGAGACTTGCACTCAAGAGCGCTCCTGCTCCTCCCGGGGAACCACTCGCAGGCCCTCAAAAATCTGCTGGGCCAGGTAGGAGACCAGGTCCGGGGCATGCTCCTTAACCCGCTCCTTCCAATCCGGGTGACGCTCCGGGTCCAAGGGAACCTCTCCGCCATCTTCAGTAATCAGGAAATCCCCCGTCCCGAACCCGGTCAAAATCTCCAGCCCGAACTTGAGCCGGGTCTCCCCCAGGCAGAAGCGGCGCTGGCCTCCCTCCAGGCGGAAGGCCGACAACTGGTAAGCCACCCGCTCCTCGGAAGTGGGCTGCCGGTAATGCAAAGTCACCGCTGATCCGGAAACCGGATCATACACCGCCAGCGCATGCCTTTCTTCTCCCAAAATTCTGGACACGGTTTCTCCTTGATGAGATGGTTTTGCGGAGGTCAGTTAGTTTTCACTGGCCACTAGCCACTGACCACTGACCACTATCTTCTTATGGCCCTCACCTCAAATCCCACTTATCCCGCATACCCGCTCACCTTATTCTGCACCCGGGCGATGACGGAGCCGTAGGTGTCGTCTTCCAGCACTGCGAATTCCACTTCTTCGGCCAGGCGCCGCTGAGTCACTTTTACCGGCGCGGCCAGGACCCCCACCCGGGGAAAGATCAGTTCCACCTGGTAGTTGTATCCCGCCTCGAACTCCGGCCCCTGGGCCAGGAGGTGGACCGTCAGGGTGTCGTTGTCCTGGAGATGTTGGGCCAGCAAAAAATCCCGGAAATCCCGGTCGAATTCCAGCTTTTGTTCCCGCCCGGCCCGGAACGCGCGGTTGGCGTAGCTCACTCCCGCTCCCGGCGTGCGTTCCGGGGTCAGGTGGTTGTTAAAAGTCCAGGTGAGGCGGCGGAGTTCCGCGGCCAGTAGGTGCCCCCCCAGGATGGCGTTGCCGTCCCAGCGTCCCCCCAGGTTCACTTCCACCTGGCTCACTTTCAAGGGCGGCTCTTCCACCCGGGGAGGCAGAGTCATCCAACCGCTCTCCGGGGGCAGATAATAGACCCGGAAAGTGGTGGCCGTGCCGCTGGCACCGGACGGGGTGATGGTAAGTACTGCGGGGACTGCGCCGGACACCGCGCTGTAGGTTACCTCTTCCCAGGCCTGGGTCTCGGGGTTGAGGGCCTGGACCGCCTGGACGTTGCTCAATCTTACCGCCGCGGTCTCCCCGGCCACGCCGTTGGCTGCTAAGGTCAGACTGCCGGCATTAAAAGGCGCGGTGATGTCCTCCACCTCGGTGTTGTCGCTCACTTTGCCGGTAGCTTTCACCGTGGCGCTGATTTTGGCCCAGCCGTCCTTGGGGAATTCGGCCCGCACCTGATCCAGAAAGCAGGAAGCAAAGCGCCTTTTCAGCACCTGCTGTCCGAAGCGCAGGGCCGCGGTGAAACTGGGGTTGGACCGGGCCGCGTCCACTTCCCCGGAGCGGGGCTTGAGCACGTGGCGAAAACCGCTGCTCCCCAGGGACGCGGTCTCCACCTGACCCAAGGCGTAGGAAAACAGGAACGCGAATTGCTGGGGCTGGGCCCGGGAGAAGGTGAAAGAGCCCCCCACGGTCCCCCCTAAATCGTGGAGACGGTCCGCTTCTTCTTTGCCGGTCAACTCCTCCCGGTTGGGAACCTTCAGGGCCCGGTAATTAAGGACGCTGTTCAGATCCGCCAGCATGAGGGTGTCCAGCTCCTGTTCGGAGTTGATGGCCGTCTCTTGAAGCTGCGCGGAGACCGCCAGCAGGTTGTGGGTGGCCAGAAAGTTGCGGATGGACCGGGTCATAAAGACTTCTCCTTAGAAAGAAGCTGTCAGCCTTCAGCTTTCAGCGGTCAGCTTTAAAAAATGGTGCTCTTATATTCTTTTGCTGAAAGCTGGGAGTTGACAGCTTTCTGGCCCCCTCGAGAATCACCTTCGCAAAGCAAGGGTGCATTTAGAAATTTTTCACCAAACTGGTGCGATATTCGGCCCCATAAACGGCCAACTCCCGGGTGGTGAGCCAGGGCTCTTCCTTTTCCAGGGAAAAAGGGGTGATATCCAGCCCCAGGTCCTGGTGCCACAAAGCCCGGCGCACCCCCTCCAGAATCTGATAGATTCCGCCTTCCTGGCCCCGGGCCTCGGCCTCCCCCCGAAAGGGGCGCACCGCGATCAAGATGGAAAAATCCAGGGTCAGGTCGGCAGAGCCCATCGCCACCTGTTCCTCCCGGGTTTGGCGCCACCTGACCAGCACCGCGGGCAGCCGCCAGGCCTGGCTCTGCAGGTCCTCCAGCCAATTGCCCTGGTGGGAGGCCACGGTCTGGACCAGGGAACCGAGTTCGGCTTGCAAGGCTCCCAGCACTGCCTCCTCCACCGCGCTCCAGGAAAGATCAGCCATCAGCGGCCCCGCCTCCTACCATTCCCCCAGGGTATCCCGGGAGAAGATACGGGTGGCATTGAGGAAATCCGGGGATTGCCGATCAGCCGCGGGTGGCTCGCCGCCGGCCCCGGCCAGGGTCGCCTGGCCCCCGGCCACCTGTTTCAGGAAGGCCAGGGCGTCTTTGTATTTTTGCCGCCAGACCTCCGGGGCCACTCCGCGCCGGCTGTAGAGATGGTAAACGGCCAGGTCCGCGGACAGGGATTTCACCCGCTCCGGCACCGGAGAAAAGGGCACGGCATAACGCAGGCCGCAGGCCGCGTCGATTTCCGCGTCGGCCCTGGCGATGGCTTCAGCCACCACC
>JACQYN010000194.1 GCA_016208235.1 Deltaproteobacteria bacterium
ACCCCCTCCCCCAATCCCTTAAGTTTTTTAGGGCGGGAAAGTCGGGACCACAGGTCCCGCCTTTCCCGGCCCCATATGCGGGTTGGGAGGGGGGTTTGGGGGGAGGGCAGGGACCTCAGGTCCCTGGCCCTCCCCCCAATCACCACTCAGGAGACCCACCATGACCCGGATGCTCTTGACCGGCAACGGCGCGGCGGCCTGGGGGGCGCGGCTGGCCGCGGTAGATTACGTGCCGGCCTTTCCCATCACCCCCCAGACGGAGATCATCGAAACCCTGGCCCACTGGATGGATGCCGGGGTCATGGATATCCACCTGGTGACCCTGGAGTCCGAGCACTCCATGCTCACCGCCGCGGGAGCCGCGGCCGCCACCGGGGTCCGGGTCTTCACCGCCACCTCCAGCCAGGGTTTGCTTTACGCCATGGAGATGCTCTACACCGTGGCGGGCTGGCGCGCGCCCTTCGTGCTGGTGAACGTCTCCCGGGGGCTTTCGGCCCCCATCACCCTGGAGCCCGACCACAACGACATCCTGGCGGCCCGGGACTCGGGCTTCCTGCAGCTCCACTGCGCCACCTGCCAGGAGGTCCTGGACAGCGTGCTCCTGGCCTTCCGCCTGGCCGAGGACCCGCGGGTGCGCCTGCCGGTGATCGTCAATATGGACGGCTTCTATCTTTCCTTCACCCGGGAGCCGGTGGAGATTCCCGACGCGGACGCGGTCCGCGGCTTTGTGGGGCCTTTTGAGCCCGGGAATATAAAATTTCGGGCCAGCGCGCCGGTGAGCCAGGCGGTTACGGTGCTGGGGGGGACACCCTATTCCTATTTCCGCTATGAGATGCACCTGGCGGCCTTAAACGGCCTCATGGTCTATGACGAACTGGCTGGGGAATTCGCCCGGACCTTCGGGCGGCGCCACGACGCGGTGGAGGCTTTTCGTACAGACGACGCGGAGTTCGCGTTCGTGATGCTGGGTTCCTTTGCCACCAAGGCTAAGGAAGCCGTGGACCGGCTCCGGGACGCAGGACAAAAGATCGGCCTGGTGCGGCCCCGGCTGCTCCGGCCCTTCCCGGAGGCGCGCCTCCGGGAGATTCTCGCCGGCAAAAAGGGCGCGGCGGTCATCGACCAGAATATTTCCCTGGGCAAGGGCGGGGTCCTTTTCGCGGAACTTGCCTCAGCCCTCTATGGCCGGAAAGACGCACCGCTACTGACCAGCTTCATCGGCGGCCTGGGCGGCCGGGACCTCGCGCCGGAGGAGTTCTACGAGATGGCCGCGGTCACCCGAGAGGCCGCGGAGAGCGGCCAAGCCCCGCCGCCGCGCCTCCTTTATACCGAGGAGGAATTGAGAGAGGTTCGCAAACTCCAGGCTATCGCCCAGGTAGAGCGGCAGCGGTTGGGAGGTGAGTGGAAATGATTCTGAGGGGAGGGCCGGGGGACCGGTAGCCACAGGCGTCTCGCCTGTGGGTCCCTCCGTTAAGGGGTTGAAAGAGGGCGCTTGCGGTAGGTGCCTACCCTCGTTAACTGTTCAATAAGTGTCGGCAATGGCGGCAAGCTTGCCAAGAAAATATTCTATAATCTCTCACAAGTTAAAACCGTTGTTAGATCTTTATATCTGCATTGTAGGCAGGTGCTAATTTCGTGAGTTACCTTGTCAAACCTGCTGCTGAATAAACTGACCGCACCGGCTCGACAGAGCCCTGGGCGGCCGCATTTAGGGCAATTAGCCGTTATTTTATAGCAATAATAGATGAACAGGTTTTCCGTCAGTTCTGCCACAGTTCTTAAAAAGATTTTTACTTCACCCGGGGAAAGGTTATGGCGGAAAGTTTCCATTGCTTTTATTCCCACCAGGTATTCGCAGCAGCCGGCAGGATGGTCCCCGGGCTACAACCTCTGCCAATTCATGAAGGCCTAAGGAGATTACTCCGCCAGTTTTTATTCCACCCGCATTGATCTGTCAATGTATGGCCGGGCCATGGTTTAGCGGCATACCGATATTTACAAATAATGTTTTATCCCAAAGATAATTTGCCAGCCTCAACATGGCCTTTGAGTTCCTTGAGAAGCATGGACAATTCTTTTTCCCGCTGCTCCTTGAATTTTACCCACATCTCTTGACATGATGTGCATCCGGCCGCATCCCTGATATAGGTGTCGTACCGATAAAGACTTTGCGAGATTATCGCAATGGTCTGCATAAGATTGTAATTGATATTTTCTAACATAAGCCGCCTCCTCTTGTGGCTCGGTATGCCGCCTAGCTAAAAAATAAATCCGATTTCGGGTTTTTCAATCACCCGATCCTGAAAGACCGAAAGACGAACTGCGTCAAGTCCGGAAACTCCAGACCATCGCCCAGGCCGAGGGGCGACGGTTGGGCGGAGAGGGAGGATGATTTTTGAGAGGAGGGCCTGGGGACCACATGCCCCCCGCTGCCTGCGCCTAACGGCGGATATGTACTTGAAAAGACAAGGGCGCTCCGCCCACCCCTTCCCCCGCCGCGTAACGGTACCCTCATTGCAGAAGTCTAGGCCACGGTTGACGCTTACTGGGCCGAAGTGAGCTGACCGCAATTTTTCGGACTGCTTGCAAGGGTTCAACCCATTCAATCCTGGGCTCTATCTGAGATACCCTTGCTTTTCCTCATGGCCTTGATTAATTTTTATTCAGCTAATATGAGAAAAAGAGAGGAGATAATCATGGTAGAGTGGGCTGAGGCCGGGAAACGCTTTGTACGAGTGAAAGATGCAGCCGGAAATGAATTTATTTGCCCCCTGGATGCATTAAAAGACCCTAAACATGCCACGGAGGAAGAGCTGGTGAACTGCGTTGATGATGCCACCGCGCATAGATTTCTTCGAGACGTCGAAATCCAGCAACCGTAGGACGCTGCCCACCGCAGTATTATCATTTCGAGCGGCATTCTTGAGGAAAAGGTCTATGAACGCGCCAAAGCCCAAGCCCCCCAGACCCCTCCCCCCCGTCCACCTCCTGGGGACCGGGACGCCCATGTGCGCGGGGTGCGGAGGGTTGGAAGTGCTCCATGAAGTCTATGACATCCTGGGGACGAAGACCGTGTTCGTCAATGCCGCGGGATGTCTGACGCTCCTGGCCACCTATCCCTTCACCCCCTTCCGGGGGTCCTGGCTCTATACCGCCATGGCCTCGGCCCCGGCCGGGGCCCAGGGGGTGCGGGACGCCCTGGACCTGCTCCTGGCCAAGGGCCGCATGGGCCCGGAAGAGGACCTGGAGGTGGTGGTCCTCACCGGGGACGGGTCGGCATACGGCATGGGGCTGTCCGCCACCTCCAGCGCCATGGAGCGGGGCCTCAATTTTCTCTATCTCTGCTATGACAACGAAGGCTTCGGGAACACCGGCCAGCAGTACTCGGAGGCCACCCCCCACGCAGCCCGCACCGCCACCAGCCTGAGCGCCCGGGGCTTTCCGGGTTACAAAAAAGACCTCTTCGCCATCTGGACCGCGCATAAGCCGGTCTACGCGGCCACCGCGGTGGGCGCTGAACCAATGGATTTGGCCCGGAAGATCGAGAAGGCCAAGAATCTCAAAGGCCCGCGCCTGATCCTCACCCTCGCGCCCTGCCCCCCGGGCTGGGACTTCGACCCCAAAGAAGCAGTGGAGATTGGCCGGCTGGCGGTCAAGACCGGCATCTGGCCCCTCAAGGAATACGTGGACGGCCAGGTGGTCCATACCAAAATCCCCCACCCCCGCCTGCCGGTGGAGGAATACCTGCAACGCCAGGGGCGCTTCGCCCACCTCTTCCAGCCGGAGCGCAACGACGCCCTCCTCCGGGAAATCCAGGCCAACGTGGACGCCTACTGGGCCGGGGTGGGTGCAACTCTTTAATCTATACTTGGCTGACCCTCTTTTCCTGTTGTAGGATAAAAAATCAAGATATCTTGCCAATAATGTAGTTTTTAAAGCAAAAATTTTTCCGGGGTTTTTGGTTTTCAGTTTTCTGGGGAAAAACCAAGATGATAACCTCCAGCAAGTCATTAACAGAAAACGGAAAACAAAAAACAGAAAACCGCGATTCCGTCCCGCCCCCATCCACAAGCCTCCCTGAGACCCCGCCCCGCCGGGCAGCCCGGCCCCTGGTCTGGGTGACTATTGCCTTTATTCTGGGTCTGGCCGCGCCTTCCTGGGGTCTAAAGATTCCCCAGGGTTGGCTGGCCGCGGCTTTGGCGGCCCTCTGGCTGCTGCTGGCCCTGGCCTGGCTGATCCGGCGGGGCGGAGGTTGGCTGCCCCTGGCCTTTTTCTGGCTCCTGGGGGTGGCTTTTTATCAACAGGCCCAACAGCCGGTTTTTCCTCCCCAGCATCTCACGCGCCTACCCCTGGAACAGGAACTGACCCTGAGGGCGCGGCTGGACCGGCCCAGCAGGATCGGGACCCACGGGGTGCAGATGTTCCTGGACGCGGCAGCCTGGCGCAGCCCGGCAGGCTGGCGTCCGGTCTCCGGCAAGCTGGTGGTGACCGCGTCTCATCTTACGCCGCCGCCCGTGGGGACCGGGGTGGTCCTCCGGACCCGGCTCCGGGTCCCCAAAGTGCTGAAAAATCCCGGGAGCTTCGACCGGGCCCGGTATCTGGCCGCGGACGGCATCTTCCGGGTGGCGAGTCTGCGGCAGCCTGAGGATTTGATCGTCCTGGCCAATGCCGGGGCGTCCCCCTTACGGGAACGTCTCCGGGGGTCCATCCGCGGGTTGCTCCAGGAGCTGCCCCCCGGGCCCCGGGCCATGTACCTGGCCATGCTCCTGGGGGACCAGGGGGAAATCACCCCGGAGATGCGCCAGGACTTCAGCCGCACGGGCACCAGTCATCTTTTGGTGATCAACGGCATGCACCTGGGCGCAGTGGCTGCGGTGACGTACTTCCTTTGTTTCTGGGGGCTCAGGCGCTTTCCCCGGCTGCTGCTCAGGATCAACGCGATGAAGGTCTCCACCCTGATATCCGCGGCCCCGGTGGTGGCCTACGCCTGGATGGCGGGGGGGTCGCCCTCCACCCAGCGGGCGGAGATCATGGTCCTGGCCTACCTGCTGCTGCTCTTTCTGGGACGGCCCCGGGAGGTCTGGAGCGCGCTGGCCCTGGCGGCCTTGATTATCTTGACCCTGAGCCCCTTGCGCCTCTATTCCATATCCTTTCAACTCTCTTTTGCCGCGGTGGGAGCGCTCCTCTATTTCCTGCCCCGCTGGTTCCTGGGGGCCGGGGAGAGGCTCTCTCCCGAGGGCTGGAAAGCGAAAATTTTGCCCCGCGTCCGCGTCTGGGTAAAGGAAGCGGCCGCGACCTCCCTGGTGGCCACCCTGGCCACCGCGCCCCTGGTGGCCATGTATTTCCAGGTGGTCTCCCTGCTGGGGGCCGCGGTCAACCTAATGGCCATCCCCCTGGTCCTGTTTCTGGCCCTGCCCCTGGGGGAGGTCGCGGTTTTGGCTCAGAGCCTGCGCCTGACCCCGTTGGCCCAAGGGTTGTTGGCCCTGGGCCAGATCCCCCTTTGGCTGGCGTATGAAACCATTGCCGCCGCGGCCCGGCTGCCGGGGAGCGCTTTGATGGTGTCCATCCCCACCTGGCTGCAGATTGCCGCCTATTTTCTGGTGTGGATTTTTGTATTCCCGCCCCGGCGGCAGTGGTGGACCTGGATGGCCGCGGCCCTGGCCGGGGTGGTCCTGGCGGGAACGGTGGCCCTGCCCCTGCTCCCGGCGTCCCAAGACCTGGAAGTAACCTGCCTGGACACGGGAGGCGGCCTGGCGGGAGTGGCGGTCGCTCCTGAGGGGACGCGCCTGGTTTTTTCCGCGGCCGGGGCCTCCTGGCCGGGGCAGACGGCCGTCAGCCCCAGTCCTTTGCCGGGTTATCTGCACTGGCGCCAATTCCAGCGTCTGGAGCAGGTGATGGCCCTGCGCCTGGCCCAGGGAAATGCCCTGGAGCTGCTGCATCTGGCCCGGCAGTTCCAGGTGGGGCAGTTCTGGTACGGCCGCCGGGGGCCGGAGGGACCGGCTTATTATGAGTTGATGAATCTGCTGGGGGACCAAAACCGCTCCCCCCGCTCCTTGGAGCGCGGCCGTCCGCCCGGGGCCCTGGGGAGTGTGGGTCTGGAATATCTGCAAATAGGGGAGGGGGGGGTGGCGCTGCAACTCTCTTATCAGGGCCGGCTGGTCCTGGTCATTCCCCCGGGGAGCCGGCTCAACCCGGCAGAGGTAGCCGTCCCCCCCGGGTCCCGGGTGGCCGCCCTGATTATCCCCGGGAAGCCGGCCCGGATCCTGGATACCCTGGCCCGGGGCCTGCACCCGGAAATTGTCGTGGTCTACGGCTCTCCCCCGGGGGCCATAACCACCGCGGGCCTGCCGGGCGGGGTCCGCTGGGTTCTTACCGGGGAAGGCGCGGTGAGCCTGAAAATCTCCGCCAATGGCGCAATTGCGGGCCAATGGCGGCCCTGAGCCGGGGGTTAGCTTTTTCGGGAAGTCTTGGAGATGAACGCGGTCATTTGTTGTTTGACTTCCGTAGAGTTGCACTTGGGGCAGGTGACCTTGCCGGCTTCATATTCGCTAAAGCTCATAATGCGGGTAAATTCATGGCCACACTGGCTACAAAGGTATTCGTAGGTCGGCATTGTCTCCTCCTTGAATGAGAGTGAAACGCGGTCAGCTAAAATATAATTATAGTCCCCATTTCCTGCAAGTCCCCGAAAAATAGGGACAGACGCTATTTTTTCTTGCCCCTGAGCCCCGCCACATCCCTTCAGTCGTTAAAAATAGCGACTGTCCCATAGTTTTCTATTTTTGCCAAGGCATGCTGAGGGCTCAGTCGGGCCACGGAATTGTTTAAAGAAGGGCCGGTTTTCAACCGATAAAAAAATTGGAGGGGTGGCTCGGCCAAATTCTCGTCCTCTAGATCTCCCGGTTAATAAAGTGCTGGTACTTGCTGGCTTAGGCGTGGTTATAGTTTCGGTTATTGGAGGTTTCATCCTGGCGGGGGGAAACCTCCTGCTTCTGCTGCAGTGGGCCGAATTTGTGATTATTGGAGGCGCGGCCCTGGGGGCTCTCCTGATTTCCACCCCCATGCCGGTCCTGAAAAAGATCATCAACTATCTTCTGAACTCCGTCAAATCTTCGGGCCAAACCCAACAGAATTTCGTGGAGATGTTGCAACTCCTTTATGAACTCTTCCAAACCGCCCGGGTCAAAGGCCTCCTGCACTTGGAGCCCCACGTGGAACGGCCGGAGGAGAGCGAACTGTTTGCCAGATACCCCGTGGTGCACAAAAACCATCATGCCCTGGACTATATTACCGATTCCTTGAAACTATTAGTGGTGGGCGGCGTGCCGGCCCTGGAATTGGAGATGATCCTGGACGCGGATCTGGAGACCCAGGAAAGTGAGAGCCGCAAGCCCAGCATGATTCTGGCGAAAATCGGCGATTCCCTTCCCGG
>JACQYN010000149.1 GCA_016208235.1 Deltaproteobacteria bacterium
ACGACAATTTTCTTGTAGGGGCGGACCCATGTGTCCGCCCTAATGCGGGCGCACACGCGGGTGCGCCCCTACAATTCCGTGCCCTTTGATTGCGACTTGGTATCAAACGGAATCAGCCGGCAGTCGTAGCTCCCTCTATCCCCCAGGGTGTGACAGTAACCTGCGAAAAGCCTGCAGACAGAATAAAAAAGGGCCGCCCTTCCAGGCGGCCCGGCTATCTCGCGCAAACTGAGACCCGCAGCTTTCCGTCCCCACCTCACGATGGGTTTGGCTTTTACTGGTTTAACTAAGGATGTACATATCCAGGCAAAATGTCAAGTTAAAAAATACCTTAAGCTAGTTGATATAATTAGATATTTCTTTATAGTTGGGTTTAAATAGTCCAATATTGGCCTGGTTAAGAAAATCCGGAGAGGGCGTTTGCCAAAAGCAAATTTAACCCTTATTTTAAAATTCCCAGGGCGATAACCCTGATTGGCAATTACCTTCTGAAAACATAAAACTGACCATGGCGCACACCGTTTTAGACTTGTTGAAGAGGCTACCCCGCACCAACTGCGGGGATTGTGGGCTGCCCACCTGTATGGCCTTTGCCACCCAGGTGATTAAGGAAGGTGAAGACCTGGCCAAATGCCCCCATCTGCCGCCGGCCGCGCAAGAGCTGGCCGGGGCCATCAGCAGCCAGCAGGAGAAGGGCGAGGGACGCCGCCGGGAATCCCTGGCCATTTCCCTGGAGGTGATGCATGCCAAAATCGCACCTCTCAATTTCCGGGACCTGGCCGACGGGTTGGGGGCCGTTTACGGCGAAGAAGACGGCCGCCCCTACCTCACCTTTTCCTTTTTCGGCCAGACTCTCCTGGTATTCAAAGATGAGGTGCGTTATCCCCCCGGCGCCGCGCCGAATCCCTGGGATGCCATCTTGCTCTACAATTTCATCGCCTCCTGCGGGAAGGAACTGCCCACAGGGACCTGGATTACCTACCAGAGCCTGCCCAACTCCGTCTCCAAGGCCAAGACCCTGGCCCGCCTTGAGAAGGAACTGGCAGATCATTTTGCCGGCAACGCGGGCCGACTGCGGCGCCAGGCCGCGGCTTTGCATTCAGAGCCAGTCCAAGCCTCGGAAAATGCGGATTTTCAAGGAGTCTTCCTGCCCTTGCCCCGGGTGCCGATACTCCTCCTCTTTTGGGATGCCGAGCCGGAAGAGGACTTCCCGGCCCAGGCCCACATCCTCTTCGACTCCACCGTCAGTGGCTTCCTGGACCTGGAATCCCTGCTTTTTTTGGTGGAGCAACTCATGGACCGGCTGATGCAGAAGTGACGGCTTAAAGGGAGCGTCCCCCCAAATCTTGTTATTGTCTTGCCTAACCACGCAGGAAGAAATCTGTAAAGGTTCAATTGACATCAATCTGAGGGCTCACTAACATTTTACTAAGTTTCTGAAAGTTGGGAAAAAGCTGCCCTGTCTCCAGGGCGGCTGCGATTTCCAAGTGGCTGATTGGTCACTTGCGGGTGAAAACGGAAACCTCACAAGAAAGGTGCCTGATAATGAAAAAGGGAATGATTTGGTCGGGATTAACCACGATGGTTGCGGTTCTGGTTCTCGCCCTGGCCGGATGCGCGGTGGTTAAGGAGGTCCAGAAGAGTGAGGCCTCGGATACGGAACAGTTGCTCGCGGCCGCGGGCTTTAAGGTGCGTCCAGCCGACACCCCCAAGAAGATGGCGCACTTGCAGACCCTGACCCAGCGGAAGCTGATCACCCACCAGCGCGGCGGCAAGGTTTATTATGTGTACGCCGACGCCCTGAACTGCAAGTGCCTTTATGTCGGCAACCAAGCGGCCTATCAATGTTTCCAGGAAGAAGGATTCATTCCCCCCACACCAGATCGCTGCGGACCCAGCCGACCTCCGAGTTTTCCTGGTAATAACCGATTTTTATCCAATTTCCCTTTTCTGTGAAGATTTTGTAAATTTCCCCGCTACTGGCATAGTCCACCACCGGGTATTTGAGGCCGGGACCCTTGCGGATATTCACCCGGTCCGGGATCACCAGTGCGGTTTGGACCTTCCTGTTGATGAGGGGCCGGTAAACCCAGCCGGTATTGTCGTCCCAATCTTCGATTTGCACCCAGGAACCTTTGGTCTGTTTAATTTCCACGGGGTAGCCGAAGTGAACCTGAAAGACAACGTCGGCCTGGAGATTGGGAGCGCTGCGGACGTTGACGTTTTCCTTAGCGATGCTGGCCATGGAGGCCCAGGTGGGCCCCAGGAGAATGAGCGCCAAGATTAAGGTTAAGAATAGGATTCTTACCATAACCGCCCTCCTATGGAAAAAATATTTACCTCCCCAGGATGGGGGAGGGACGGTTGTCGGTTAACGGTATGTTGCTGGTAGTGGCCGGGCAAATGCAGCCTAAGAGCGGCCCAGCCGGGGTTGCAGATTGCTGATTACTTGAAAGGAAGGAAAATCACCAATTGACAAACACGCCGGGAATCAACCGGGAAAACCACGTAAACGCCTGCTTTTCATTATCCGCCACCATCCTACAAAAAATTAAAATGGCATGTCAACCCCTACGGCGGGGCAGGGTGGAGGCAACTTATTGGATTTATTATTTTAATTTAATTTTTTTTTTCTTGCTCTTGCCGGAGGGGCGGTTTAAATTAATAGGATTTAATTAGGAATATAAAAATGTTTGATCTTGGTATATTTTCAAAGGCGAATATATTGGCTCTAAGAAAATTAAGGGAGAAAATGATTTTTTAAGAAATTGAATAAGTTCGGTAATACCAAAAACCCTACCGCCCGAAGTCTGGCCCTGGAGGTCCTGGCCGCGGCCCAAAGAAGGGGGGAGTCCGTGGAAGACCTGCTGAGCGCGGCTCTCCGGCGGCATTCCACCCTGCCCCGGCCGGAACGGGCTTTTTTGCTGGAGTTGGTCCAGGGCGTGAAACGCTGGGAAATCCGCCTGGACCATATCCTGGCCCGGATGGCCGCGCTCCCCCTGAAAAAGATGCACCCCCTGGTCTTACACATCCTCCGGCTGGCCGCGTACCAGCTCCTGTGGCTGGATAAAGTGCCGGCCCGGGCGGTGTTGAGCGAAGCGGGGAAACTGGCGAAAAGCCGGGGTCTGGCCCTGGCCCAGGTGGGGTTTATCAACGCGGTGCTCCGGCGGCTGGCCGCCGGGGACCTGCCGCCTCTGCCGGACGCGGCCGCAGATCCGGTCCGGGCCTTGAGCGTCATCCATTCCCACCCGGAATGGCTGGTCCGGCGCTGGCTGGCCCGCTACGGTTATGATGAGGCCGCGGCCCGACTGGCCGCGAACAACCGCATCCCGCCCCTGACCATCCGGGTCAATACCCTGAAGACAGATCCGGCTAAACTGAGAGCGCGGCTGACAGAAGAGGGCGCGGCCGCGGAGCCGTGTCCCTTTTCCCCCGGGGGCCTGCGCCTGACGGCCCTGGAGGCCGCGCCCCTGGACCTGCCTTCTTACCGGGAGGGCCTGTGGCTCTTCCAGGACGAAGGGGCCCAACTGGTGACTTTGCTCGCGGCGGGGGCGCCGGGGCAAAAAATCGTGGAGATCGGCTGCGGCCGGGGGGGCAAAACCACGCATCTGGCGGAGATGATGCGCAACCAGGGACTGCTCCTGGCGATGGACTACCACCGGGGCCGCGTCCGGGAAGCCCGGCTCAACCTTAAGCGGTGGGGCGCGACCCTGCCCCAACTCTTGTTGGCGGACGCCACTGGGCCCTTGCCCCTTAAAGCCAGGAGCCTGGACACGGTGGTGGTGGACGCACCCTGCTCGGGATTAGGTATCCTGCGCCGCCACCCGGAGATCAAGACCAGGCTCAAAGAAGCAGATCTTGCCACTTTTCCCCCCCGGCAACTGGCCATGCTGGAGCAGGCCGCGGGGCTGCTGCGGCCCGGGGGCAGGCTTCTCTATGTCACTTGTACCACCGAACCGGCAGAGAACGAAGAGGTAATCGCGGCGTTCTTAAAAACCCACCCCGAATTTCACCTGATAGCCGACCCCGGCTCGCTACCCCCGGCAGCCAGGGCTTTTCTCCAACCCTCCGGCTTTTTTCAAACCTCCCGGACCATCGCGGACTTGGACGGCTTCTTCGCCGCGGCGCTGGTTAGGGAACGATATTGAGTTGTAATCAAAAAAGTATTGAAAGCAGGAGCGAATCTTGTATTCGCCCACCGTCCAAGACGAACACAAGGTTGGGCCCTACGAAAAAAAAACATTTTTGATGGCGAATCGGTATGAGAGGAGTGAAGGGTAGGGCCGGGGGCCGAAGGCGGGCACAGAAGCCCGCCCCACCGGTCTTGCACAGGCTGGAAAGCCTGTGCTACCACAAAATTGCGCTAATAAAAAAGTTATTAGAAACGAACGAACCTCAAATTATGAAAAGTTCCTGATGGACATACTCTTAACTTGGAACCTGGAACTTGGAACTTGAAACTTTTCAGAAATAAACAGGAGGATTCATGCCTGTCTTATTCTTCAGGTTGGGGCTAACAGTAGCTTTAACGATTTGGCTGCTGCTGGGATGCCCTGTAACGGGTCCAGCCCAAGAGAAGCCCCAGGCTACTGAAAAAATAACCGCGCCCGCGGCCTCGCCGGAGGTTTTGCCCCGGGTGCTGACCGAGGGCGCGGAGGCCCTGGAAAAGGAGGTTGCCGCCTTAAAATCCCGGGCCGCCGCGGCTAAAAAGGGCTGGTCCCAGGCGGAGAAGGACTCCCAGGAGCGGAAAGCCGCGATGGCGGCCGTAAAAGCCGCCCAGGCGATGAAAAGCCTGCCTTTGAGCGATGCTGAAGAGACATTGAAGAAGTATACCGTTCAAGAAGAGCGGCTGGAAAAGCGGGTCAAGGAGTTGGCCCAGGAAATCGAGACTTTAAAGAAGGAACAAGCTGCTCGGGAGGCTTCCCAGGCCGCCCTCCAGGCGGAGGTGACCCGGCTCCAGGCTACCAAACATCCCGTGACCCGGTCCCGGGAGATGCGGCAGTCCTGGCAACGCTACCAACGGGCGGCCGCGGCGGTACAGCAGGCCGCCGGGCAATTACTGGGAAGCCTGGGGAAAGAATCCCGGTTGCTGGAAACGGAGAAGAAGCTGATCTCGGCGGTGCGGGCCGAGCTGCAGCCCTACGTGGACGCCGCCTGGAAGGCGGAACTGCTGAAACGCCAGGAACCGGTGTCTCTTTCGGAGCAAGCGGCCCGGATGTTCCGGACCCTCCTGGAATTGCCGGCCCGCATTGCCGGCCGCCTGGGCGAAATGACGGCCTCCGGGGCCCTGGTCGCGGTTTTCCAGGAACATCTGGCGGCCCTCATCGGCCTCCTGGCCTTGATGGTCCTGCTGGCCTGGGGGGTACGCCGTCTGGCGGATCTGCTTACCCCCCTGCTGGCCTCCTGGGAGACCACGGCCCAAACCTTGGGGGTGCAGGCCTGCGCCAGCCTGGTCCGGATCACGGCCGCCCACCTTTTTCTCCTGGCCGCGATATTCTGGTCCTGGCTATTTTTGTGGAGTCTGGGATTGTGGGAGTTTCCGGCTTGGCGCGGCCTGTTTTACCTGTTGCTGGCCCTGGGGAGCCTGCGCCTGGGCCGCCATTGGCTCAAGGCGGCCTTGGCCGGGAAGGAAGCCGGCGGGCTTCTCCCAGTGGATGCCGACACCGCCAGGTTCTACCGCAAATATTTGCAATTATTGCTGGCGTACCTGCTTTTGGGAGTCTGGGGCCTGGCCCAAGCCCAGCTATTGGGCTTTCCCCCCGCCAGCCGCCAATTTTTGGGGCACCTTTTCCGGGTAGGTCTGTTGGGCGGGGCCATGTGGCTGCTTAGGCGGCGTTATCTGGAAAGGCTTCTGCCGGAGCTCCCCGGGCCCGCGTGGTTTAAACGTCCGGGGGTGATCCGCGTCCTTAAGGGCCTGGTGCTGTTGTTGTTGGGGGCCATTATCCTCGCCAACCTCCTGGGCTTCCAGAACCTGGCCGATTATCTGGCCCAGGCCGGGGCCTTCACCGGGGTGGCCCTCTTGTTTCTGGGCCTGCTATGGCTGGGGCTGGACGCGGTGTTGCATTATCTGCTGCACCCGGAGATAGGCTGGGCCAGGCGGCGCTTTCCCCACCGGGAAGAGATGCTCCTGAGGATTCACGGCCTGACCCGCAGCGGGGTCACCGCGCTCCTGGCCGCGGCCGCCCTTCTCCTGGCCCTGAAGGCCTGGGGCCTGGAAGCCGCCAGGCTGGCCTGGGCCTTCCAATGGCTCAACTGGGGGGCCACTCTGGGGTCCGTCAGATTAACCCCTCTGACCGTCGGAGTGGCCGCCCTGGTCCTTTATCTGGGGGTCTGGTCCTCCCGCCTGGTCCGCACCTTAATGGAAGTACGGGTCTTTCCCCGCACCGGCTGGGACAGCGGTATCCAATACACCATCTCCACCACCCTGCACTATGCGATTTTGATTCTGGGCGGCCTGGTCGCTTTGAATATTCTGGGCTTCCCTTTAACCAACCTGGCCTTGATCGCGGGCGCCTTGGGGGTAGGGATCGGTTTCGGACTGCAAAACATCGTCAATAATTTCATCTCCGGCCTGATCCTGCTCTTTGAGCGCCCCATCAAAGTGGGAGATATCCTGGTCATCGACGGCCAGTGGGGGGAAGTGAAGGAGATTCGAGTCCGGAGCACGGTGTTCCATACCTATGACCGCTACGTGCTGATTATCCCCAACTCGGAGCTGCTCTCCGGGAAGATTGTCAACTGGACGCATTATGGCCGCGTGCCCACTCGCCTCACCCTGGAGGTGGGGGTGTCCTATGGCGCGGACGTGCGTCAGGTGACCCGGGTGCTCACTGACGTATGTCTGGCCAATCCCCGGGTTTTGAAGGAGCCGCCTCCTACTATTGTTTTCAAAGCTTATGGCGACAGCTCCCTGAATTTTACCATCCGGGTATTTCTGCAATCTCCTGAGCCCAAAGAAAGGAACGCGGCCACCCATGAGTTGAACAGCGCCATCTTCGAGGCTTTTCAAAGGGAAGGGATTGAGATTCCTTTTCCCCAGCGGGACCTCTACATCAAGAACTGGCCCGCGGCCTGGAGCAAGGGGGGGGATTGATACAGTTCTCAGTTTATAGTTTTTGGTTTTTAGTTTTTGGTTTTTTTCTCGTTCCCAAGTTGAACTTGGGAACGTTAATGCACTCCAAGCTTTTTTTGGGGAATTTAATACCGAGTTGTGGTCAAAAGGGTAGCATTGTCATTCTGAGCGCAGCGAAGAATCTCAAAATACGAGATTCGTAACGAAGCTTCGCTCCGTTCAGAATGACAGCTCAATATTACTTCTTTGCTTGGTATAAGAGACTAATGGCGGTAGATGGTTAATAAATTGAGATAATTTGGCAAATCAAAGCTTTGCGTCCAAGTGGGTTCCCAAGCGCAGCTTGGGAACCAGAAAGAGGAGACCGCAGCTTAAACTTGGAACTCGGAACCTGGAACTTGGAACTTATTCCGCGGTATTCTGGGCGACCCGGGGCTGGCTCTTTTTACGGGGCCTGACTTCGATGATCTTGGGGCCTTTGGGCCGGGACGGGGCCTGGGCGGCTTTCGCTTTGGGCTTTCCTTTACCGGAGGCTGCAGCGGCAGAGGCTGCCGGTGCGGCGCCGGAGGCCTGGTAGGTTCCCAGCACGTTCTGGACAAAGGATTGGGTCTCGCTGTAAGGGGGGATGGTGTGATACTTGGCCACGGCTTCCGGCCCGGCGTTATACGCGGCCACCGCCAGGGGGACATTGTGCTGGAAGCGGTCCAGGCAACGCCGGAGATAACCCACGCCCCCGGCGATGTTCTGTTCCGGATCGAAGGGGTCTTGTACTCCCATGAGCGCGGCGGTGCCGGGCATCAACTGCATCAGGCCCTGGGCGCCCTTGGGGGAAACCGCCTGGGAGTTGTAGCCCGATTCATGGCGCATCACCGCCCGGATCAAAGACGGGTCCACCCGGTACTGCTGGGAATACTTGGAGATCAAGCGTTCCAATTGGGGATTGGGCAAGGGGTTCCAGGCAGACTTGCGGGCCCGATAAACATAGTTGGGGGACCAGACCCGGGTGCGGTTATGGAAGATATAGGCCTGGACCTCATTGCCCAGAGTCTGAATGTCGTGGAGGGTGTCCCCGGAATTTATTTTAGTGGGAGACTCTTTGGTGTCCAGGACCAGGGAGCCGTCGTCGCTCACCCCCGGAGAAGAGGCGGAGGCTCCGTTCAGGGCGAGGAGTAACAACGTGACGGCCAGCAGGGAAATTTTCATCCGCATAAAGAATCTTTAAACATTAATAACTATTTGTCAATACAGTTTTATTATTCCTTAGTTTGGCTTAACTAAAACCGGCTTTAATTTCCTTCAATTCTTTTATCGGCAAATTGATGCAGTACTTTAACTTTTATCCGCCAGTTCTTTCACTTATCATCAAATCGAAAAAAACCGTTGATCTGATCTCCATATCCTCCCAGGATCTTTGTGAGGAAAATGATTTGAGGCTCTGGAACATAAAAAGAAATGGCAAGAGGCTAAAGCAGAGAACCCCGTATGATGATCAGTACTTGTCCACAGAAAAATTTAGAAGCCTTTGGCAAGAGCAGGGTGACATTAAACAGGGCCGGTACCTACCCCCGGAGGAAAATAGGAGCGTGAAACGGCTATGAAATACGCGTACGTTATGCACATCTTGATTGCATTTAGTAGTATTAAATGATAATTTGATTGCAAATGGTATATCGTCGATTTTGGCTGGAGAAGCTAAACAATGCTTGGGAACGGCGTCCGGTTGTCTGGCTTGCCGGGGTGCGGCGGGTGGGCAAGACCTATCTCTCCCAAAGCCTGCCCGACATTGAGTATTTCGATTGCGAGCTGCCACGGGTTAGGCGGATGCTGGAGGATCCGCAGTCCTTCCTCGCTGGTCTTGGCAGCCGCACCGTAGTCCTGGATGAAATCCATCGCTTATCAAACCCCTCGGAACTGCTTAAAATTGCTGCGGACCATTTTCCTGCCCTGAAAGTGCTGGCCACTAGTTCTTCAACACTGGGGGCGTCTGCAAAATTTCGGGATACCCTGGCTGGCCGCAAAGCGGAGTTATGGCTCACCCCTATGATATTGGCCGACTTAGAAGATTTTCAGAATACCGACCTGAGCCATCGATTTCTTTTCGGGGGATTGCCACCTTTCTTTCTGGCCGGAGAGATACCGGAGCGAGATTTTCAAGAATGGCTTGATTCCTACTGGGCCAAGGACATTCAGGAGCTGTTCCGGTTGGAAAGGCGGCATGCTTTTCTCAAATTTGTCGAGTTGTTGCTGGTGCGAAGCGGGGGCATATTTGAGGCCAGTAGCTTTGCCCGTCCTTGCGAAGTGAGTCGTACGACCATCTCCAATTATCTGAATGTCCTGGAGGCAACATTTCTAGTGCATGTAGTGAGACCTTTCAGTTCTCACCGCCCCACCGAGATTGTTTCGGCGCCCAAGGTTTATGCCTTCGATACCGGCTTTATTTGCTGTTTTCGAGGCTGGCAGCAACTGAGACGTGAGGATTATGGGATTCTATGGGAACATTTGGTTTTGAACGAAATTCAGGCGCAGATACAAACGCGGCGGATATTTTACTGGCGAGACAAACGGGGGCACGAAGTTGACTTCATTCTCAGAAAAAGGCCCGCTGAGCCGATGGCCATCGAGTGCAAATGGTCTGCTGGGGATTTTGACCCGGGCAATCTCGGGATCTTCAGAAAACTCTATCCCCTGGGGGAAAACCTGGTAGTGGCCCAGGATGTGGATCGTCCATATGCGCGAGAATATAAAGGTTTGAAGGTAAAAATGGTCGGAGTGAAAGAGCTGGCGGGGCTCCTTTAAAAAAATCCTCAGAATCATCTCCAAGCTTTGGAAGGTGAGTGGGCCAGCCACTGGATAGGAGTTAGTTGGTAGGTGAGAGACCAAAGAATTAATACCTGTAGGCAATTCTTAGGAGGGCCAAGGATAGACCGATACCCAATTTCTATTCATCTGTCAGACACCAGTGGTTTCTCAAGATGTCTTGCCAGTTTCTCGAATGACCATCGGCGGCAGAAATTTGAAGAACATCTGGGACATGCAGATATTACCTGGCCAGGGACTTTGAGAATGGGCCCAACCTGGAAGATCCCGGTGGAGCAGGGCGCGAAAAAAATGCAGTGTCACCAACTAAATGGACCCGCCCCCATGGGGGGGGAATTGACCCTCAAAAAGTGCTGGAAATAAATGGATTGGCACGCGGCTATGCTGACAAGATGGAGATGAGGGCAAGATATAAGTAGTTTCTCAGGACCAGGGGAGACGTACTGCTCAGTCCCCCGTTAGTACCCTTCTGGTC
>JACQYN010000150.1 GCA_016208235.1 Deltaproteobacteria bacterium
AGGCGATAATAGAGGTCTTCCCGGAATCGGCTCTGGCGCACCATTTCCTCCAGGTTCTGATTGGTGGCGGCGATCACCCGGATATCCACCTTAATGGTCTTGACGCCGCCGATACGCTCAAAGGAGCGGTCCTGGAGGACCCGGAGAATCTTCACCTGCAGGCTGGGACTCATATCCGCGATCTCATCCAGGAAGATGGTGCCCCCGCTGGCCTGCTCGAAGCGGCCGATGCGGGTCCGCACCGCATGGGTGAAGGCCCCCCGCTCGTGGCCGAAGAGTTCGCTTTCCAGCAACTCTTCCGGGATAGCGGCGCAATTCACCGGGATTAGCGGCCCTTCCCGCCGCAGGCTGTTATAGTGAATGGCCCGGTTGATGAGTTCCTTGCCGGTGCCCGACTCCCCCAGGATCAGGACGGTGCTGTCGGTATCCGCCACCTTTTTGATGAGTTCAAAAACCTGGGTGATGGCTTCGCTGTTGCCCACGATGTTGGCGAAGCCATAGCGTTTGTGGAGTTGTTTTTTGAGCTGCAGGTTTTCCCGCTTCAGGCGGCGGTGTTCCAGGGCCCGGGCCACCACCAGCCGCAGCTCCTGGGGGTCCACCGGCTTGCACAGATAATCGTAGGCTCCCAACCGCATGGCGGCCACGGAATTTTGGATGGTGCCGTAGCCGGTAATGATGATACAGGAACATTCAGGTTGATGGCGCACCAGATATTTGAGAATATCCATGCCCCCCAACCCGGGAAGGGCTAAATCCGTCAAAACCAGGTCAAAGGGCTGATCTTTGACGCGCTGCAGACCGGTTTCGCCATCGGGGGCGGTCTCCACTTCGTAGCCTTCGGCCCCCAGGATTTCCTGGAGGCTTTGCCGCACCGCCAAGACGTCATCGATGACCAGGATGTTGGCGTTACCCTGCTCCATATTGCATCCCCCGTGGGATTCTTATACGCTAAAAGAAAAAATGTGTCAATAATATGACGCGAATAATTTAATTGTCAAAATTGCCCCGGATTTTAGGCGGTTCGGAAAAGTGCCGATATAATTGAAGGGGATGGGGTTGACTTCCGGAATCGCTGCTGCTAATCTGGGCCAACGTCGCCTAAGGAGAGTCGGTGCTTCCTACCCTGGGTTTTATTCTCTGCGCTTACGGGATTTACGCCCTCACCAGGGTCTGGACCCGACGTCATCGCCGGCAGTTTCGCTCCTTCAGACAGGTGCGGCGGAGAAGGCGCCTAACCCTGGCGGGCGGCACCGGCGTAGGTGTAGGGATCGTTATCCTCATCTCCATCCTGGGACTCCCTCCCCAGTACGAAAATCTAAGATCAGCCAGCATTATCTCAGCCAGTTGGGGGCAAGATCCCGGGGTGGCCGGCCAGGCGATGGCGCGCCAGGAAATCTTGCCCATCAAAACTCAGGGAGATTCGGGTCAGCCTGCTTACGCTTACCTCCACCCTGAGACTCCGCCGGTCCAGATGCTGCCAGAGAAAAATGCGCCTCCTTCCTGGCCCAAGAAAAAACCCAGATTGAGGAAGGTAGCGCCCCGGGCCAAAGCCCAAAAAACTGTGGCCAAGGCCCCCACCAAAAAGGATAAGGCGCCCAGTAAACCCGGGGCTAAGAAAAAGAAGCCACACCTCCCCATCGAGAAATTGGCTGCAAACGCCGGGTGAGGGCAGCTCCTCCGGATACCCGGAAATTTCCCCCGGGGGCCGCGATTGAGAATATGCGGCTGGTCAGAAAATGCCATCGTCCAAGAAATACAGCTTGCCTTAGACCCCGCGTTCCTTTAATCCTTTTCCTCTAGAGCCTCCCTTCACCACAGTCTTTTTAACCTTGAACCTTGAACTTCGAACCTTGAACTTTTCAAAGTATTTTCGAAGCAGATAAAAACCTAATTTTAGTTTAATATTAGGTACAATCGAAGACCGAATACCGAAAACGAAAAACGGTTCTCTAGGTCTGCCCTTTGACCAGCCCTATCTCCAACCACACAGAGAAAATCGCCCGGGCCGCAGGCGCGGTGAGTATCGCGGTCTTTGCCTCCCGCATTCTCGGCCTGGTGCGGGAGCAGGTCTTTGCCGCGCTCTTCGGGGCCGGGTACGCGTTCGACGCCTTTGTGGTGGCCTACCGCATTCCCAACCTCCTCCGGGACCTGTTCGCGGAAGGCGCGTTGAGCTCCGCGTTTGTCACCGTGTTCACCGAATACCGGCAACTGCGGGGAGAGGAGCGCACCTGGAGGCTGGCCAACAACGTGCTGGTCTGCCTCTCCCTGCTGGTGGGGGGCGTGGTCCTGGTGGGCATGTTTTGTTCACCGGAGATCGTGGGCCTGATGGCCCGGGGCTTTATCCTCGTGCCCGGCAAATTGGGGCTGACCACCCTGATGACCCGCATCATGTTCCCCTTCCTGCTCCTGATCTCCGTGGCCGCGCTGGTCATGGGCATCCTGAACACCGAGGGGAAATTCTTTATTCCCTCCCTGGCTTCCAGCTTTTTCAACCTGGGGGCCATTGTCTTCGGGGTGGGCCTGAGCCTGGCCGCGCCTTTCTTCGGGATTCACCCCATCGTCGGCATGGCCTGGGGGGTGTTGATCGGCGGCCTGCTGCAGCTCCTCTCCCAGGTACCGCTGCTCTTCAAGGTCGGTTTCCGTCCCGCCTGGGTGTTGGACCTTAAGGATGAGGGGCTACGCCGCATCTTCAAGCTCATGCTGCCCGCGGTGGTGGGCCTGTCCGCCACCCAGGTCAATATCTTCATCAATACTTTCTATGCTGCCAGTTGCCCCCAGGGGAGCCTCTCCTGGCTGAGCTATGCGTATCGCCTCTTTCACCTGCCCATGGGCCTTTTCGGCGTGGCCCTGTCCATCGCCACCCTGCCCCTGGTGTCCCGGCACGCGGCCGTCCATGATTTCCCGGCGCTCAAAGCCGCGTTCCAATCCTCCCTATCCCTGGCCCTGCTGGTGACCATCCCCGCGGCCTGCGGCCTGATCTTCCTGGCCCAACCCATCATTGGCCTGATCTACCAGCACGGCCAATTCACCGGGATAGACACCCAGCAGACCGCCGCGGCCTTAAGCTGGTACGCTCTGGGGCTGTTTGCCTTCGCCGCGGTGAAGATCATGGTGCCGGTGTTCTACGCCTTGAACGACACCCGCATCCCGGTAATCGGCTCTTTCCTGACCGTGGCCGCCAACCTGGTCTTCATCAACCTCACCCTGGCGCCCTTGCAGCACCGGGCCATTGCCCTGTCCACCTCTTTGAGCACCTTTGTTAATTTCTTCTTTCTGGGGGCCATGCTTTACCATAAATTGGGGGGATTGGAAGTGCGCCCCCTGCTGGCCACCCTCCTCAAGGTCAGCGCCGCGTCCCTGGCCATGGGCCTAGCGGTGGCCTATCTTTACCCGGTGATTTTCGACCGGCTGGGCGGCGGTCTTTTCGGCCAATTGTTGGGACTGGGGGTGACTATCTCCCTGGGTATCGGCCTTTACGCCCTGCTGCTGTCTTTCCTGAGCATCCCGGAATTCCGGGAACTGGCAGGACACCTAAAAGCCAGATGGAAGAAATGATAAGTGTTAACCACAAAGGGGAAAAGAGGGACACTTCCTATTTTTTACTATTTTTCCCTCGGTAATTAGGCCTTGCTTAGAAAAATAGGAAGTGTCCCTATTTTCCATACTCTTTGTGCCCCTTTGTGTCTCTGTGTCTTTGTGGTTAATTTTTATCACCTCAGGAGGAGCCATGAACCCCGCGGAAAAAATCGGGCCTATTTTAAAAATCCTGGATGAGCACTATGCAGACGCGCACGTCACCCTGGATTTTACCAATCCCCTGGAACTACTGGTGGCCACCGTGCTCTCGGCTCAATGCACCGACGTGCGGGTCAACCAGGTGACACCGGCAATTTTTAAGAAATATCCCACTGCCGCGGCTTATGCCGACGCGCCCCTGGCGGACCTGGAGGCGGTTTTTCACCCCACCGGCTTTTTCCGGCAGAAGGCCAAGAGCGTCCAGGGCATCTGTAAGGCCCTGGTGGAGAACCACGGCGGCCAGGTGCCGGCCTCCCAGGAGGAACTGGTCAAGCTTCCCGGCATCGGCCGCAAGACCGCGAACGTCATCCTGGGGAACGCGTTCGGTATTCCCGGCATCGTGGTGGATACGCATATGGGCCGGGTGGCGCAGCGTCTCGGCCTGACCGCCAACCAGGACCCGGTGAAGATCGAATTCGACCTCATGCCCCTGGTGCCGCAGGAGCGTTGGACAAAATTCTCCCACCAGATGATCTGGCACGGCCGCAGCATCTGCACCGCCAAGAAACCTAAATGCCCTATCTGCCCCATCCTGCCGTACTGCGACTACGGCCAACAGGCGATTCCAGGGGGGCGTTGACACTCTCTTAAATTCATGGCATAAGACAGAGAATACGGCCCAAAAAGGGGGAGCGGAATGATGCAGAAAAAATTGCGGGGAAAACTGGCAGCGCTATTGGTGATACTACTCTGCACCGCAGCCTGTGTGGAGACCGTACTCATCGGCTTGGGGGCTACGGCGGCCATCGGCACTTATAAATGGATGGAGGGGACCATGGAGAAGGATTATCCCCGGCCCATGCAGGAGGTTTGGAACGCTAGCCTGAAAGCCTGCGGCGACTTGAAGCTTAGAATTAGCAGCCAGCAATATGGCGCGCTGGAGTCCAAAATCGAGGCGGTGCAACCGCCGGACACCACCGTTAAGATTCAGCTTATCTCCCGGCCCAACCAAATCACCACCCTCAAGGTGCGCTTCGGCCTGATGGGAAACCAGGATGCTTCGGCCTATTTCAACCGCCGAGTCATGCACCACCTGGGCTTGGCCGCCGCGGAGTAAAGCCGGATTTGCAAGGCTGACAACCTGGCAAAGATGGGCCGGAAGCGGGTCTTCCGGCCCGTTTTTTTGCCAATTCGATTATTAGAATTGTCTCAAGAATCTCAGGTCGTTTTCGAAGAAGAGGCGGATGTCGTCGATGCCGTATTTGAGCATGGCGATGCGCTCGATGCCTAAGCCGAAGGCAAAGCCGGTGTACTCCTCCGGGTCGTAGCCCACGGCCTCGAAAACCGCGGGGTGCACCATGCCTGAGCCGAGAACCTCCAGCCAGCCGGTGGTCTTGCAGACCCGGCAGCCTTCTCCCCGGCAGATGACGCACTCGATATCCACTTCCGCGCTGGGTTCGGTGAAGGGAAAGTAGCTGGGCCGAAAGCGCACCCCCACCTCCGGATCGAACATCTGGTGCACGAACGCGGTAAGCACCCCTTTCAGGTCCGCGAAGGTCACCCCTTTATCCACCAACAACCCCTCCACCTGGTGGAACATGGGGGTGTGGGTCAAATCCGAGTCCCGGCGATAGACCCGGCCCGGGGCAATGACCCTCACCGGGGGCTGCCGCTGCTCCATGGTGCGGATCTGCATGGGGGAGGTGTGGGTGCGGAGCAGCACCTTATCGTTGAAGTAAAAGGTATCCTGCATGTCCCGGGCCGGATGGTCCGCCGGGATGTTCAGGGCCTCGAAGTTGTAGTAATCCAGCTCCACCTCGGGGCCTTCCACGGTTTCAAACCCCAGGTGCAGGAAGATGTCGCAGACCTCCCGGTTAATCCGGGTAAGGGGGTGGAGCCGGCCCCAGGGCAGGCGGCGGCCGGGCAGGGTGACATCGAGGGCCGGGGCCGCGGCCCGCAGGGCTGCGTCTTTTAGAGCCGTCAAAGCCTGAGCCAGGGCCTCTTCCAGGACCTGCTTGACCGTGTTGGCCTCCTGGCCTACGCGGCGGCGCGGTTCCGGGTCCAGTTGCCCCAGGCTGCGCAGTATCTGGGTCAGGGCCCCCTTGCGGCCCAAATACTTCACCCGCAGGCGCTCCAGGTCCTCCGCGTTCCCGGCGGCCTGGATTTCCTGAAGCCCGACTTCCTGGAGTTCCTGGATCTCTCGGTCTTTAAAGGTCATTGGGAAGCTTTCAGCTGTCAGCGATCAGCTTTCAGCTTTTTCCTCTGGTTCCCAAGCTGCGCTTGGGAACCCAATTGGCTGCGAAGCTTCGCTTCGCTGAAATTTAATTGTTAATCGGACAGACGGCTGCTAATAAGTCTGCCCAAGCAGAGCTTGGGCAAAAATTGCGTTCCCAAGCACAGCTTGGGAACGAGAAAAAAAGGTGAATCGCCACCCTTTCTTTAGCTGAAAGCTGACAGCTGATCGCTGACAGCTCTAAATCGCCTGCTTTGAGAGTTCCGCCACCTTGGCGAAACCCGTGGGGTCGAACAGGGCCAAATCAGCCAGGGCCTTGCGGTCCAGGTTGATCTGGGCCTTTTTCAGGCCGCCGATAAATTTGCTGTATGACATGCCCAGAGGCCGCAGGGCCGCGTTGATGCGGACAATCCACAGGGCGCGGAATTCACGTTTCCGCACCTTACGGTCCCGGTAGGCAAACGTCAGGGCCTGTTCCACGGCTTCCCGGGCGGAGCGGTAGAGGCGGCGCCGGCCGCTGCGGAAACCGCTGGCCATCTTCAGAAATTTTTTGCGCCGGGCCCGGGAGGCCACACTTTTTCTTACGCGAGGCATGGGGTGCTCCTATTTCATAAGTAAGGTAAGAGGCGTTTCATGTTCTTTTCATCGGCCCCGGAGATATAATCCGGCAGCCGCAAATGCCGTTTTCTCTTCCGGGACTTGCTGGTCAAGATGTGGCGTTGGTTGGGGTTTTTCCTTTTCAGACGGCCGCTGGCGGTGACTTGGAAGCGCTTGGCCGCACCCCGATGGGATTTCATTTTGGGCATAACTTAAACCTCACTTATAAATACAGTTTTCGGTTTTTAGTTTTTGGTTTTTAGTAAAAAAAAGAAATGCCTTCCTCGGCCTGTTCAAGAAAGCAGCCGGCTCCCTGTCCAGAGATGGTTTAACTTTTAATAATAACCAAAAACTAAAAACTAAAAACCATCATTTGGGAGTGACGATCATGCTCAGGTTCCGGCCTTCCAGTTTGGGGTGCTGTTCCACCGTGGCGATATCCGCCAGGGTCTCGGAAATCTGCGCCAGCAGGCGGAAGCCCCGGTCGGTATGGGCGATCTCCCGGCCCCGGAAAATCACGGAAATTTTGACCTTGTCCCCTTCGCCCAGAAAGCGCCGGGCGTTTTTCATCTTAAAGGCCATATCGTGTACT